>NZ_FQZG01000021.1 GCF_900141915.1 Tessaracoccus bendigoensis DSM 12906 | reverse complement strand
CGCCCGAACCCACCGACGACTGGGGCCAACCACTCAACCGCACGACCTGGGATGAACCACCCACACCCCCGACATGGGCAGAGTCGCCCACACCCTCGACATGGGCAGAGTCGCCCAAGCACACCGACGACCGGGACCAGCGTTACGCCGTTGCCCCTGAACCCGAAGACGACCCCTGGCACCCGCACGCCTGGGGACCAGCCGAACCCCGAGCCGGATGAACCCCCGGCCGGTTGAGCCCGGCCCCGCGCGACGCGGTTGAGTCGGCCCCTGCTGTTGGTTGAGCCGGGCCGTGAGCGCCAGCGAACGCCCGTGTCGAAACCATCGTGACGTTCTGGGTGCCTCTCCAAGGCGCTGTGCTCGGGATTCTGCACCGTGGGTCAGGTGGTACGCCCACGCCTGCTCGCAGAGCTCGCTGGGCGGCTCAACCGGCCGGGGGTCTGAGGCGGCTGCCGCTCGGCCTATCGGTAGCCTGGAAGCCATGACGCAACGCGACGAGGCACTCAGGGCCGCGATGGCGGAGGCGGACCCATCCTCGCTCGGCGCGGGGGAGCGGCTCCGACGGCGGTTCGGCCCGGACGACGCGGCGTGGGCGCTCGGGCAGACCGTCCTGCGGCGGGCGGCAGCATCGAAGTTTTCCCGGCCCGACGAGATGCTGTTCACCCGCGACGGTCTTGAACAGGCCAGTCGGGAATCCGTGGCACGCTGGCGCGCCGCGAGGTTCGTCGAGGCCGGCGTAGAGGAGGTCTGGGATCTGGGGTGTGGGATCGGCTCGGACGCGATGGCGTTCTCGGAGGCAGGCCTCCGGGTGGTGGCGGTCGATGCCGATGCCGAGACCGCAGCCGTGGCCGCACACAACCTCGCGCTCGTCGGCCGCGGCGACGTCCGGGTCGGTCTCGCCGAGGAGTCGGAGCCTCCTCCGGGTGCGGCGATCTTCCTCGACCCGGCCCGGCGCACAGCCAAAGGCCGGACCTGGAACGTAGCCGACTTCACACCGCCTTGGGAGTTCGTCCTCGACCAACTGGCCTCCGACCGCTTCGTTGCGGTCAAGCTGGGGCCAGGCGTGCCGAAGGAACTGATCCCCCAAGGGGTGCTTGCGGGCTGGGTGAGCGAACATGGCGACGTCGTGGAGGCGACCCTCTGGAACCGCCTGGGCCCGGGTACCGAGGCCGTCGTGCTGCCACACGTTCTGCATCCAGGCGCGACGGCACCGCTCGACGTCAGACCCCTCGGCCAGTACCTGATCGAACCCGACGGCGCCGTGATCCGGTCAGGTCTGATCGCGGACGTAGCCCCAGAGGCCGACGTGTGGCTGCTTGACCCGCACACCGCCTACCTGTCCTCGGACGAGCCGGTCGACTCACCTTTCGCCACCACGTTCAAGGTGCTCGATGTGCTCGGTTTCGACGTTCGGGCACTTCGACGCTACGTCGCCGAACACGGCATCGGCACGCTTGAGATCAAGAAGCGTGCCATCGACGTGGACCCGGCGCTCCTACGCAGGCAACTGAAACCCAGGGGACGGGGCTCAGCAACGATCATCCTGGCACGCACGCTCATGGGAACGCGGGCCGTCATCGCCGCTCGGATCTGAGTGGCCCACGCGGCGTACGTCCTGTGGTCGGGGTGGACGGTGTGTCGGTCTATCATGGGACTGATTGATTCCCCAGGGGAACAAGGGAGTGTGCAATGGAACAGTCGGACGGTGCCCCGGCTGAAGCTGCCCTGCTCGCGCGCTGCCGATCTGGCGACCGCGCCGCGTTCGACACCCTGTTTCGTCAGTACTACGCCTCGGGTGTGCGCTTCGCTGCCAGCATCAGCAGTTCGCTCGACCCGGAGGACGTGACCGCCGAGGCGTTCGCCCGGATCTGGTCCGCGTTCCGCGGCGGTGGGGGGCCGGATCGGGCCTTTGCGGCCTACCTGCGCACGAGCATCCGCAACGTTGCGACCAACACCGCCACCCGCAGCCATGAGGCCTCGACAGAGGATGACCACCTCGATCACTGGATGAGGCGCGAGGCCCGGGTGACCGACGACGGCTTCAGCGCCGCGATCGCCGAACACGAACTGGTTGCCGAGGCCCTTGACACGCTGCCCGACAGATGGCGCAACGTGCTCTGGATGGTCGACGTGGAGGGACGGCGCACCGCAGACGTGGCTCGTGACCTGGGCATGACGCCCAACGGCACCACGGCTCTCACGAAGCGCGCCCGCGTTGCGTTGGGTCAAGCCTGGCTTCAAGCCCATGTCGAGACGCGCGGCGGGAACGACGAATGCGACTGGGTGCTGGCACACATGGCGCGGCACACCCGTCGCACCCTGAGCTCGGCCCAGACGGAGCGGCTCGAACGGCACCTGGACGAGTGTGACTCGTGCGAGCGCGCCTCCCACAGGCTCGCGCACCTCGC
Source organism: Tessaracoccus bendigoensis DSM 12906 (assembly GCF_900141915.1). Classification (GTDB taxonomy): domain Bacteria; phylum Actinomycetota; class Actinomycetes; order Propionibacteriales; family Propionibacteriaceae; genus Arachnia; species Arachnia bendigoensis. The sequence goes on along the minus strand of NZ_FQZG01000021.1, from coordinate 53,748 downwards.
GGTTTCGTTGCGGATCGTGGCCCTCATCGGCGGCGGGTCAATGGCCGCGGCCGTGGCTGCGTCGGCGCTGGACCCGACCACTGCCGCGGCAGACGGCAGGGCTACCGAGGGTCCCAGCGGGGCGCAGGCCTCGCATCCCGCTCACGTACAAGTGACGGGCAAGAGAAGGGGGAAGCCTTCCAGGAGCGTTCAGGTCGGTGTGGTGGCTGCGGGGGCCGTGGTCGCAGGCGTGGTGATCGCCGTCGCTGCTTCCTCCTCGCCCCCGGACGCGGCAGGGCCACTACCGCAGTCGCTCACCACGTCGATCGGCCCCGGCAGCGGCGGTACTTCCACCAACAGTCCATCCCCAGGCGCCGACGCCACTGCGGGATCGCAGCCTTCGGTATCCGAGACGGAGGCTTCCGTGGCCCCGGTCGGGTCGACACCCACCGCGACGTCGACGGCGACTTCGAACCGCCAGCCGGGCAGCGGGCCTTCCTACCGGCGACCCGGGCAATCCACCACCACCGGTTCCCGACCGTCGGCCACCACAGCACCGACCCTACGACCGGTCGTTCCGATTCCTCCAGCCATCACTGTCACGCCGAGCACCACGCCCACCTCGGATCCCACCCCCACGTCGAACCCCACCCCCACGTCGAACCCCACCCCCACGTCGAACCCCACCCAGGCTTCTCCGACGCCTAGCCTCACGCCGAGCGCGAGGCCAACCCCCGCACCGACGCCTACGCCCACGCCCACGCCGACACCGACACCGACGCCTACGCCTACGCCCACGCCGACGCCAACGCCTACGCCGACGCCGACACCGACGCCGACGCCGACACCGACGCCCACCACCGACCCATCGGCACGGCCCGTGATCGGGGTCACCGTCACCGACAGCCTCGATCCCAGCCGTCCGGGCGCCGTCGTCGTTTCTGTCCGTTTCGGGTCGCCCGCGCAGGTGGCCGGGTTGCGCACCGGGGACGTGATCACGGCCGTGGACGGCGCACCGATCACCGATGCTGCCGGGGCCGTCGCGAGGATCCGGGAAGGTCGGGTCGGTGAATCCATGACCTTGGGCGTGCTGCGCGGCGACGAGGCCCTCACGATCGTGGTCGTCCCCGAGGCCGGCTGACGCCTGATAGGGATGAGAAAAAGAAATTCTGGAAATTTCTCGTCGGTCGCGTCACATTCCGTCAGGTGCCGTGTCTGTTTAGTCAGGTGACCTTGGCAACGTAGATGCAATTGGGGGATCAGCGAGGCAAAGGCACTCAAGAGGAGAGTCGCCGTGACGGCCCGGGGCAGGTGCCCCGGGCCGTCGACCAGTTCCAGCCAAGGAAGTCCACATCAGCGGAAGGGCAGCGGCGCCCGCGTACTATCGTCTGGGCATGCCCTACGCGCCCGAACTCACCACGCTGGCCTACGTCACCTCACCCGACCGTTCGAAGGTCCTGCTCGTGCATCGCATCGCCCGCGACTCAGACGAACAGCTGGGCAAGTACAACGGTCTCGGCGGCAAGGTCGAGCGCGACGAGGACGTGGTGGCCGCCATCCGTCGCGAATTGCGCGAGGAGGCTGGCATCGAGGCGACCGCGCTCACCATGCGAGGCACGCTCTCCTGGCCAGGGTTCAACGGCCGAGACGTGTTCGGTTTCGTTTTCCTTGTCACGGCCTTCACAGGCGACGTCCCGGCATCCAACGACGAGGGGACCCTCGCATGGCACGACGTCACCACCATGATGGAACTGCCGATGTGGGACGGCGACCGTCACTTCCTGCCCCTCGTGTTCGACGAGACGATCGGCCAGTTCCACGCTCTGCTGCCCTACGACGGCGGCCACAACACAGGGTGGCAGGTGAGCGTCCTCTGAGCGGGCTCAGGCCGCCTCTGTGAAGTTTCCGCGACGGTTCGCGCGGCGCAGGATCCGCAGCATCGGCAGCCCGATGACGCACAGGGTCAAGATGGTGGTCAGTGCCCGGCCAAGGTTCCAGCCCATCCCAGTGGCCAGGCTGAACAGCACGAAGCGGTGCAGATTTTCAAGGAACGGGGCGCCCGCCACGTAGCTCAGATCCGTGGCCAGGCCCAGGTTGAACGGCCAGAAGGACAGGTCGACCAGGCTTCCGTACAAGATCGTGGAGACCCCCGCATAGCAGCTGAGCACCGCGATCTCGGCCCAGCCGGTCGCCCGTGGCAGGAACCCGGCCCCCATTGCGACGAAGGACGCCGCCAGGAGCTGATAGGGAAGCCAAGGGCCCACCCCGCCCGTGAGTAGGGCCGAGGTGAACAACGTGGTGCTGCCCAGCAGGAACCCGAAGGTCGGGCCGAACACCCGTCCACCGAGGATCAGCGGCACGAACACAAACTCGATGCCGGCGGTCCCCGCGCCCAACGGCCTGGCCAGCGCGCCGAGCGCGGACAGAACCCCGAGCATCGCCAGGGATTTGACGTCGATGGTGCCGCGGCTCAGTTCGGACACGACGATACCGAGGAGCACAGGAAGCAACACCGCGAAGATGAACGGAGACTGGCTGTTGCCGTCCAGCGTCGCAGCGGGCGCGACGATCAGTGGCCAGATGAAGGCGAGCAGGCCTGCGAGCCCGGCAATCGTCAGCATCGCAACTGAGACCCGGTCGGGTCGACCGTTGTTCACGGCCTGACCGCCTGCAAAGCCAGTGCCTTCTTGACCTCCGCCACCGTCAGCACGTCGTGCGGATAGAACACCTTGGCGACCTGTGGCGAGTTACTGGGGGAGGCACAGCACACCGTCCGGGTCGGTCCGTCGGCGACGACCTCGCCTTCCGCCAGGACGATGCACCGCTCGGTCGTCTGTGCCGCGAACTCGACGTCGTGGGTTGAGATGACGACGCAGGCACCCTGCTCGGCGAGCCGCCTGACGATGCCGGTCAGCTCGGCCTTCATCTGATAGTCGAGGCCACGGGTCGGCTCATCGAGACAGATCACGGCCGGGGAGGCCGCCAGTTGGATGGCTAGCACGAGCGCGAGGCGCTGACCTTCGGACAGGTCGCGCGGGTTCCGGTCATCCGGCAGATCGACGCCGAGGGTGGCCAGGATCGACCTGGTGGTGCCGGGCGCCGCTTCCGATTCCCGGTCCGCCTGGTGCAGTTCCTCGCCGACGGTCGGCAGGTAGAGCAGGTCGGCGGGGGACTGGGGAACCAGGCTGACGAGGCGGCGTGCCTCCGAGTCGGAGGCGGTGCGCGGGTCGACATCCCTGACGGCGAGTCGCCCGGTGCTGGCGACCGCGCCCTGCAACGCCCACATCAACGACGACTTCCCGGACCCGTTGCGCCCCATCAACGCGACGATGCTGCCCGCGTGCAGCTCAAGGTCAACCTCGACGGCCCTGAGGTCGCCGTAGTGGACAGCCAGATCGCCGGCGGTCAACACCGGGGTGAGTCCTTCGGCCCGCCAGGACACCGCCAGCACCGGCAGGTTGGGGAGGTCGAGGTGTGGCCCTTCGGTGGCCACTTTGCGTCGCGCATCGCGCACGCTCGTCTCGACCTTCGGCCAGCCGAGTGCCTCCGAGATCTGGGTGAGTGGGGGCTTCACGTCGGCGATGCCGAGGATCTCTGCGGTGGGCCCGAACACCGCCCGGGCGTCGCCAGGCAGCCAGATCGCCGAATCGGCGGCGTGCATCACCCGCTCAAGTCGGTGCTCGGCCAGCACCACGGTGAGGCCGACGTCGTGGACCAGCGTCGTGATCGCCGCGAGCACGTCCTGCGCGGCGGTGGGGTCGAGCGCCGACGTCGGCTCATCCAGCACCAGCACCCGAGGTTGGGCTGCCAGCACCGCGGCGATCGCGACCCGCTGCTGCTGCCCACCGGACAACTCGACGAGTGCGCGGCGACGCAGATCGGCGATGCCCATCAGATCGAGCGTCTCCTCGACCCTCTTGCGCATGGTGACGGGATCGAGGCCCAGTTGCTCCATCCCGTAGGCGACCTCATCTTCGACGACGTCGGTGCAGAAACCTGAGAGCGGGTTCTGGCCGACGTAGCCGACCAGGTCGGCCAGTTCCCGGGGGCGACGGCCGGTGACGTCCACGCCGCCGATCCGCACCCGACCGGCCATCGTGGCGCCCGTGGTCATCGGGACCAGAGCGTTGATGCAGCCGAGCAGCGTCGACTTTCCCGTGCCCGTGCGGCCGACGACGACGCAGAGGTCCGACTCCCGGATGGTGCCGGTCACGTCGGAGAGCACCGGGCTGGTTGCCTCGGGCTGGGTGATGGACACGTGGTCGAACTCGATCATGGCGACTTCCTGGGGGCTGGGGTGGTGAAGCCGGGGACGACCAGCGCGAGTGCGGCGACGACGGCGAGCGGGGGGAGCGTCGGCCAGCGCACTGGCGTCTGCATCGAGTTCATCTCACCGGGAACCCCGAGGCTGGAGATCAGCCACAAGATGACCAGGAGTGCGACTCCGCCGCATGCGACGGTCACATTCTCCGGCGACCCCCACGGTGCGGGGCGGTAGCGCGTCACGCCCAGCTGTCGACCCGAGACGCGAAGCCCCCAGACCGCGAGCGCCACCGCAGACCCGATCAGGACGACGGCCAGCCAGGCTGCGGTGCTCAACCCTAACCAGCCCGGTGTCGTCCCTGGGACCGCGAGCAGCACGTAGGTGCCGAACAGGACTGCCAACAGCGCGCCGAGCAACTGCCGACGGCCACGCCGCTGCTCGCCCGTTGTGCGGGTGCGACCGTACCCCCGTGCCTCCATGGAGGTGGCAAGCTGCAACGAAGCCTCGACGGCGTCCTCGATGACCGGCAGCACGGTGCCAGGCAGGGCGCTGAGGCCCCGACGCCGCCCACCGCGCAACCGTTGCCCGCGCCGCACGCGGTGGATCGAGGCGATCATCTGCGGTATCAGGGCCAGCGCGATCACCACGGCGGTCGAGATGTCACGCAGCGCGGCCGGCACCGACTTCAAGGCGGTGCGCGGGTTGGCCAGCGAGTTCGCGGCACCAACGCACAGCAGCATGACGGCTATCCGGACGGCGTCGAACAGGGCGACCGCCAGCCCGTCGAGCGTGACTGGGCCACCCAGAGTGATCCCGGCCGCCCAGGCGGGCAACTCGACCGACGGCAGGGTGAAAAGCACGGTGCCGGTGCGTACTCCTCCGATGACGATCTGGAAGAACAGCCTCATCACCACGATCACCAGCGCCAGGAACAGGTAGACCTTGAGGGAACGCGCCCAGGGCGCGTCGGTGCGACGCAGCAGCACCACCACCACGACGGAGGCGGCGATCAGGGCGATCACGATCGGGTTGGTGGTGAGGCTGACGGCGGCGCTCGCGCAGATGGCCCACCCCCACCACGCCCAAGGGTGGAGTTGACGCACCGGCCGGTGTTCCCACTCGTGTGGGACGGCCGGGTCGGCCTGGGCGACGCGCGGAACCAGACGGGGCACGGCTCAGCGGCCGCCCGTGGCCTTCGGGCCGGCGGAGCGGCGCCTGCGCTGCACGACGACGAGGGCGGTGACGACCAGGACGACCGCCACGCCTGTGGTGATCAGGGCCCAGGGGGTCCCGCCTGGAATGCTGACTGCAGCATTCTGCGTGACTGGAAGGTCGGTGACGGTCGTGCCGGTGGGCGGGGCCACCTGCTGGCCACCCTGCACGATGTTCAGTTGAGGGGGGGTGCACTCCTTGGCCTCGGCGGTCGCGAAACACCAGGCCTCGATGGCGCCGCCCTCAGGCTTGGAGGCCTGCGGTCCCAACTCCGAGTAGGTGTACTCCTGCCCGGGCGCACCCTGGAAGTAGGCCCAGTAGGAGCCGTCGAAGGTTGCGGGGCACGTCTCGGGATGATCCGACATGGAGCAGATCATGCGGCCCTTGCCGAACTGCATCCTGATTCCACCGTCGGCCAGCGCCTGCTCCCCGCTCGGGGGATTGCCGACGCACTGGTTGGCGAGGGGCTCGCCCTCTTCGGTGACCACGAGGAGCCACACCTGCCCCTGGGCCAGGCAGGTGCCGATCTCGTTGTCGACGTCGTCGGCCTGGGATGGCGCGGCACCGAGGCCGACGAAGGCCATGAGGGTGAAGGTGATGAGGGCGAGCACTTTGCGCATACCGATTCTCCTTTACAGAACCTGCCAAGAATAAGCGGTGGGCACCGGTTCGGTGCCCACCGCGAGCCGGTGCATCAGTTGAAGCGCACCATGTTGTTGAAGATCTCCTTGGTCGTCCACCTGAAGGCACGACTGCCGTTGGAGGTGGTGTAGGACTCGATGATTCGGGCGGTGGCGAAGCTGCGGCAGCCGTTGGCTCCGGTCAGGGCCGTGTCGCATTCGGTGCGCCACGTGCGGCCGTCGGACGCAGTCCAGCTGATCTTCGCACCCCGCTTGCCATACCCGCCGAGCGGGTTGGTGGTCCAGGCCGAACGGGCCGATGCCTTGTAGGTCAGGTTGTTGAAGGCCCAGCCGGTCGACTGCACGAACCGTCCGTTTACCTGCGAGACGGTGGTCGCCTGGATTTCGGTGCGGCAACGCTCGGTGACCGAGTACTTCTCACACGTGGTGCGCCAGAGGCGACCGTTGTAATTGTGCGTGCCGGGGGTGGTGTAGACGTCGAACGGCTCCGCGGCCTTCGCGACGGTGACCCTGGTGGAGGCACGCACACCCGAACCGTCGGCCGCGGTGGCGGTGACGGTCGCCGTCCCTGCTTTCACGCCGGTGACGGTGCCGTTGGTGTTGACGGTGGCGACGGCGGCGTCGCTGGTGGCCCAGGTCAGGCTCTTGTCGGTGGCGTTGGCGGGGGTCACGGTGGCGGTGAGCGCTTGCGACCTGCCCGCAGTGACGGCCAGCGTCGCCGGGAGGGTGATCCGGGTCACCTTGACGGCCGGACGCAGCTTGGCGGTCGCATAGCCGGTGCCGGTGACGGCGAAGATGGCCTGCACCGTGGCTCGCAGATCGTCTTTGCTGCCCATGCGTGTCGCGGACCAGGCGGACTGGGACCTGGTCGCGGCCTGTTCCCGTTTCATGGCCCGTCGCGGAGATTCGGTGCTGACGCCCGCCTCGTTGAGCGCGGAGGCGAGGATTCCGGTGGAGTTTGACGATGCCCCGTCGGTCCCGTTAGGGCTGGCGATCCAGAAGTGGTCACCCTGGGCGTCGGTGCGACGGTTTGCCGGGTTGGCGGCCCACGCCTTGGCCCCGTCGAGCCGGGACTGCGCCTGTACCTTTACGGTGGATGAGACCTGGTTCGAGCGGGTGAGCAGCAGCATGGCCGAGACCCCGACGCCCGTGTAGTCGGGATCGCCCTTGGCCTGGCCGGACGCCCAGCCGAAGCCCCCGTCACCACTGACGAACATCCGGCTCATCAGGTAGTCCATCCCGGCTGCGCTGACTTCGTCGAGCCGGTCGATGCGGGCCAGCGCGATGACTGAGAGGTAGCCGCCCCATGCCTGGGGGACGTTGCGGGCCTCGATGAGTGCGATGAGTTCGGTGGCCAGGTCGCGCCCGGTGCCGAGGAAGTGGGCCGGGTCGGCGACCCCTGCCATGTCGGCGGTCAGGATAAGTTTGGCGAGCCCCTGGCCACCCTGGCTGGTGACGTAGGCGGGGCCGATCTGCCTGAGGGTGGTGAGCATCTGGTCGATGGTGCCGTGGTGGGAACCCGCCGACGAGAGCGCCATCACGCCGTCGGCCAGAAGCCCGGCGTCGGTGCGGCTGTAGCGGCCGGCGTCCCACTCGCCCGCGATCCAGGTTGCGGCCCGGGTGATGGACTGCTGATCTGAGATGAGGGTGTCGGCCTTGGCGGGGGCAGCGGTGAGGAACGTGCCGAACAGCACGGCGAGCGCCGTGACAAGGGGTATAAGGATGCGTTTCGGAGACACGGGTGGGTGGACCTTTCTGCCTCGGGACTGTGAGAGCCAGGCTGAAGGCCCGGTTCATCCGTAGTCCACGACGGATGAGTAACTGGACAAGGTCAGTTCGGGTTCCCGGCTCCGGCCAGAGGGCCGTCACGGTTGCGGGTCAGCGCTGGATTCTCACCAGATTCCCCGAGAATGACGCGATCACCCTAACACCTGGCTCATCGAAGGCTTGGTCACCAGTTCTTCTCACCATCGGAGGAATCGCTCCTGGTCTGCTCATCGAGAGCCTGCTGGCGCTGTTGTTGTGCCTGGAGTTGGCGCTGGTTCAGCTGGGCGGTTTCGTCGCGCTGCTCCTGCTGCTCGTCAGGTGCCTCGGGAACGGTGGTCGAATCCGACTTGCTCTCGATCCTCTGCCTGGTCTGATTCCACTGCCCCTCAAGCTCGCCGCTCCGACCGGCTTCATCGCCTGCCGCGGCGTCGTCTGCGCCGCACGGGGCGGCCGAGAGGATGAACTGCGCCTGTTGGAGCCGGGCGACCGAACCGATCGGATCGTCCCCGGTGGCGAGGGCATCGGCTGCGGCCTCAAGCGACCAGGCCCAGTTGAGCCGGATGCGGCACTGGGCACTCGACGGGGCGAGTTCTGCTGCGCGTTCGAAACTGCCCGCGGCCGCGTCCCAAAGCCTCAGCCGGTACTGTGCGGTGCCCAGGTCGAACGGCGCGACCCAGCGTTCCACGATGGAAACGCGCTCGGCGAGAGTGAAGCTCTCCGCCGCGGCAGCGTGGTCCTCGGCCGCGCTCTGCCTTAGGCCGACCTGGACGGCTCCGAGTTGCAGGCCGAGCCACGCGGCGGCCACCAGTAGCAGGAGCGCCGGAATGGTCGTGGCCGCCAGCCAGCGGCGGGCCGCCACCTGTCTGGCAGTTCTCACTGTCGGGCCTCCTTTCGGGCGGAGCGGTAGCGTCGGGCGGCGTCGATGGTCGCCAGGCAGACGGGGACGAGCGCCACGGCGGCAGGAACCCAGGCAAGGGAGGCGCCACCGCCGGAATCGCCGAGCACCGCAGGGGCCGGGGCCGGCAGACTGGAGGAGAAGCCGCCAGGTGCGCTGCGGTGCTCGTAGACGCCGCCGACCTGCTCGGCGATGGTGCGCAGGTTCTCTTCGTCGAGGTGTGAAAGCTGCACCGCTCCGTTCCGGGTGACGAGGTCCTCTGAGTCGGGGCTCTGACGCATCTGCCCACCTTCCTCGGTGCCGTAGCCGAGCACGATTGCCGCGGAGAGCTGATCCTGGATGGAGGCGAACGATCCCGGTGGATCGGGCGAGGTCTGTTCGCCGTCGCCCAGGTAGAGAAACAGCCTGCGCGCCTCGGGACGCGCGGAGGCGGAGGCGGTGAGCAGCTCCTGGGCGAGGGGGGCGGCGTCGGCAATGTCGGAGCCGTTCCCGAAGCTCTCCTCCCGCCAGCCTAGGGTCGAGGCCAGCGAAACGACGGCTCTGGCGTCGGTGGTCCAGGGCACGGCGACGGTGGCCACGTTGTCGCTGGTGATCACCGCGAAACGGGCCGGGCCCAGGTCGGACACGAGGGCGGCGAGGTCGGCGGCGACCCCCTCCATCCTTGGGCGGTTCCCGTCATAGTCCTCGGCGCCCATCGAGGTGGTCCGGTCGACCACGATCACCACGTCGAGGCCTGCCGGTGCTTCGGAATCCTCCTCGGCGCTCCGGCCCGGCTGGAGGCTGGAGAGCCCGGTGAGTGCAAGCACGGCCGCCACCGCCCACCAGGCCGAGAGCCGGAGCACCTTCCACGAGGCGCCGAGGACCAGCCAGGCGACGAGCAGCAGGGCCGCGGAGGCGACCAACCACCAGATCGGGTCGATGGTCATCGCCAACCTCCCGCGCGTCGCCCGACGGCCCAGGCCACGCCCCACCCGGAGGCGCCCAACAACATTGCCAAAGCCCCAGGCCAGACGAATGGGGTGGCACCGGGCAGCGCCACGCCCTCCAGCGCCTTGCGCTCCTGGGAAAGGACGCGGTCCTCAATCGTCGAGACAGCCATGTCCGGGCTCAGCAGCAGCACGTCGCCACCGGTCTGGCGGAGGGCATCGGTGAGTTCGGCCGTCACACTCGGCGTGTTGTCGGACGGCACGATCCCGGCCACCAGCACCCCCCTCTCCGAGGCCTTGGCGATCGCCTGGTCGAGCGTGAAAAGCGGCTGCCCGGCGACCTGGTTGTCGGTGGCCAACACGACGGTGCGCGAGCGGTCCTGCTCGGGCACATCGAAGCGGTTGACGCAGGAGGCGAGACCGTCGCCGATCAGGGAGGTGCCCGTCCCGATCTGGGTGCCAGGCACGATGCTGCCGTCCAACAATTCGCGGGCCTGGCCCAACTGATCGGTGATGAAGGCGGCATCGTCGGTGAGCGGGAAGAGGGTGACTGCCGAAGCGTCGAAGACCACGAAACCGATGCGCTCGCCTTTGAGGTTTCCGGCCAGATCGAGATAGGCGTCGATCACCTGACGGTCGACCGGTGCCATCGACCCGGACACGTCGAGGCACAAGACGATGTCGCGGTTGCTCCGTTGCTCAGACGACGGATCGGTTCGGACCGGCAGGGCAAGGAGCCAGGCGATGCCGGTGGTGGTGATCGCCAGGCCAGCGAGCTGCAGCGCCAGAAGCCTCGCCTGGCCGCGGGCAAGGGTCCGGAACCGGGGGAGGACCCGTAGCCTCGCGGCCCCCGCGATCGGAGCGCCGTCACCGGGGCGGGGAAGCCCTCGTAGGAGGCCGAGCGCGAGGGCGGCGAGGCCGATCAGCAGCACGGCCAGGCCAAGGAGGGGATGCGTCAGCGCCATGCGAGGATCACCTCCCGTGCCCGCTCAGCCAAGGCGGCCACCTCGGCCTCGGTGGCGCTCCGGTAGGCGAGCCGGTCGACCGTCGCGGAGATCTCGAACACCTCAACCAGGTCCGGGTCCTTTGCGGCGGCGATGCGCAACTGTGCGGTGGTCTGGTAATCGGCGTCACCGTCGACGGCGACACCCGCGAACCTCCGGACGGCCCGCCCGATGAGCCTTGCCTGCTCCATCGGGTCGCCCTGGTCGGCGGCCGCAATCTCGCCGAGGGCGGCGGCGCGGAGCCGCACGAGCGAGTCGTCAACCGGCGTCTGCTCGACCCTGCTCAGCGTGCGCCAGCGCAGCAACCCAACGACGGCGAGCCCGGCCCCGACCAGGACCAGGCTCGCGAGGACGAGCCACCACCACCAGGCCTGCGGCACGGCCGGGTGCAGTTCGAGCAACTCAGCCGGCATGCCTCAGCCTCCTTGCCACCGACAGCACGTCAGCGGTTACCGAGCCCGGGTCGTTCAGTTCGGTGTGGATGACGCCCAGCCGGTTGAGCGCCTCTGCCCTCGCCTCCGAGCGCGACCGGGTCTCCGCCGCCAACTGGGCGTGCAGCTCGGCGTCGTCGAGCCACCCGGGCAGGTGGGAGCCGGTGGCGAGATCCAGCAGCGGGCCCTCCAGTCCCTCGACGGTCGGGTCGATGTCTGGCACGGTGATCCAGATCACCTGGTGCTGCGCAGCCAGGCGACGGATCCGGGCGACGCTCTGCGGGTCGATGTCCACATCGTCGGCGATCACCGCGACCAGCCCACGCCGTCGAAGCGCGGTGGCCGCGGTGGCCAGCAGGCGGTCGAGGTCGGTCGGCCCGGCCGCCGGGGAGACGACGCCCTCGATCAGGCCGAGTTGTCGCTCGAGCTCGACCAGCCTGGTCGTGGGGCGACCCGACGCGACCGCGCCGTCCTGCCACCACAGGGTGCCCGTGTAGTCGCCGAAACTGGAGGCCAGCACCCCGAGGGTCGCGGCGGCATCGAGCGCCACGTCGAGTTTCCGCGCGCCACCGGGAGCCAGGCCCGCGAGGTCGAGGCCGGTGGCGACCACCAGCAGCAGCACCAGATGTCGCTCGGCGACCTGGCGTTTGACGAGCATGGTGGTGCTTCGTGCGCTGGCGCGCCAGTCGATGTCGGCGACATCGTCTCCTTGCACGTATTCGCGCAGGTCGAAGAAGTCGAGGCTGCGGCCGACGTGCAGGGACGCATGCACGCCGTCGAGCCGTCCGGCGACCTTGTGGCGCACGGCCAACGCGACGGCCTGCCTGATCCTGCGGACGCGTGCGGTCACGGTGTGGGGACCGCCGCGAAGACATCGTCGATGAGGGACTCCGGCGCGACCCGCTCCGCGAGCGCCTCGAACGAGAGCAGCAGCCGGTGCCGAAGCACAGGGTGACGCATCCCGGTCACGTCGTCCGGGATGACGTGGTCGCGGCCGTCGAGGAGCGCCGAGGCCTTCGCCGCCAGCAGGAACGCGATCGCGCCGCGCGGGCTCGAGCCATGCTCGATCCAGCGGGCCTGTCCACTGTCCAGGAAGTCCCCCGGACGGCGGGTAACGTTGACGATCTCGACGATGTAGCGCTTGATCGGGTCGGCGACCCGCACGGCCGCGGCCAGCCTCTGCAGCTTGAGCAGGTCGTCCGTTCCGCACACCGCGGGGCCGGGGTCGGTGATCGCGCCGGTCTCCACGCGGTGCAGCACCTCGATCTCATCGTTGGGGATGGGGTAGTCGATGACCTCCTTCAGCAGGAAACGGTCGAGTTGCGCCTGGGGCAGGACGTAGGTGCCTTCCTCCTCGATCGGGTTCTGGGTGGCGAGCACCACGAACGGGTCAGGCAGCCGGTAGCTGGTGCCGCCGACGGTCGTCTGCCGCTCCTGCATCGCCTCCAACATCGCCGACTGGGTCTTGGCGCTGGACCGGTTGATCTCATCGAGCAGGATGAAGTTCGCGTGAACCGGGCCGAGTTCTGTGACGAATCCCTTGGTCGACGGATCGAAGATCTGGCTTCCGATGATGTCGCTCGGCAGCAGGTCGGGCGTGCACTGGACGCGCGCGAACGAGGCGGAAAACGAACTCGCCAATGTGCTCGCGGCGAGGGTTTTGGCAAGGCCTGGTACCGATTCGAGCAGCACATGCCCAGAGCTGAGCACGGTGGTCAGCAGCGACCTGAGCAGCCGTTCCTGCCCGACGACGACCGAGGAGAAGCGCGTGGCGAGCGCGCCGAGCGTTACCTCTGCCCATTCGAGGTCGGCTGGGCCGAGGACGGGGTTTTCAGTCATCCGGGTCTCCTTGTTTCGGGATCCATAGGTCGGTGATCGAGGCCGAGTCTGTGCGGCGCTGCATGGTTCGCGGCGAGATCCGCCGCGCCGGTGTGACGGCGACCTCGCCGGGAAGATGCCTGGTGTCGAACCCCTGCCGCAACCACCAGAGCATTGGCCCTCCCACGATGGAGAAGACCACCGCGGAACTGATGCCGCGGGTGAGGTCGTAGCCGAACGAGGTTGCCCACGAGTACTGGAGGAGCCGGGTGAGCGCGTCGAGCGGGGGCGCGCCGGAGACGAACGCGCCGACGTCGGCGCCTGTCTCACCGGCCCACCCGGTCAGGTTCAGCAGCAGGCCGCTCAGCACCCCCAGGGGGAGGCAGAGCAGGGCCCCGAGCAGCCAGGCGGTTCGCGTCGACAGTGGGCGCACGGCAGCCCCGGCCAGGCCCCACAACCCCCAGACGAGGACCTGCCCGACCAGCTGCGGCGCGATGGTGCCACCCGCAGCGGCCGAGATGAGCGCGGCGGCAGAGCCGGTCAGGAAGCCGGTGGGGCCACCGAGCAGCGCTCCCGCGACCAACGGGAAGACGAAGGCAAACTCAACACCGCTGGCCCCGGGATGCAGGAAGGCCGACGACGTGACGGCGCAGGCGACGAGCAGCGGCACCGGGGCGTAGGGGCTAAGCGTCCGCCCGGCCTTCAGCCACAAGGTGTAGCCGAGGAGGATGAGCAGGCAGACCTGCGCGCCGAGCAGCCACGGGGCCTCCGCCGAGGCCGTGGCCCGGTCCGCGACGGTTCCCGAAGACCACACCGGCCAGCCCAACCACACCAGGGTGAGTGCGGCGGTGAGGAGCGTCACCAGCCAGCCGGTCACCGCGCCACCGCCAGGGCTTCGATGACGTCGCCCAGCCGGATGGCCGACAACCCGGGGAAGGCGCGCGAGACGAGCGGACGTTCCGGCAGGTGGGGCAGGACGGCCCTTGGCGAGCCGAAGGACACGAGGCGGGCGCCGTCGACGATCAGGATGCGGTGGCAGGAGCGGACGAGGAACTCCACGTCGCGCGTCGTGACGATCCGGATGCCCGACGAGCCGCGGGCCAGCTCGCCCTGGGCACGGATCTGCCCGGCCTGGTCGAGGCCGAGTTGGGGATGGGGCAACCAGAGCGGGAGCGTCGTGTCGTGGGCGAGGAGAAGCCGGAGTGCGGCCACCTCACCGTCGCTGTGGGTCGCGATGGGGCTGCGCGGGCGGATCCCGTCGACCTGGCTGAGCCTCGACCTCGTGTCGGTGCGATGAGCACGGTCCCATTGCAGGCAGAGCGACTCGGGCGTCAACTCCGACGGCAGCAGGCTGGGCACCCGCACCCCTTTCAAGGCCTGCGTCAGCCGTCGGGCCACCGGCTCGGACCTGCCTGCCAGGTTGACCACCCCGACGCTCTCCCCGGGGCGGATGTCCAGCCCGCCGTCGCTCTCGAGCCCCAGCATCTGCAGCGTCACCCGGCGACCCTGCCCGCTGAACCGTGGCTGGCCGATCGGGGTGACTCTTTCGATGTGGGGGAGTGCCCCGATCAGGCTTTCCGGTGTCCGTGGGGCCGGGGGAGCGACCCGGGCCAGCCTGGAGAGGGTGGCCAGCGTCGGCTCACGCACGCTTCCCGGCCTCCAGCCGGCGACGGTGACGGATGCGGTGTCGGGCTCGACGATGGCGTCGGCGAACTCCCACACGCAGTCGAGTCGGTGCTCGGCCCAGAGCACGTGCGCGCCGAGCCGGGCGCGGTCGCGAAGCGCCCTCCCGAGACGTTCCCGCCATTTGGCCGACAAGGCCCCGGCGGGCTGGTCGGCCAGGACGATGGGTCGACTTGGACCGTGTTCCAGGACCGCCACGCCCAGTTGCCCGGCCAGATCGGGGGGCAGGGACGAGACCGGCCAGTCGACGTGGTCGTCGAGCCCGTACCCGACCGCCGACACGCGGTGAGCCGCAAGCACCTCCGCGACGCTCCGGGGGTCTTCGGGGAACTGCGCCACATAGAGTTGCCTGGCCAACACCTCGTCGAGGTTGCCCGTCAGCAGGCTGCGCCCATCCAGCAGCACGTCCCCAGTCGTGCGTGCCCCCGGAGGCAGGCAACGGTTGATCAGACGGAGGAGGGAGGTCGTTCCGGTACCCGACGGCCCGACCAGTGCGGTGACGGTGCCGGCCTCGGATCGGAAACCGGGGTGCCGGTGAGCCACCCCACGCCGCGGCAGCCACACCGACGGATTGCGCAACTCAAGCATCGGCCATCCCCCGCGGTTCGAGCACGGCAGCGACGGGCAGGACCAGCGTGGCCACCACCCAGACATAGGGCACCTCGCCCCAGCCGTCGGCCGGTGACCACGTGAGGCCGATCCCCGGAACCCATGCCCTCGCCGACACGACGGCCAGCAGAGCGAAGCCGATCAAGGTCGTCGACCACTGGCCAGGTGCCTTGGCCTGGGCGGCCACCAGCAGCGGCAGGCAGGCCAGAACCGCTAGGTCGAATGCAGACAACCCGCTGGTCAGCCAGCCGGGGAGCACATCGGTGAGCATCACGACGGGTAGGGCGAGCAGGCAGGTGAGCGTAGCGCCGCGCAGCACCGCGAACGGGGCCGGGCCCTCGTCCCGGTCGACCAGCGCCGCGCCACGGATCGCCCCCGCCCAACGCTCGGCGGGAGTCGAACGTGAGCCCTGGCCCCGCTGGATCCCGGCCCGGAGCCAGGCGGCCTCAAGGGATTCGCCGAGGTGACACCAAGGCGCCACGATCGTTGCACCCCGCCCCAGGAATGAGCGCGCCAGCGTCGTCCACCGGGACGCGGCCACCGCCTGGTAGCCGACGCCGATCAGCCCGATGAAAGCGAAGACCCGTGCTCCCGCGGTGAGGCCGACGATCAGGGCGTCGGTCGTGAGGGGCCCGCCCAACGAGACGCCCGGGGCCGGTTGCCAGCTCGGCCGATCCAGCAGGACGAGGCCTCCCTGCTCGCCGGATAGCACGAGCGCGAGGCAGATTCGGAAGAGCGCGACCAACGTGGCGATCGACAAGAACTCCCGGTGGACGTGGCGTCGTGGCCCGCCGACAAGTTGGCCGGTGACCGCCACCCCGAGGGCGGCCGCAGCGACCACCACCGGGTTGTTGGTCGCGAGCAGGAGCGAACCGAGCCCGGCCAGCAGAGCGGCCCACCCCGCGGCGTTGCCTGAGACGATGTGCTGGACGGTGGGCTCCGCGCGTCGCGCGGCCTGGGTCTCAGTCATCGAGTCGCCCCCTCCGTCGTGCGGCCGGAACGCCGAGCACCACGGTCAGGAGGGCCGCCCCGCCGATGGCTCCGGCGACGGCTTTCACCGCGGTGCTGGGGCGTGGGGAAACCGTGACCGCCCCGCCGACCTGCTTGCCGGGCGGGGCCGGCTCGATCCAGGCCGTGCGCGCCTGCTCCTGCCCGGTGGCGCTGGGGATGGCCTCCCACGTGATCTCCGCCGTGCCCGACGTCAGGTTGCGTAGCCGGAACGTGTACGGCTCGGCACTGAGCCCCCGGGGGATGACGTAGCGCACGATGGCGGCCTCGTCCGGGCGCCTGGCAGGTTCGTTGGCGTCGTCGGCGGCGGTGGCATCGTGCCAGGCGCCCGCGTCGTCCAGATAGTCCACGGCGAACTTCGATCCCGGGATGGTCCCCATGATCGCCAACTCAAGCGTCCTCCCGACGGGCTTCTGGTCCCCGTAGCCGTCACCGAGCAGCGTGGGGATTCGGCTACCGAAGGGAACCCAGCCGCCGACAGCGTCTGGCAGGGTGGCAAGCGTCACGCCGTCGAGGCTGATCAGGGCCCAGCCGCCGGCCAGGTCGTCGTCGACGGGAGGGACCCCGAGACTGGTGCTGACGCTGCCAGCCGAGCCGACGAACACATCATCGCTCAGCCCGATGGGCGTGAGCGCCGTCACCTGGGAGCCCTCCATGGTCGCCGCGTACAGCACCACCTGGACCCGTGCGCCCGGGTTGCCTTTGACGGTGACCGGGAAGGTCGCGCCTTCCCGCATCCAGGAGTCGGAACGGACCGCGCACCCGTCGGGGGCGTTGTCACACAAAGCGGAGACCTGCTCCGGCGGGGCCGCGGCGGCAAGCATTGCAGGACAGAGCAGGAGGATGGCCGCAAGGAGGGCGGTGAGTCGGAGCCTCATTCGTCCTCAATTCCGGCGGGGGCGGGAGGACGCAGGCCCCTCACAGTGAAGCCCACGCCTCCGACGGCGAGCATCGCCAAGGCGGCGATGGTCGCCAGGGGCGACCATCCGGGCACCGCGGCCCCCGACTGATCCTGCGCGCGTGTGCGCGCGGCGTTCTCCTGCCCCCAGACCGGTGAGGGATCGGGCGTCGGGGGCTGGGGGGAAGGCGCGGCGGATACAGGTGGAGGCGTGGCCGTGGCCGGGTCGGGTGTGGGGGCCTGGCTGGGCGACGAGGCCCTGGCCTGGGTCTGGCTGGGTGACGAGGCCCTGGCCTGGGTCTGGCTGGGCGACGAGGCCCTGGCCTGGGTCTGGCTGGGCGACGAGGCCCTGGCCGGAGTCCGCCTCGGCGAGGTGGTACGGGTGGCAGGAGGAGGTCCTGCGGTGGTCGGTACCGAGGTCGGTTCGGACGTGGGCCGAGGCGGGCCCGAGGTCGAGGGACCGCTCGGTGCGGCGGAGGGCGACCCCGGAGCCGTCGCGCTGGCTGATGGGTTCGGCGGGGCCGAACTGCTCGGCGGGGTGGAGGGGGTCGGCGACTGGCTCGGGGACGGGGTCACCGGTGGAAGGAGCTCGGGGTTGGTTCTCGGCTTCGTCAGCTCCGGGTCGGACTCGGGGAAGAAATAGGTCACCCCGAACGCCTTGTCGATGTAGGGCGGCTGGACCATCCAACTGCTGCCCCACAACCCGGTCGTGGCGTCGCCGTCGGTGGTCACCCACCAGGGGTCATCGCCGCCCATTCCGAAGCCCTGGATGCCGTTGATCGTGTCGACGATCGAGGCCCCCGTCGCCTCGATGCCGGCCGAGTTGAGGATCGACGCAATCTCGTTTCCCGGCACGTCCACCGGCAGGGTTTCGCCGTCGCCGGACAGCGGGATGCAACGCACGAGGATGGAATTGCCGTCGGGGGAGTCGATGATGGGGGTGGGGTCGACGGCCGCGGTCCAGTCGAGCACCACGGTCAGGCCCTCGCCCTCATGGCACCACCCGGTACGGGGCCCATCATCGCCTGAGGCGGGGAGCGTCGTCGTGGCGAGCACGGCCAGAAGTGCGCAGGTGACTGCGACGGCCGGTGGCTTCCTCACCCTGCTCTCCCCCCTGCGGAATGCAGGGTGCGACGGCTGCCCGCACCACAGCGCAGTCCGCGACGCCAGTGTTTCTCGAAACTGCTGGTTGAGGTTCCCGGCTCGGCTCACGCCTCACGGTTGCGGGTCAGCGCCGGAATCTCACCGGACTTCCCTCTGGCCAACGAGGCCAAGAGTACCCACTAATCAGGGGCGGAGCAGTGTCGTCGCCAGCCGCAACTCGTCGCGCAGGAACGAGACGACCACATCCACCTCTTCTTCTGTGCAGTCGAGGAGGATCTTCAGCTCGCCGTCGCGCTTGTGGAGGTCGACCGTCGCGGCCACCGCGGCCACCCCGCGCAGCGATGCCGACCCGCGGAAGACGTCGATGCCGGAGCCGTCGCCCCCCGTGGTGCCGTCGAGATAGCCGTAGTCGATCGGGTATTCGGCGTCGGTGAAGCGGGGATGCCGGGTCCCCTTCGGCCGGTCCACCACCATGGCGTGCGAGGCCACCAACTGATTCACGGTGGAAAAGAAGTCCGACATGGACAAAATGATGCCCGCTGACCGCGACTGGTCGCCGCGCTGCCCAGCGATGGGCTCTCCCTTGATTGGAGGGGCTCAATCGGCTACGCAGACGACGACGCCCGCCGCTCGGTCGGGCGGCGGGCGTCGGTTCGGCTGGTCAGCTGAAGCGGACGATGCCGTTGAACAGCCAGCCGTTGCTGGTCACGAACTTCCAGGACCCGTCGGCCTGGCGCTGGGCCCCGACGGTGGTGGCCCAGATGAAGTTGCGGCAGCCGTTGCGGCCGGTCAGGTCGTTGTCGCACTGCGTCGACCACCGGCGCCCCTCAGCGCTGGTCCAGGTGCCCGCGTTGCCGAGCGGGTTGTCCTTCCACAGCTTGCGCGGGGAGGGCAGGTAGGTCTGGTTGTTGAACGCCCAGCCGTTGGTCTGGACGTAGCGCCCGCTCTTCAAGGCAACGGTGGTGGCCCAGATGTCGGTGCGGCACCGCGTGGTCTGCGAGTACTTCTCACAGGTGGTGGACCAGCGTCGACCATTGACGTTGTGAATGCCCGGTGTGGTGTAGACGTCGACCACACCTGGCTGGGTCGGTGTGGCGGTCGGGCTGGGCGTCCTGGTGGGAGTGGGGGCAGGGGTGGTCGGTGTCGGTGTCGGTGTCGGCGTGGGGGTGGGCGTCGGGGTCGGCGTGGGCGTCGGCTTCGGCTGTCCGACGCGGACCTCCGCGACGTGGGAGAAGGAACTGCCTGCGGCGTTGGTGCTAGTCAACCGGTACTCCCCGGTGGTCTCCTCCGTGACGGTGACAGCCAGGGTGGCCGCGGTGGCGCCTTCGACGTCGACCCATTCTCCGTCGGTGAACCGCTGCCACTGGAACGAGTCGGCGCCCGCAACCGCGGAGGTGAGGATTGCGGTGTCGCCGATGGGCTCAGAGACTGAGCCGGGCTGCGCGGTCACCGATGGCGGCTGTGCGCAGGTCAGCGCCGGGCCCCCGCTGGCGTCGGCCTTCCCGTAGCCCTTACCGGCCACCGCGAGGATCCCCTGCGTGGTGGCCATGGCGTTGGACCTGGTGGCGTTGAGCGTGCTGCCCCAGGCGCCGGTGCCGATCAGGGCCTGCTGGGCCAACATGAAGGCCTGTGGCGATTCGACGTTCGTGCCGGCTTCCGCCAGCGCGCTGGCCACCAGGCCGGTGGAGTTGGCCGGTGAGTAGGTCATCCAGAAGTAGTTACCGTCCTGCGTCCGGCGCACATCGTCGCGTGCGGTCCAGGCGATGCCCCGTTCCATGGCTGCCTTGGCGGTGGCCCGGGTCTCTGCCGACTCGACCGGAGAGTCGCCGATCAGGTTGAGCGCCGAGATGGCCATGCCCGTGTCGTCGGGCTGGGCCGTGAAGCCGGCGCCTGTGCCGTAGCCCCAGGCGCCCTCCGCCGATTGGGAGTTGAGGAGCCGGTTCAGCGCGTTGGCGGGGACTGGCTCACCCATCCTGGCGAGGGCGATGGCGACCAGGTGGGGTGCCCAGTAGGTGGTCAGCTTGTCGGCATCCGCGTCGGCGCGCAGTTGCGTTGCCCAGTTGGCCTCGCAGTCGGCCTGGGCGTAGAAGCGGGCGTCCAGGTTCGCCGCGTCGGCGGCGATCATCCGCTTGGCGTTCAGGGCGACGCTGGCGGCTGTCGGGGCGGGCAGCAGCGCGGCGAGTTCGGCCAGTTTCGCCGGTTGGGTGTCGGCTGCGGCGAGGGCGATGAGGGCGTCGGGGCTGTCCGTGCTGGTGTTGTCGGCGATCCACTGCGCTGCGGCGGCGACGCTGTCGGAGCGGGCGTCGGCCGTGGCTGAGAGTGGGAGCGAGGACAGTGTGAGCGCGGCGACGCAGCCGAGGGCTACGAGGGGTTTTCTTGGGTGGACCACGAGGGACCTCTCTGTTTTGAGGTCGGCGCGGCGCAACTCCGGCGTCCCCGCAGACCTCGACGGGTGTGTCATCAGCTTCACGGCGGGTGTTCCGGCTTTGGCCCTGGTGGGCCGTCACGGTTGCGGGTCAGCTCTGGAGTCGAACCAGATTCCCCCGGGTGGTGAAGTCGGGCACGAGGCTATCAGACGGCACGTCCCGGCTGGCCAGACCCGAAAATCCCCCGTCCGGCGCGACGGCGCTCCACAAGCGGTCCGGGGGAATAGAGCCTTGGCCGCCACGCGGATATATCGTTGGGCCATGTGCAGCAATACCGCCCTTTTCGGCGGGAAGGGCGCCAACCTCATCAGGCTCCGGGAGGCAGGGTTTCCCGTGCCGCCGTTCGCGGTGCTGGGGACCTCCGACTACGCCGAGTTCGTCGCCGAGCATCACCTGGAAAGCGAGATCGCGGCCGCGCTCAAGGAAGGCGCCGAGCCGGCCTCGCTCCGCATCAGGGCAGCGTTCCGGCAACCGATCTCCGAGGAACAGAGGGCACGCCTGATCGCCGCCGTCGGCCCGCTGGTGGAGGGGCCGGTCGCCGTCCGAAGCTCCGCGACCGCTGAGGACCTGGTCGACGCGTCCTTCGCCGGGCAGCAGGACACCTTCCTCGACGTGTGCGGGGTCGACGCGGTGCTCGGCGCCATCGTCGAGTGTTGGTCGAGCCTCTGGACCGCGCGTGCCATCACCTACCGGCAGAGCCACAGCGTCGACCCCGGCACGGTGCGCCTCGCGGTCGTCGTCCAGGAGATGGTGCCGGCCGAGGCCTCCGGCGTGCTGTTCACGGTCGACCCGTTGAGCGGGCGCCGCGACACCACCGTCATCGACGCGGTCCTTGGCCTCGGCGAGCAACTCGTTTCCGGGCAGGTGATCCCCGACCACTTCGAGGTCGATGGCCGAGGTGTGGTCACGAAGTGGCAGGTGCAGGGGGAGCGGGCGGCGCTGACCCGGCCGCAGGCATTGGAGCTGGCCGCCCTCGGCCGACGGGTCGAGGCCGCCATGGGCGCACCGCAAGACATCGAATGGACCAGGGTCGGCGACGTGCTGCAAGTGGTTCAGGCACGCCCAGTCACCAGCCTGTTCCCGTTGCCAGACGGCCCCTCGACGGCGATCTGGTTCAACTTCGGCGCCTTCCAAGGCATGTTGGAGCCGCTGACCCCACTCGGGCAGGACGCTCTGAGGTCGATCGTGAGCGGTGCGGGCACGTTGTTCGGCGGATCGGGCGACTTCCGTCGAAATGCCTACGTCAAGCCCGCGGCGGAGCGGTTGTGGATCCGACTCGACGGCGTGCTACGCACCCGTGTCGGGCGGCGGCTGGCCCCGACCCTTCTGAAGGCCGGTGACCCCAACGCCGCCGCTGCCCTGGCGGAGTTGGGCGGTGAAGGGGAGACGCCCCCCAGATCGCGTGGCAAAGCAAGCTTCCTGCGCCGGGTCGGGGGTTTCGCCCGGCGGGCGACCCCCAACCTGGTTCTGGCCGCCAGACGGCCGCAGGCGTTGCGCCGTCGAATCGATGAGGCCGGAGAGGTGCTGCTCGCCAGCCTGGACCACGACCTCCTGCGCGCCGCGAACTTACCCGATCGGGAGGGCCGCCTGCGCGGCCGGGTCGCCGCGCTCGAGGCGTTTGCTCGGGCCGCGCTCCCGACGCTGCTCCCGCTCTTCGCCCCGGTGATGGCCTTCGGAGCACTCGGCACCTTGAGGGTCCGGGCATTGGCCCGACGCTCGGGTCTGGCAGACCCGGACCAGGTGGCGCTCGGAGCGTTCCGGGCGCTGCCTGGCAATGTGACCACCGAGATGGATCTGGCGCTCTGGAAGGTCGCCGCGGTCGTGAAGTCGGACCTGGAATCGGCTCGCGCCTTCGCCGCGGAGACCCCGGCTGCGTTGGCCGACCTCTGCCGGGAGGGGCGGCTGCCGACGGCCGCGCAGCGGGCCCTGGACGCCTTCCTGAGCCGCTACGGCATGCGCGGTGTCGGTGAGATCGACCTCGGCGTACCGCGTTGGAGGGACCGGCCGGAGGGCCTGCTGAAGAGCGTCGTCGGGTATCTGGAACTCCCTGCCGAGGCCGGACCTGACGTCGTGTACGAGAGGTCGAGGCGCAGTGCCGAGGCCGACCTTGATCGACTCGCCCTGGCGGTCGGCCCGCTGCACGCCTGGCAGGTGCGGTTCCTGGGCGGGCGGGTGCGTCAGCTCTTCGGTGCCAGGGAGACGCCGAAGTTCGTCCTGGTCAGGGGACTGGGGCTCTGCCGGGAGGCGCTCCTGGCAAGCGGCGTCGACCTTGCCGGGCAGGGCATCATCCAGGCGGCAGAGGAGATCTTCCTACTGCACCTCGACGAACTCCGGGGCGCCTTCGAAGGGCCACCTCGGGTCGACGAGGTGCGCCAGCGGGCCGCGGTGAGGGAGCGCGAGCAGCGCCGCGTCCGACTCCCGATCATGGTCATGGGTGACGGCCGCGCCCGCTACGAGGGTCATGCCGGTACCGACCTGGTCGGAATGGGCGTCTCCCCAGGGGTGGTGGAGGGGATCGCGCGGGTCGTCGACCACCCGGACAACTCCGGCTTGCTGCCAGGCGAGATCCTCGTCTGCCGGGGGACCGACCCCGCATGGACACCACTGTTCCTGACGGCGGTAGGCCTCATCACCGAGGTCGGCGGGCTGATGACGCACGGCTCGGTCGTGGCACGCGAGTACGGGTTGCCCGCCGTGGTCGGCGTGGTTGGCGCGACCGGCAGGATCGCGACCGGACGCCGCATCCGGCTGGACGGCAGCACGGGCAGCGTCGAGTTGCTGTGACCTTGGGCGGAGCGTCGGCGGTGCAGGGTTCGACCTCGCGCAGATCCGTTGGCACTCGGCTTGATTGAGTGCTAACAGCGCGATAAGTTTAGGGCATTGGCACTCGACCACCTCGGGTGCTAACCGGCTGGGCGGCACCCGCGACGACGCCCAACCACCCGAAAACGAATTGGAACCGGGTAACCGGAACTTGAAAGAAAGGTGTTTGACGTGGCAACCACGATCAAGCCGCTCGAGGACCGTATCCTCATTCAGCCCCTCGAGGCCGTTCAGACCACCGCCTCCGGCCTCGTCATTCCTGACACCGCCAAGGAGAAGCCCCAGGAGGGCAAGGTCATCGCCACCGGCCCCGGCCGCATCGACGACAAGGGCAACCGCGTCCCGCTCGACGTCGCCGAGGGAGACGTCGTCATCTTCTCGAAGTACGGCGGCACCGAGGTCAAGTACGACGGCCAGGAGTACCTCCTGCTGAACGCCCGCGACATCCTCGCCGTCGTCAGCAAGTAAGGACCCTCAATGCCTAAGATTCTCGCATTCGACGAGGAAGCCCGCCGCGCGCTTGAGCGCGGTGTCGACGCCCTCGCCAACACCGTCAAGGTGACGCTCGGCCCCAAGGGTCGCTACGTCGTCCTCGACCAGAAGTGGGGCGCGCCGACCATCACCAACGACGGCGTCACCGTCGCCAAGGAGGTCGACCTGGAGGATCCTTACGAGGATCTCGGCGCCCAGTTGGCCAAGGAGGTCGCCACCAAGACCAACGATGTCGCCGGTGACGGCACCACCACCGCAACCGTGCTGGCCCAGGCCATGGTCCACACGGGTCTTCGTGCCGTGGCCGCCGGTGCCAACCCGATCGGCCTCAAGCGTGGCATCGACCAGGCCGTCCAGGCCGTCGAGGCCAAGCTGCTCGAAATCGCCCGCCCCGTCGACACCACCGCCGACATGGCGTCCGTCGCCACCATCTCCTCGCGCGACGAGCAGATCGGCGACCTGATCGCCGAGGCCTTCGACAAGGTCGGCAAGGACGGCGTCATCACCGTCGACGAGTCCAACACCTTCGGCACCGAACTCGAGTTCACCGAGGGCATGCAGTTCGACAAGGGCTACCTCAGCCCCTACTTCGTCACCGACGCCGACCGCATGGAAGCCGTCCTCGAAGACCCGTACATCCTGATCCACAGCGGCAAGATCTCGTCGATGAACGAGCTTCTCCCGCTGCTGGAGAAGGTCATCGCGGCCAAGGGCACGTTGTTCATCGTGGCCGAGGACGTCGACGGCGAGGCCCTCTCGACGCTCGTGGTCAACAAGATCCGCGGCACCTTCACCTCGGTCGCCGTCAAGGCTCCCGCGTTCGGTGACCGCCGCAAGGCCATGCTGGAAGACATCGCCATCCTCACCGGTGGCCAGGTCGTCGCTCCCGAGGTCGGCCTCAAGCTCGACCAGGTCGGCCTCGAGGTACTCGGTCGCGCCCGTCGCATCGTCGTCACCAAGGACAACACCACCATCGTCGACGGTGCGGGCGAGTCCTCTGAGGTGCACGGCCGCGTCGCGCAGCTTCGCGCCGAGATCGAGCGCACCGACTCCGACTGGGACCGCGAGAAGCTCCAGGAGCGGGTCGCGAAGCTGGCCGGCGGCGTCTGCGTCATCAAGGTCGGCGCCGCCACCGAGGTGGAGCTGAAGGAGAAGAAGCACCGCATCGAAGACGCAGTCTCCGCGACGCGCGCCGCGATCGAGGAGGGCATCGTCGCCGGTGGCGGCTCGGCCCTAATCCATGCCGGTGCCGTCCTGAAGGACAACCTCGGCCTCACCGGTGACGAAGCCGCCGGTGTGCAGGTCGTCGCCAAGTCGCTGGTCGAGCCTCTGCGCTGGATCGCCGAGAACGGCGGCCAGGCGGGCTACGTCATCACGACGAAGGTCGCCGAGCTGGAGGTCGGTTTCGGCTACAACGCCCGGACCGACGAGTACCAGAACCTCATCGAGAACGGTGTCATCGACCCCGTCAAGGTGACCCGTTCGGCGCTCGCCAATGCCGCCTCGATCGCCTCGCTGCTGCTCACCACCGAGACCCTCGTGGTGGACAAGCGCGAGGACGAGGACGACAAGTGATCCTCTGATCCGCCGAGAGGCCCCGGACCTGGTGGTCCGGGGCCTCTTCGCTTCTGGTCGAAGGCGGCTCGCGGCTCCAATGCGATGTCGGCACCTTCATGTAATATCGAACGCATGCTCGACACAGTGACCGCGGACCTTGACGACGCTCAGCGGGAGGCGGTCGACCACGACGCAGGGCCGCTGGTCATCGCGGCCGGCGCAGGCACGGGCAAGACCCGCACCCTCACCGCCCGGGTGGCGCGGCTGATCGATTCGGGCGTCGCCCCGGAAGAGATCCTGCTGTTGACCTTCACCAGGCGGGCCGCCGCAGCCATGACGAGCCGGGCCGCCGCCCTGTGCGCGAACCCCGCCGTGACGCAGCGGATGTGGAGCGGCACCTTCCACGCGGTGGCTCACCGGATCGTCGCCGAGTACTCGCAGCACCTCGGGCTGGAGGACGTCACCGTCCTCGATCCGGGCGACGTCACCGACCTGCTTGACCTCCTCCGAGAGGAGCACGGCCTGACAGGCACGCAGCAACGGTTGCCTACGTCCCAGACGCTCGCCGACATCTGCTCCCGCGCGGTCAACACCGGCGTCCCCACGCGCAAGGTGATGGCCGACCAGTTCCCCTGGTGCCTGGAGCACGCCGACCGCATCAACGAGCTGCTGAAGGCCTATGTCACCCGCAAGCGCGACCGGGGGCTGCTCGACTTCGACGACCTCCTGATCTACTGGCGGGCACTCCTGGCCGACCCGTTGGTCGGCGACCGGCTGCGTGCGCGGTGGAACTGGGTGCTCGTCGACGAGTACCAGGACGTCAACCAGATCCAGGTCGACATCGTCAGGCTGCTCCGCCCGGACGGTTCCGGGCTCACGGTCGTCGGCGATGACGCCCAGGCCGTCTACGGCTTCCGCGGCGCCACCGCGGAACACCTGTTGCGGCTACACGAGGACCTCGGTGGCTCGACGCTGGTGCGGCTGACCCGCAACTTCCGCTCGAGCCAGCAGATCCTCGACCTGGCCAATGTGGTGCGGCCCGGTGAGCTCCGGCTCGACCTGGTCGCCGACCGCGGCCCCTGCGGACCGCTGCCGGTCCACGTGCAGTGCGCCAACGCCGACGACGAGGCCCGGCAGGTCGCCGACGCGGTGCTGGCCGCCCACCAGGACGGCATGGATCTGCGTGACCAGGCCGTCCTCTTCCGAACCGGCACGCACAGCAACCAGTTGGAGATCGAGCTCCGGGTGCGAGGCGTCCCCTTCCACAAGTACGGCGGGATCGGCTACCTCGAGACCGCCCACGTCCGCGACCTCATCGCGGCCTTCCGTGTGAGCCTCAACCCGATCGACGAGATCTCCTGGTATCGCCTCCTGACGCGCCACCGCGCGCTCGGCAAGGTTTCGGCACGCGTGCTCGCGGCCCGCCTGGTGGAGGGCACCGACCATGGCGACATCGTCGCAGAAGCCCCACCGAAGGCCAGAACCGCGCTCGCCAACACCCTCGACCTGATCCGCGCCGCCGCTGCCACCCGGATCCCGGCGGTACAGGTGGAGGCCTGTCTGAAGGCGGTCGAGCCGTTGCTGCGGCAGCACTACGTCGACTGGCCGAGGCGCGCCGCCGACGTCGACGGTGTCGCCCGGGCCGCCGCCGGGCAACGGGATCTCCGCTCCTTCATCGCGGAGGCCACGATCGACCCGACGTCGGTGTCGGGGGATTGGGCGAAGAAGCCACACCTCGACGAGGACCACCTGACCCTGTCGACGATCCACGCGGCCAAGGGACTCGAATGGCGCTCGGTGCATCTGCTCAGGGCATCCGACGGCGCCCTGCCGTCCGACATGGCGCTATCCACCGCAGAGGGTTTGGCCGAGGAGCAGCGGCTCTTCTACGTAGCCACCACCAGGGCGCGTGACCGGTTGACCATCTACTCGCCCATGCGGCTGCCGGTGCATCCCACGAGCCTCCACTCGCGGCACGTGTTGGCAAAGCCGAGCCGGTTCCTCACTGACAAGGTGCTCAAGGCGATGGAGTCGACTCTGTCGCCCGGTGTTCAGGCACCCGCATCCGCCGGTGCGTCGGGGGGTTCGGTGGCTCCAACGGTAGCCGTCCCTGATCTGGGCGAGCTGTTCGGGTGAGCCTGCCGTGGTCGACCCGGTGTGACACTGACTGCCTCGGTGTTACACTTGCGGTATGCCGACCACCAAGCCCCGCCATGCGCTGACCGAGACCAGCGAGGTTTCCGCGGCGCTTGAAGCTGCAGCCCGTCGGTGGCCCGAGGATCGTGGTGAACCCAACCGGCTGCTCAGGCACCTCATCGAGGAGGGACGGCGCAGCATCGAGGCGGAGGCGGCGAGCGAGCAGTCGGACCGGCTGGCCGTCCTGGCGCGCGTGCGAGGCGCCTACACGGGGATGTATGAACCGGGCTACCTGGCCGAGTTGCGTGAGGAATGGCCCGAATGATCGTCGTCGACGCCGGGGTGTTGATCGCCCTTCTCGATGCCGCGGATGCACACCACGAGGCCGCAGCCCTGATGTTCACGTCGCACATAGGTGATGAGATCGTGATCGGTCCCATCAACCTCGCCGAGGTGCTCGTCCGTCCGGCACGCAACGGCCGGGATGAGGCGGTGCTGTCCGACATCCAGGCTCTGGGGGTGCGGGTCCTACCTCTGCCGGGCGACGCGCCGCTACGACTGGCACGCCTCCGCGCCGAGACGGGGGCGAAGATGCCAGACTGCTGCGTCCTGCTGACGGCCGAGCAGGCAGGGGCAGCGGTGGCCTCCTTCGACGAACGCGTGCGAAGTGCGGCGACATCGCGTGGAATGACTGTCGTCTGAGCCGGGTCGTCCCTTCCTGGGAGAGGTAGACTGAAGGGTCCACTCAGGGGCGCCCCGACGAAGAGGCGCCAGAAAGTTGGGAGGGACCATGAACGACGCACGATTCGAGCGGATGGGCAAGGGTAAGGGATTCATCGCAGCCCTCGACCAGAGCGGGGGCAGCACCCCCGGGGCCCTGAAGAGATACGGCATTGCCGAGGACCGCTACTCAACCGATGAAGAGATGTTCGACCTGGTGCACGCCATGCGCGAGCGCATCGTGGTCAGCCCGTCCTTCACAGGCGAACACATCCTCGGCTCGATCCTCTTCGAGAAGACGATGGACCGCACCTTCGCAGGGGTTCCCGCAGGCGATTACCTCTGGGAGCAGAAGTCCATCCTGCCGATCCTCAAGGTGGACAAGGGGCTGAGGGAAGAGGCCGATGGCGTGCGCCTCATGAAGCCGATCGCGGACCTAGACGGCCTCCTGGTCCGTGCCAAGGCGGCCGGCATGTTTGCCACGAAGATGCGCTCGGTCATCCAGGCAGCCGGGCCTGCGGGCATCGTCGCGAACGTGGCGCAGCAGTTCGACATCGGGCGCCGCATCGCCGCGACCGGGCTGGTGCCGATCCTGGAGCCGGAGATCGACATCCATTCACCTGACAAGGCCGAGTGCGAACGGATCCTGCTCGAGGAACTCCTGCGCAAGCTGGATGAGGGTGGCTTCGAGGCGCCGCTCATGTTCAAGCTCACCCCGCCGGAAGTCGACGACTTCTACCGTCCCGTCATCGAGCATCCCGCCGTCCTGCGCGTCGTCGCACTGTCCGGCGGGTACTCGCGTGAAGATGCCAACAAGATCCTTGCCCGCAACCACGGCCTTATCGCGAGCTTCTCCCGGGCGCTCACCGAGGGGTTGGCCGAGTCGATGAGCGCCGAGGAGTTCGACCAGACGTTGCTCGACTCGATCCGGTCGATCTACGACGCGTCCATCACCTGACGGGTTCAGGCGTTCGCCGCCACCGGGGTGCCTGCGCCGCGGGCCCTCGGTGTCGTCGCCGGGAGGTGGCCAGCCTCGCCCCTGGGCCCCGCGCCCCAGATCGTGAAGCCCAGGTCGGCGATCATGGCCAGGTCTTGCCCGCCTGGCTGGCCCTCGCTGGTGAGGTAGTCGCCGAGGAAGAGCGAGTTGCAGATCTCCAGAGACAGCGGCTGCAGCGAGCGCAGGTGCTGCTCCCGGCCACCGGCGACCCGGACGTCGGCCGCGGGATGCACGAACCGCACCATCGCCAGGATCCTGAGGCACTGCATCGGGGTGAGTTCCTCATGCCCCGCCAGCGGGGTGCCGTCGAAGGGCATCAGGAAGTTCACCGGCACGGAGTCCGCGCCGACGGCGCGCAGCGCGAAGGCGACCTCAACCAGCTGCCCCGGCGTCTCACCCATGCCCGCGATCAGCCCGGAGCAGGCGCTCATGCCGTGTTCCCTGGCGTGCTGCACCGTCTCGCGGCGCTGTTCGTAATCGTGGGTCGTGCAGATGTTGGCGTAGTGGGATTCGGCCGTGTTGAGGTTGTGGTTGTACGCGTCGGTGCCGCGGTCGGCCAGAGTCTCGGCCTGGCCTGCGCTCAAGATGCCGAGGCACGCGCACACCTCGACCCCGGGATGGTCCTGTTTGAGTGTCGAGACGATTTCTCCCACACGGGCGACGTCACGGTTGCTCGGGCCTCGCCCGGATGCGACGAGGCATACCCGTCGCGCGCCCGCCGCGATACCAGCTTCGGCCGCCGCGAGCGCCTCCTCGTTGCTCAACCACGGGTAGCGCAGGATTTCGGCCATGGAGCCGAGGCGCTGCGAGCAGTAGAAGCAGTCCTCCGGACACTTCCCGGACAACAGGTTGACCAGGTAGTTCACCTTGACCTGTGTGCCGTGGAAGTGTCGACGGATCCGCCCGGCCGCAGCGACGAGCGGAAACAGGAGGGCGTCGTCGACCTCCAGTATCCGGTGGGCTTCCTCGGTGGTCAGGTCGCCTCCGGTCAGGATCCTGTCGGCCAGCGAATCAAACCAGTGAAACATCGAAACTCCCTAGTGTTTTGAACAGTGTTCAAAACACTAGGGCATGGTGTCGGATGACGCCCGGCCGGGGTCCGGATCGTGGCTGGTGCAGCTTCAGACGATCCGGGTGGTCCAGCCGTGAACATCCTCGACGCGGCCGTATTGGATGTCGGTCAGTTGCTGACGAAGTCTGAGGGTGGTCCCGCCCGGCGATCCGTCGCCGACGACGTGGCCACCGTCGGCGTCCTTGAGCATCCCGACGGGTGTGATGATCGCCGCGGTGCCGCATGCGAACACCTCGGTGAACCGCCCGGTGTCGATGCCGTCGAACAACTCGTCCAGCGTTATCCGACGCTCCTCGATGGTGAGGCCGGACGCGGCCGCCAGCTTGAGGATCGCGGATCGGGTTACCCCCTCGAGGATGGTGTCGGTCAGCGCGGGGGTGATCACCCGGTCGTCGGCGGTGACGACGAACAGGTTCATCCCACCGAGTTCCTCGACAAAACGGTGCTCCACCGCGTCCAGGAAGCCAACCTGGCTGCAGCCCGCAGCCTCGGCCTCCAGCTGGGCGACCATCGAGGCGGCGTAGTTGCCTCCGCACTTGGCGAACCCCGTCCCACCGGGGGCTGCCCGCGTGTAGTCGCGGGTGAACCAGATGTCGACCGGCTGCACACCGGTGCCCCCGAAGTAGGCGCCCGACGGGCTCGCGATGACGGCGTAGGTGACCTGAGTGGAGGGCTTGACCGCCAGGATCGGCGATCGCGCGAACATGAAGGGCCTGAGGTACAGGCTCTGCTCCTGCCCGGTCGGCACCCAGTCTCGCTCAAGCGTGACTAGTTGGTCGATGCTCGCCAGGAAGTCCTCAACCGGAAGCTCGGGAAGGCCGAGCCTGCGGCAGGACCGCTGAAACCGGTCGGCGTTGACCTCGGCGCGAAACCGCCAGATGGACCCGTCACTGTGGGCGTAGGCCTTCAGGCCCTCGAACGCCTCCTGGGCGTAGTGCAGCACCGCCGACGCCGGGTCGAGTTCGAAAGGCCCGTAGCCGACGATGCGATGGCCGTGCCAGCCGAGTTCCGCCGTCCAGTCGACCAGTGCCATGTGGTCGCTGAATGTGGCGCCGAAGCCGGGGTCGGTCAATGCCGAAGCCCTCATCTCTGGAGTGGTGATCTGGGCCGGATGCACGGTGAACTGGGTCATGGCCTACCTGGGTCTGTTGGATTGGTTGATCAGAGTCTGCCGCCGCCGGCGACGTCGATACACGCCCCGCTGAGGTAACTGGCCCTGTCGCTGGCGAGGAACGCGACGATGCCGGCCACCTCTTCCGGCTCGCCGAAGCGGCCGAGCGGGATGGTTGCGGACTGTTCGGCGAAGAACTGGGCCTCGGGTAGATCCGGAGCTTGCCGCGCGTGGATGTTGGCCCACTGGGGAGTCCGCACGCTGCCGATGTTGACGGCGTTGACCAGGATCGCGTACCGAGCCAACTCCTGGGCGAGGGTCTTTGTGAGGTTCTGCCCTGCAGCCCGGTTTACCGACGTGGAGAAGAATCTGTAATCGGGGGCCTCGGCGAAAACGGACCCGATGTTGATCACGCGTGCGGCCCCGGAGCGCTTGAGCCAGGGGAGCGCGTACTTGATGGCGCGAAACCAGCTGAGCACCTTGACGTTGAAGTCGGCGACGAGGGCCTCCTCGGTCAGCGTCTCGAACGTTCCTGGGTGTGCGCCGCCGGCGTTGTTGACCAGGACGTCGAGGCCGCCCATGTCATCGGCCGCCCACTCCACGAAGTCGGCGAGCTGGTCCGCCTCGCGCACGTCGACGGCCCGGCCGGCAGCGGACGGGCCGAACTGAGCGGCAGCCTCGGCGATCTCCGGTTCGCTGCGGGCGCAGATCCTGACGGTCGCACCCTCGGCCACAAACTCTCGGGCGATGGCCAGACCGATGCCCTTCGACGCGCCCGTCACGATGACGCGGCGCCCGGAGAGTCCGAGTTCCATGGCGTGCTCCTTCG
This sequence comes from Tessaracoccus bendigoensis DSM 12906, assembly GCF_900141915.1. Lineage (GTDB taxonomy): Bacteria > Actinomycetota > Actinomycetes > Propionibacteriales > Propionibacteriaceae > Arachnia > Arachnia bendigoensis. The sequence goes on along the minus strand of NZ_FQZG01000021.1, from coordinate 21,346 downwards.
CCGTAGATCCGCAGGCCAGTTCCGCCTGTGTTGCAAGGGTGTTGCCTGTTCCGACTTTAGCGTCGACTGTCCCCCGCGGAGGCAGCGGAGGCAGCGGAGGGTGTCTCACCGCCTGAACGTGGTTTTCTTCAGGGCGGATCATGAGTTAGGGTGTCCTCAGTCGCAATACTGAAACGAATGTGTTGCGTAAACTCGTGGTTGGCCACGGGGACGGAGGGAGTGCCGGATGACCATGTCGTTCGAGATGCCGACGGTCGACTTGCCGCAGCGGGCGAACGCGCTTGCGCACAGGTTGCTCGGGGGAGCGGGGGCCGCTTCGCTGGACGCTTACCGGTTGGGCGAGTGCCTGTCCTTCGTCGCGCATGGTGTGGCCGGGGACGGCTCCCTGGTGGTCGCCGCCCGGTCAGATGGGGCGCTGGGTGCGGTCGAGCCGGACGTGGCCGTCGATGTCCGGCTCGACATCGTCAAGCAGGCCCCCGACCCGAGCGTCCCCATCGTGGCCGCATCCCTGCACCTTCTGGGCTCGCTGACTTGGGTCACCGAAGTCGAGGCTGGGTGGATCGACGGCTTGCCCCCACTGGTGTCGGCGATGACGGCCCTCCCCGGGGTCCGGCTCGGGGTCATCGATATCGAGCGCGTCGTCTTGCATGACATGTCGGGTGCGACCCCGATCGAACTGGACCAGTTGAGCTGCGCCCCGGCGGCGGTCGGTGACGAGTATGCCGGGTTTGAACTCGTGAGCCGACACGACCAAGCGACGCTCAAGGACCTGTGCTGGTCCGTCATGGTCGGGGCCACGCCCGGGATCGTGGTCAGCAAGGCGGCTCTGCCCAACGTGTGCCCGCACAATGCGGACAAGGTGTTCTGTGTCGACGTTGACGCCCTCGGTGTGACGCTGATGCTGGTTGGCAGCAGTGAGACGCTGGTTGTGTTCGCGGCCTTCGGTGCCCCGGCCGAATCGGCTGAGGGCCTTCGTGGGTGCGTCAGCGACCTGATGTATTCGGCCGCTCTGGCCGCCTGAACCGGAAGATGAAACGCGCCCGAACCTGATGGTTCGAGCGCGTTTCAATGCCTCTGGGGCGACCTGTCGGTCGGGGTCAGCGCACCTCGTACGATGTGCAGGCCGCGGTGTCGGAGATGTCGATTCCTTCTGCGCCGCACATCAGGTTTGAGTTGTGCATGCATTCCAGGCGCTGGCAGGCGCCGACCTGGCCGTGCGCGACCGGCAGGCCGCCGCGGGCGTCAAGGGTGATGAAAGTGGCGCAGGTGGCGCTGTCTGTGCCTGCGATGGTGACGGCGAACGCCGTGCAGCCGCCGTCGTTGTAGGCGCACGATGTGGTGGCGCAGGATTTCACTGCGGTAATGGTGCTCATGGCTACCCTCCTGGTGGCTGGAATGTCTCGAATTAGGAAACATCCTAGGTGTCGCGCGCGCGTTCCGCAAGTGAATATTGCGCGGTATTGGCAGGCGATTTCAGGCGTGGCGAGCGCGAATTGGCGTCGGTTTGCATTGTCAAAATCAATGTTGCGTAAATAGTGCGGTCCGGGCGAGCTTGTGTCGGCTTTCTGTGAGTCGTCAGCGAGCAGGGCCTCTGCCGCTTCTCCTGTCCGGGCGACCGGCGGGTGAGCATTGGGGCGCGCGCGTGCCGCCGGGCTAGACTTATGGTCGCGAACCCGTCCCTGAGCGAGAGGTGTCAAGTGCACGACGAGTTGACCGGGGCCGGGGTGCCCGCGCCTTTTGCCGCGATGGGGCTGACCTTCGACGATGTACTGCTGCAGCCCAACCAGTCCGACGTGATCCCTTCGCAGGCGGATACGGGCACGCAACTCAGCCGACGCATCCGTCTGAACATCCCGCTGGCCTCGGCCGCGATGGACACGGTCACCGAATCGCGGATGGCCATCGCCATGGCCCGCGAAGGTGGCATCGGTGTCCTGCACCGCAACCTGAGCATCGAAGACCAGGCCCACATGGTCGACCAGGTGAAACGTTCCGAGGCCGGCATGGTCAGCGAACCCGTCACCGTAGGCCCCGACGCGACCCTCGCAGAGGTCGACGAGTTGTGCGCCACTTACCGCATCTCTGGGGCACCCGTCGTCGATGAGGGCGGCATCCTGCTCGGCATCATCACCAACCGTGACATGCGCTTCGAGGATGTCGGCAGCCGCCCTGTCCGCGAGGTGATGACCCGCATGCCGCTGGTCACCGCCCCCGTCGGTGTCTCCAACGACGACGCGCTGGGGCTCATGGCCCAGCACAAGATCGAGAAACTCCCGATCGTCGACGGCTCAGGACGGTTGAAGGGGCTGATCACCCTCAAGGACTTCGTCAAGGCCGACAAGTACCCCAACGCTGCCAAGGACGACCAGGGCAGGCTCCGTGTCGGCGCCGGCGTCGGTTTCTTCGGCGACTCCTGGGAACGTGCCATGGCGCTCGTGGCAGAGGGGGTCGACTGCATCGTCGTCGACACGGCCCACGGGCACAGCCGTGGCGTCGTCGACATGATCAAGCGGCTGAAGGCCGAACCGTCGGCCGCGCATGTCGACATCATCGGGGGCAATGTCGCAACCTATTCGGGCGCCAAGGCCCTCGTGGAGGCCGGTGCCGACGCCGTCAAGGTCGGGGTGGGCCCTGGTTCCATCTGTACCACGCGGATCGTCGCCGGTGTCGGTGTCCCGCAGGTGACCGCAATCTACGACGCTTCCCGGGCTGCTCGTCCCGCCGGGGTGCCGGTCATCGGCGACGGTGGCCTGCAGTACTCCGGCGACATCGCGAAGGCGATCGTGGCCGGTGCCTCTACGGTGATGCTCGGGTCGCTCCTGGCTGGTTGCTCCGAGAGCCCCGGCGATCTCGTTTTCATCAACGGCAAGCAGTTCAAGAGCTACCGTGGCATGGGCTCGCTCGGTGCGATGGCCGCCCGCGGACGCAAGGCCTCCTACTCGAAGGACCGCTACTTCCAGGGCGACGTCACCTCCGACGACAAACTCGTGCCCGAGGGCATCGAGGGTCAGGTCGCGTTCCGGGGCCCGTTGGCTGCGGTCGCCTACCAGCTGGTCGGCGGGTTGCGTCAGTCCATGTTCTACTCCGGCGCGGCCACGGTGGCAGAACTTCAGGAACGGGGCCGCTTCGTGCGCATCACCAGTGCTGGTCTGCGCGAGTCGCATCCCCATGACATTCAGCTGACAGCCGAAGCGCCCAACTACTGGGAGCGGTGAGGAATCCGATGTACGAACTTGAACGCAGCAAGCGCGCCTCAAAGGCCTACAGCTTTGACGACGTGGCCATCGCGCCCACCCGTCGCACCCGCAGCGTGAGCGAGGTCGATCTGAGTTGGAAGATCGACGCCGTCACGTTCGACATCCCGATCGTCGCAGCCCCGATGGATTCGGTGATGTCGCCGTCCACAGCGGTGCAGATGGGAGAGATCGGCGGGCTCGGCGTGCTCGACCTCGCCGGTCTGTGGACCCGTTACGAGGACCCGCAGCCGCAGTACGAGCTGATCACGCAGGACTGCGACCAGGTGACGGCCACGCGCCGTCTTCAGGAGATCTATGCCGAACCGGTCAAGGGGGAACTGATCCGCGACCGGTTGGCCGAGTTGCGCAAGGCCGGGGTCCCTGTCGCAGGGTCCCTCTCGCCGGCTCTGACGCAGGAGTTCGCCCCCGTCCTGGAACAGGCCGGGATGGACTTCTTCGTGGTCCGAGGTACGACGGTGTCGGCCGAGCATGTCGGTGGTGAGGACACGCTCAACCTCAAGGAGTTCATCTACCGCTTCGACACTCCGGTGCTGGTGGGGGGAGTCGCGACGTATCGTGCGGCGCTGCACCTGATGCGTGCCGGGGCGGCGGGGGTGCTTGTGGGCTTCGGCGGCGGCGCCACCCACACCACGGCCGACGTGCTCGGAATCGAGGTGCCGATGGCCTCCGCAATCGCCGACGTGGCCGAGGCCCGCCGCGACTACCTCGAGGAGTCGGGAGGCCGCTACGCCCACATCATCGCCGACGGTGCGGTAGGTACTTCTGGGGCGATCGCCAAGGCGATCGCGTCGGGAGCCGACGCCGTCATGGTCGGCTCGCCACTGGCTCGGGCCACTGAGGCCCCAGGCCGCGGCTGGCATTGGGGAGCCGGTGCCTGGCACGCGACGCTCCCGCGGGGCGAGCGCTCCTTCTTCGACCAGGTCGGCACGCTGGAAGAGGTCGTCCTGGGTCCTTCACACGTTCCCGACGGCACCATGAACCTGGCCGGCGGACTGCGGAAGGCCATGGCCTTGACGGGTTACACCGACGTCAAGTCGTTCCAACGCATCGACCTGATCCTCCGCTGATGTGTCCGCAGGACGAGGCCCGTGCTGAGCTTCTCAGGTTGAGGGGAAGCATCGACAACATGGACTCCGCCCTGGTTCACCTGCTCGCGGAGCGGTTCAAGGTGACCAAGCGGGTGGGTGAGCTGAAGGCTGCGGCCGGACTGCCACCGGCGGACACCGAGCGTGAGGCGCAGCAGATCGCGCGGTTGCGCGCGCTCGCCGTCGACGCAGACCTGGACCCGGAGTTTGCGGAGAAGTTCCTCACGTTCATCGTCACCGAGGTCGTCCGGCACCACGAGCGGTTGGTAGCCGAACAGAGGGAGTAGCGCCTCGCGCCACCAGCGGTTTACGCTCGTCACCAACCTTCTTCGCTCATTACCAACCTTCTTCGCTCGTTACCAGCGTTATGGCTGGTTACCAGGGGTGTTTCGCTGGTGTCGCGCCATAGTGTTGGTGTCAACGGCATTTCGCCGGTGTCGGGAATCGTCCGCGGGGGCGGGTTGTCAAGTCAATTGAGACGACGTTCGAAAAGGTCGTGGCCATTTGTGGGCGAGCCAGGCGTCGTCGACGATGGTTGTCTGGCTCGGACGTCGTTGGCGGTGCCGTAGTGGACTGGATTGAGTCGAACCGGTTGGTTGCTAACTACTTGACCGTGATCGGGTTATCGCTACTTGATCGTGATCCGGTCACCGGCGGTGACGTTGCGGAGGAAGGTCTTCATGTTTTCGGCGGTCACCGAGACACATCCGGCGGTGGTTCCTTTGCCGTGGACGTGGAGGAAGATCGCTCCGCCCTTGCCTTGCACAGCGGGCCAGCGGTTGTAGTCGATGACCGCGGCGTAGGCGTACTGGCCTGGGAAGTCGACCAGACGCTCGGAGTCGCCCTTCTGGAACCCTCCCGAGCTGCCCTCGCGCCACTGGTTGTAGAAGGGCGACTGGGGGTCCAGCACCCAGTAGGAATCACTGGTGGGTCGCCGGTACGGCAGTGACGTGCCCGGGTCGGGAGCCAGCCCAAAACCCTCGGAGATCGTGAACGTTCCTTGCGGGGTGGTGCCGGTGGACTGCTTTCGCGACGATGCTGGCACTGCGCCGCCGTAGCCGATCCAGCCCGACGAGTCGGTGAACACGGTCTCGACGTCACAGGAGCCTGGGGCGGCGCGTTTCACCATCGTCACCACCGCACGGGTGCCGCTGGTCTTGACGACGGTGGCGGTCGTTTGGGCTGGCTGAAGATCCACCTTAATGCCCTCAACCGCCAGCTGACACGGCTTGGGCGGGGCGACGCTCGATGGGCCGAAGCGGACGATGTTGTTGAACACCCACGTCGACACTGTGGTGTACCCGGCAGAGGTGCGCGTAGCGACGCTCGTCCAGGCATAGCTGCGGCAGCCGTTGCTGCCGGTGGTTGTGGTGTCGCATTCGGTGCGCCAGCGTCGGCCGTCGGGGCCGGTCCAGGCGGCGGTGCCGCCGACACGGCCTCCAGCAGCCAATGGGTTGTTCGCCCAGGTTGCGCGTGGGGCCGGCAGGTAGGTGAGATTGTTGAACACCCAGCCCTGCTTGGTTTCGTACTGACCGGCCTTGGTGCGCGCGATCTGGGATGCCCAGATGTTCGTGCGGCACCGATACACCGACGACGAGTAGGGCTCGCAGCTGGTCGTCCACTGCCGACCATTCACAAAGTGCGTGCCCGGGGTGGTGTAGACGTCGACCCGCGCGGGTGGCGCGGCCACGGCCTGCGCAACTGGAACCACCGGCATGACGGTCAAGAGGATGGCCAAGGCGTATCGAAGTGGTTTCATCTCTCAGATCTCGTCGACGGCCCTCAGCGCGACGACGCACCACAAGTCGGTGCAGGCGTAGGCGCCGAAGGCGGTGTTGTACGAGCTGACGATCTCGATCGGTCGGAAGTTGTCAAGTCGAGTGAGACGTCTTGGGGCGTAGCCATTTGTGGGGTGGTGGCGCCTCATTGGATCCCGTCCTCTCGTCCTGGTCCCAGCTGGATCCGATCAGCCCGGGCATCTCACGCCAATCTGTCGGATAGGGGGTTGCCAGCTTCCTTTGCTCGTTACCAACCTTCTTCGCTCGATACCAGCGTTGTGGCTGGTTACCAGCGGTGTTTCGCTGGTGTCTGGCCATACCGCTGGTGTCGGGCACCGTCCGCGGGGGTTGCCAACGGTCTTCGCTCGATACCAGCGTTGTGGCTGGTTACCAGCGGTGTTTCGCTGGTGTCTGGCCATACCGCTGGTGTCGGGCACCGTCCGCGGGGGTTGCCAACGGTTTGCGCTCGTTACCAGCGCTGTGGCTCGTCACCAACCTTCTTCGCTCGATACCAGCGTTGTGGCTGGTTACCAGCGGTATTTCGCTGGTGTCGCGCCATACTGCTGGTGTCGACGTCATATCGCTGGTATCGAGCCGTGTGACGGCGGCAGGGTCTGGTGTCGACGCCGTGGCTGAGGTATCGTGCTCCCATCGTGATACCGGTAACACGATGGGATGCGGCTACGCTGCCGCCGCCTGATCCCCGACCGTGCCGCTCAAGGATGAGGAATACATGTCACAAGTACATCGCCGTGCGTTAGCGGCGACGATCGCCGCCGCCACGTTGGCGACCTTCGGAGCCGTCCAGCCGACGGCGGTCGCCGACGAGGCACCAGCCCCAACAGCCCACTACGACATGAGCCACACCGGCTCGACGCTCCTGGACGTGTCGGGCAATGCCCGCCATGCGTCGCTGACCGGGTTCACCGACGCCTCGTTCGTCGCAGCCGGGGCAGACGACGTGCTCCGGTTCCGGAACGACGGTTACGCCACCCTCCCGAAGGGGCTGGTGACCGGCACCGACAACGACTTCGCCGTCGAGTTCACCGTAACCACCCAGACCGCCGCCAACCAGTTCGGCTGGGTCATCGGCGACGGCGTTGGCGCCTGGAACACGACCGCGCTCGGCAACCACGTCTTCGTCAACCCCCGCACCGGCGAGAGTGCCTACTCCAACCAGGTGCTGTCGGGAATTCGGGTCAAGACCGGTACCGGCAATGGCGAGGTGCGCCTCCCCGCTGGCGGTGGCCTCAACCCGGGCATGACCACGTTGACCCTTGTCGGCGAGGGTAACCGGCTGACGCTCTACCGCGACGGTGCCCAGATCTCGACCAACACCCACACCTACTCGATGGCCTCGATCATCCCCGCAGGAGACCGCCTCGGCTACCTCGGACGCTCGCTCTACACGGGCGACGCGCTGCTTACGGGCGACGTCACGGACGTCAAATTCTGGGATCAGGCGCTCACCGCCGAACAGGTCGGCGCCGCCATGCCGACCGGGCAGGAGAAGGCGGCCGCCACCGAGGCGCTCGTCCGCCTCGACCTCGAGCCTCGGATGCTCGGAAGCAACCCCTCCCTCGATGAGGTGCGAACCGACCTCTCCTTCCCGGCAAGCATCTCGGGGATCGGTGTCACCTGGACCACGTCCAACCCGGCCGTTGTCTCCGCCACCGGCACCGTGTCGCGCCAGGCGGCCGACACCGCCGTCACGGTGACGGCCACCCTGAGCAACGGAACCGTCGTGCCCTTCGAGGTGGTCGTGAAGGCTTCAAGCGCCATCGACGACCTCGACTCGATCGCCCTGCTGTCGCGTACCACCGAGAATCTGCCGCTGATCACCGCCGGTGCGACCGGTGCCACCATCGTGTGGACCTCCTCCGATGAAATCCTGGTCACCGGCACCGATCCTGACTACGCCGCGCCAGCAGCAGGCGGCTCGGATCCGTTCCGCGGCGGCGGCATCATCACCCGACCGGCCTACGGCTCGGGCGATGCCCAGGTCAGCCTCACTGCCACCGCCACCCTCCACGGCGTCAGCGAGCAGCGCACGTTCGAGGTGACCATCGCCGAACAGGGTCGCAGCGCGCCGGACGCCGGCTACGCGGCCGCCTACTTCAAGTCTGATTCGGACGAGAAGATCTACCAGGCAGCCACCACCGGCAACGACTTCTTCACGTTCCAGTCGGTCAACGGCGGCCGCCCGGTCATCGCCTCGACGGTGGACGCCAAGGGTCTGCGCGACCCATACATCCTGCGCTCCGCGCAGGGCGACAAGTACTACATGGTCGCCACCGACCTGTGCATCGGGTGTGGCACCGGATGGGGCCCTGCACAGTCTGCCGGTTCCTTGAAGATCCATGTCTGGGAGTCGGCCGACCTCGTCAACTGGACCCGCACCAACGGCGAGGACGCAGGAATCACCGTCAACCAACCGGAGGCGGGCATGACCTGGGCTCCCGAGGTCTACTGGGACGACGACCTGCAGAGCTACGTCGTGTTCTTCTCGTCGCGCCTCTACTCGGACGCTTCGCACAGCAACAGCGACAACCTGTACGCACGGGTCTTCTACGTGTTGACCCGCGACTTCCGGACGTTCACCTATCCGCCTGTGAAGTGGCAGGACACCGGCTACGCGCGTATCGACTCGACCATCCAGAAGATCGGCGACTACTACTACCGCTTCACCAAGAACGAGGAGAGCGGCGCGGCAGGCATCCTCGAGGCGGGCAAGGACATCTTCCTTGAGCGCTCGAAGGTGCTCACCTCCGTCACGACTCAGTCCAATTGGAATGCCGACCCGGAGAGTACCTGGCAACTCACCGACACCCGGATGACCAGCCTCGAGACCGGCCAGTCCGGCGAGGGTCCGCAGATCGTCAAGCTAAATGAGGGTGACCCGAACAACGACGTCGGCAACGACGGGTACGTGTTCCTCGTGGACAACTATGCGGCCGGTGGCTATCGCGCATTCGTCACGAGCGGCGACGAGATCGCCTCCAGCAGCCAGGCCGACCGGCTCTCCAAGCGGGCCGACTGGAACGTCCGGCCGGTGGGAGGGCTCCCGAGTAGCCCGCGCCACGGCGCGTTCGTCAGTGTCTCGCAGGCGGTGCTCGACGCGATGCACTCCTGGACGGCGCTTTCGGCAGTCGACTCCTCCACGACCCTGTCCATCGACGGGCGCACGGCCACTGCGACGGTGATCGCCGAAGACGAAGGCGACGTCGTCGGCACCGTCACCTTCTCGGGCGGAGATTGGAGTGAAACCGTCGCCCTGGTGGACGGCGCGGCCAGCGTCGAGGTGCCCAGCGGGGTGGCCGACCTGGTCGCGAGCTACGACGGCTATTCCGACGGCCTGGTCTCGCCCTCAACCTCCGAGACGCTGAGCCTGCAGGTCGGATTCACGGCCCAGGTTGCGACCCGCTGCGTGGCAGGCAAGGTCGTCCAGGTCGTGACGGTGAAGGCCGAAAAGCCGCTGACCGGCGCAACCGTCACCTCCGCGTACGGCAGCAAGTCGCTCGGCGGCCTCGTCGAGGGGCGCAGCGGCAGCGCCGCGTTCAGCACCCGACTCGCCGCCATCCCGGCGGGCCAGGTTGGCGTCACCGCGACCGTTGGCGGGATAGATGTGACGGTCTCGGCTGGATCGCCCGCAGCGACCTGCGGATGATCTGTTGTAGTTCCTGACGACGAACGGGCGGCACCCACGCGGGCGCCGCCCGTTCGTCGCCTGCTGTGGTCCGCTGATCCCAGGCGACCCAGGGGTTATACGAACGTATGAAAGTTGATACGCTCGTATCATGACGGATGATCGGACGACCCCAGCGCGGCTGCGCGACGCTGCGATTGCCCTCGTGGCCGAGGGCGGGACCAAGGCGTTGACGGCGAGGGCGGTGGCGGAGCGCGCCGGATTGTCGCAAGGGCTCATCAGGCACCACTTCGGCTCGATGGCGGGGCTTCTCGGTGCCTGTGACGAGCACGTCGCCGCGGAGGTCCGCGCAGGCAAGAGCGAGGCGATCATCCAGTCGCCGGGATTCGATCCACTGGCTTCCCTCAAGGTCGAGGGCCGGGAATGGATAGTCGGCTACCTCGCCGCCCGGCTCACCGAGGACAGCGAGGGCATCGACGACCTCGTCGACGCCCTGATCGGCGACGCGGAGGAGTACCTGCGCGCCGGTGTCGAGGCCGGGATGCTCGCGCCGACGCGCGACGAGCGCCTGCGGGCGGCGATCCTCACGATCTTCTCGCTCGGCTCGGTGGCAATGCACCGGCACCTGACGCGCCACCTCGGCGTGGACCTTCGTTCGCCGGACTTCGCGTCGCAGCCGGGATACGCCGACTACGTGCGGATCCAGTTCGAGGCATTCGAGTCGCTCTTCACCCCGGCCGTGGTCGAACAGTACCGCGGCCTCTTCGCGTCCCTGGAGGAAGAATGAACCCCATCGTCGCCCGATCGCTGAGCAAGAACTACGGCCGGTTCCCGGCCCTGAAGGATCTCGACCTCGATGTGGCCCCCGGCGAGGTGTTCGGCTTCCTCGGACCAAACGGGGCAGGCAAGTCGACCACGATCCGGCTGCTGCTCGGAGAACTGAACCCGACGGCAGGCTCGGCCGCGGTCCTCGGGGCCGACCCGCGGCGAGTCGAGCATCGCCGTCGACTCGGCTACCTGCCAGCCGACCTGGCGCTCTGGCCTGCGATGACCGGTGCCCAGACCCTTGCGTTCCTCGCCAACCTGCGCGGTGGTCTCGGCAGGGGCGAGATTGAATCGCTTGCCGAGCGACTCGACGCGGACCTCACGAAACGGGTCGGTGAACTCTCAAGCGGAAACCGGCAGAAGATCGGGCTGATCTCCGCCTTCATGCACCGCCCCGATCTGCTGATCCTGGATGAGCCCAGTGCCGGGCTCGACCCGCTCGTCCAGCACGAGTTCTGGGCCATGATGAGGGAGGCGGCCGACGAGGGACGCAGCGTCTTCCTGTCCAGCCACACGCTCTCCGAGGTCGAACGGGTCGCCGACCGTGTCGGCATCATCCGCAGGGGTGAGTTGATCGCCGTAGAGGAGGTCGCCGCGCTGCGGCACAAGCGGATGCGCCACCTCGAACTCGAGGTCGACGGCGCAATCACCGCCGACGCGTTGGCAGCGGTCGACGGGGTCCGCGACCTGGTCGTCATGCCCGGGCGGGTGGAGTTGAACTTCGACGGCGACATGTCGGCCCTCCTCGCTGCCGTCGCCGCCGTGGCCACGCTGAGAGACATCCACACTTCCGAGGCCGAGTTGGAAGACATCTTCCTCACCTATTACCGGGATGAGTCGTGAGCGCGGCGATCCTCGCCCGCGGCCTAGCCGAGCACCGGCGGGGGATGCTGGTCACCGCCGGGTCGGTGGGCGCCATGCTGTTCCTCGGGCTGTACATGTATCAGGGCATCGACCTCAGCTTCTATGATGCGCTGCCCGAGGCGGTCCGGTCGTTGCTCGGGGTGCCACCCCACGCGGACGCTTCCGTGATGGCCTACAACGAGATGCTCGCCTCGATCGGTGCACTGGCGTTCACCGGGGTGGCGGTGGCCATGGGGGCAGGGTGCGTCGCCGCGGATGAGACGGCCGGGCGGGTCTCGCTGATCCTCTCCGCACCGGTCTCGCGGACGAGGCTGGCGCTGAGCAGGGCGGCAGCGCTGGTGCTCTCCCTCGTGGCGTCGGGGGTGTTGCTCTGGGGCATCGCGGAGGTTGCGCCGCTAATCCTCGGAATCGAAACCGGCGATGCCCACCTGCTTGCCCTCATGGTGCACCTGGTCGCGAACGCGCTGTTCCATGGTGCCCTGGCGTTCGCCGTCGCGACCGCAACCGGTCGGCGGTCGCTGGGCGCCGGTGTCGCGGCGACGGTGTTGGTGGGTGGGTGGCTTGCCAACGGGCTGCTCCCGATCTGGAAGCAGGGCGCGGCCGACTGGGTGCCCTGGCACTGGTTCAACGGGTCCCTGCCTCTGGTGGGTGGCCTCGACGCCCGCGACGTCGCGCTGCTGCTATGTGGGGCCTTGGCGTTCTTCGCACTCGGCGTGCTCGGCTTCGCCCGGCGGGAACTGCGCACCGCGGCCGTCGGCCCCGGTGTCGTCGATCGACTGCGGTCGATTCCCGGCGTCGGTGGGCTGTTGCGCCCGACGGGGCGGGGCGCGTCGCTCCTGGCGATCCGGGTTGCGGCCCAGAAGGTGCTGGTGAGCTATGTGACTCTGCTGCTGGCGCTTGGAATGGGGTTGGCGATGCCACCGATGTATGTCGGGTTGGCGGACGCGCTGGCCGATTTCGGCATGTCGTTTCCGCAGTCGATGGTCGACATGTTCGGCGGTGGCAACCTCGACACGGCAGCAGGCTTCCTACACCTTGAGACATTCGGCATGATCGCCCCGATCTGCATAATCCTCGTCGTTACGACTGCGGCCGCTTCCGGGATCGCGGGGGAGGAGCGGGCCGGCAGGATGTCGGTGCTGCTGGCCCAGCCGCTCTCGCGCGCCCGGGTCTACCTGACGGTGGCATTGACGGCAGCGCTCTACTCCGCCGTGGTCGCTGGCGCGCTGTTCCTGGGGGTTTGGGGTGGTGTGGCGCTGTCAGGCGTTGACGTGTCGGTAGTGAACCTTGCCTGGGCGTGTCTCCTGCTCCTGCTGCTCGGCTGGTTCTTCGGTGCCCTGGCGCTGCTGCTCTCGTCCGCCACCGGACGGCCATCGGTCGCGGTCTGGGGGACGACGGCCGTCGCGGTGGCCTCATACTTCGGCTACACGCTGCTTCTTGCTGCGGGTCGCACCGAGTGGGGGCTCTGGTCGCCGTTCGCGCCGTACCTGTACGGCCCGGCGCTGATGCAGGGGATCGAATGGTGGCAACCCGTCTGGCTCGGGGCGGGGACGCTAGCCCTGCTCCTGATCGGCCTGGCCCTCTGGCGCCATCGGGATCTGGCCCCGGTCCGTGGCTGAGGCCGCCTGCCGCGCCTCAATCTCGGTCTGCACCTCGGTTACCGGAACGGTCAACGCCCCGGAGTAGAAGTGGCGGGTCGTCCTCCCAGGGTGGGAGAGCACGATGACCTGCTGCTTGACCACGTCCTTCACCTCGACCACGGTTCCGGTCAGGGGCCAGGTCTCCGCAGGGTCGTCGAACGACTCCGGGAAATGGATGCCGGTATCTCCAACAGACAGCGGGTAGTTTCCCTGCATGGAGACGGTTCCTCCCTTGGCCCTGGCCAGCCCGCGGCGGTTGGTGTCTGCCCTGCGGAAGGTCATCACCGCGGCGCCGCTCAACACAATCAGCCCGGCCAGGAGCTGCCGCTGCAGTGGCTCCGTCCCGATCAGTACGACCAGACAGATGACCGCCAGCAAGGCGAGCAACCCGGTCATCGCGTAGCCCACCTGCATGACGCGCCGCAACTCGTCGTGAGTCTTCGTGGGGGTGGACTTCACCCAGTCGCGGTATTCGAACACCCGTTGTCCCATACGGCCAAGATTAGCGATCGCCAAAGGTGCGGCCTCCCGGGGCACCCTTCATGGTGGCGGAGCCGCTAACCTGGTCGATGCCTTCCTGGACCGTGGGGTTGTCTCCCCGCGGCGATTCAACCCGCGACTCATCGTCAACGACGGACGCGACACCATGCTCCGCGCGATCAGGTGCGAGCTCGCGCAAAGTGACAGCTTCGTCTTCTCCGTCGCTTTCATCACCCCTTGTGCGCTCGCTGCTCTGAAGCAGCCGTTGAGTGACTTCGGGGGCGAGCGCAGATCGTCACGTCGACCTACCTGGGTTTCAACTCGCCGCGCGTGTTCGAGGAACTCCTCAACCTGCCCGGGGTCGATGTCTGGCTGCTCGAGGACCCCGCTGAGGGTTTCCACGCGAAGGGGTATTTGTTCCGGCAGGCGGGTGGGGCCACGGCGATCGTCGGCAACTCGAACCTCCGGCGGCGACATAGACCATGCCTGACGGAGCGGGCGGCACGGTTCCGGTCGTGACGATGCGGCTGGAGTTCGAGACCCCGATCGAACGGGGCCTCTTCGACTATCTGACCGAGACTCCCGGGTTGGGTGGGCCGATGCCGGGAGCGACTGATGTGTCATGGGAGCAGCCGGGGCTCCCCGTTGAGGCAATCGGACAGGAAGGGCCCGAACGCGGCAGCGGCGGCCCAGGACTCCGGGCCGCCGCTGACACGAACTCACACCGTCAGGCGTCGAGGAGGCCCTCGAACAGGACGGTCGACAGGTAACGCTCACCGAAGTCGGGGACGACCACCACGATGGTCTTCCCGGCGTTCTCCGGGCGTGCCGCGACCTCGGCGGCAGCCGAGAGGGCGGCACCGGAGGAGATCCCGACAAGCAGGCCCTCGTCGGTGGCGGCCTTGCGGGCGAACTCGATCGATTGGTCGATGTTGCGGGGGAGCACCTCGTCGATCACGCTGCGGTCGAGGATCTCCGGAATGAAGTTGGCGCCAAGGCCCTGGATCTTGTGTGGGCCGGGCTGCCCGCCGCTCAGCAGGGGTGACTCGGCAGGCTCGACGGCGACGATCCGCACCTCGGGCTTGCGCTCCTTCAGAACCTGGCCGACACCGGAGACGGTGCCTCCGGTGCCGACGCCGGCGACGACGATGTCGACCTGGCCGTCGGTGTCGTTCCAGATCTCCTCCGCGGTGGTGCGACGGTGGATCTCGACGTTGGCCTGGTTGGCGAACTGGCGGGCGAGGATGCCGCCGCGCTCTTCGGCGATCTCCTTGGCACGCTCGACCGCCCCACGCATTCCGCCGGGGCCCGGGGTCAGGACCAGTTCGGCGCCGAAGGCACGCAGCAGTGCACGCCGCTCCAACGACATGGTCTCGGGCATTGTCAGCACGACCTTGTAGCCGCGGGCGGCGCCGACCATGGCCAGCGCGATGCCGGTGTTGCCGGAGGTGCCCTCGACGATGGTGCCACCCGGCTTCAACTCGCCGGAGGCCTCAGCAGCATCGATGATGGCGACGCCAAGGCGGTCCTTCACCGAGTTCGCGGGGTTGTAGAACTCGAGCTTGGCGGCGACGGTGGCGTTGTCTCCGGCGATGCGGTTCAGCTTGACGAGAGGAGTGCGACCGATCAGGGCAGTCACGTCTGGGAAAATGCTCATGTCAGCGGCAACCACGCCTCAGCGGGGCTTATTCCCGGTTGCCCGGACTTTTTATGCACGGTCACGCCCGCATGTGGTCTTTTGCGGCGAAATCAATAGACTCCTCGCATGACTGCCCATCAGACGGTTCTCGTCGTCGACTTCGGTGCCCAGTACGCGCAGCTGATCGCCCGCCGCGTGCGTGAGGCTTCTGTCTACTCTGAGATCGTCACTTCGAAGATGCCTATCGCGGAGATGCTGGCCAAGGAGCCCGCCGCCATCATCCTCTCAGGCGGCCCCTCTTCTGTGTACGAGGAAGGTGCGCCTCAGCTCGATCCGGCACTGTTCACGGCCGGGGTGCCGGTGCTCGGAATCTGCTACGGCTTCCAGGTGATGGCACAGTCGCTCGGGGGCACCGTCAACAAGACGGGTAAGCGGGAGTTCGGCCGCACGTCGCTTTCGATCAACGACGGTGGCGCGCTGCTGGCCAGCATGCCCAACACCTTGAACGTCTGGATGAGCCACGGCGACGCCGTCTGCCGAGCCCCAAAGGGATTCCAGGTTCTCGGGCGGACCGCGGGGGCACCGGTCGCCGCGTTCGAGGACCGGAACCGCAAGCTGGCCGGTGTGCAGTGGCACCCCGAGGTGCTTCACACGCAGTGGGGCCAGCAGGTCATCGAGCAGTTCCTGTTCGACATCGCGGGACTGGCCCCGAGCTGGACGCCGGAGAACATGGTCACGGAGGCCATCGACGCGATCCGGGCAAAGGTGGGCGACCGTCGGGTCCTCTGCGCCCTTTCCGGAGGTGTCGACTCGGCAGTCGCCGCGGCGCTCGTGCAACAGGCCATCGGCCCCCAGCTCACCTGCGTGTTCGTCGACCATGGGCTACTCCGCCAAGGTGAGGCCGAGCAGGTTCGCGACGACTTCGTGCGCATCACCGGTGTCGACCTCGTCGTCGCCGATGAGACCGAGCGGTTCCTCACCGCGCTCAAGGGCGTGAGCGACCCGGAGGAGAAGCGCAAGATCATCGGCCGCGAGTTCATCCGCACATTCGAGGCGACGGCGCGGGACCTTGCGGGGGATCGTGGCATCGATTTCCTGGTCCAGGGCACCCTCTACCCGGACGTCGTCGAATCCGGCGGGGGTGAGGGGGCAGCCAACATCAAGAGCCACCACAACGTGGGCGGGCTGCCAGACGACCTGCAGTTCACGCTGATCGAGCCGCTGCGCCACATGTTCAAGGACGAGGTCCGGGCCGTGGGCCTGCAACTCGGCCTTCCCGAGGAGATGGTGTGGCGCCACCCGTTCCCCGGCCCAGGCCTGGCGATCCGCATTGTCGGCGAGGTCACGGCCGACCGGCTGGACACGTTGCGCCGCGCCGACGCGATCGCACGCCACGAGCTGACGGCCGCCCGCCTCGACCGCGAGATCTGGCAGTTCCCGGTGGTCCTGCTCGCAGATGTCCGCTCTGTCGGAGTGCAGGGCGACGGACGCACCTACGGGCACCCGATCGTGCTTCGGCCGGTCACCTCCGACGACGCCATGACGGCCGACTGGGCCCGCCTGCCCTACGAGGTGCTTGAGAAGATCTCCAACCGGATCACGAACGAGGTCCCGGAGATCAACCGGGTGACCGTGGACATCACGAGCAAGCCGCCGGGCACCATCGAGTGGGAGTGATCGGCGTTCGGCCCCCGCGAGGACTGTTCCTCGCGGGGGCCGAATCGTTTACCGGGATCAGTGGCCGTCGCCGCCCTTTCGGCCGTCGTACCAATCGCGTGCCTTGTGCAGGCCCTCCTCGGCGAGTGTCGAGTCCTCCCCCTCCTTGGGGATCACGATCCAGAGGATGCCGTAGATGAGGAGGCCACCGCCAGCGAAGAGGGAGATGAGGACGAACGCGATCCTGATGATGGTGGGATCGAGCTTAAGGTATGCGGCGATGCCTGCGGCGACGCCGCCGATCATGCCGTTGCGGCTGCGGGACAGTTTCATGACAGTTCCTTATCTGTTCTTCTTCTTGGATTTTCGGCCGGTGGTCAGTATGAGTCCGATCGTGCCTGCTGCGGCCAAGGCCAGGGCAAGGGTCGGTTGGATCAAGGGTTGGGGGATGAGCGGCGCGAACAGCAGTACCACGCCGAACCCGATGGTGGCCAGCCCCAACGAGATGGTAGCCACGTCGACAGGAGGTTTCACGAGGCGGCCTCCTCAATCGTGACGTCAGAGGCGGTGGCGTCGATCGTGAGGCGCACGCCGGGCCAGATGCGATCGCCGGTGAGGCCGCTCTCGACGTGGCTGAACCGTTGGGTGGTCGTGATGCCGCCTTCGGGGGTTCCAGGGACGATGATCTCCACGCTCGCCGCCACCGCGATCACCTCTATGTGGTCGACATCCGCCAGGCCCGTCAGGTCGATCTTCGTGTCGGTCGCCACAGCCCGCACGACATGGGCCCCGTCGGTCGGCTCCTCTGCGAGGGGGGCGCTGCTGCTGAGCCAGCCGGATGCCACCAGGGCGACGACACAAACCGCCAGGAATGGACGGGGGACACGCCTAGTCCGTGACACCGCGGCGAAGATGGTCAGCGCGACGCCCAGCACGATGCAGGCGATGGCCACGGATACCGGGGTGGTCAACCCCAGTACCAGAGCGCACAGCACGCTGACGGCAGAGGCTCCGCCGAGGAACAGCGTGCCCATCAGCCACGCACTCCGCGGGCGGGGCGCGGCGACAGCCGGTGGCCTCGTCTGAGGCAGGAGGGGAAGATCGGTAGGCAGGAACGGGGCCGCGTCGTTCGTCCCGGCCGCGAAGGACATCCTGCGTCGCCAGTCGTCGATCAGCTCGTCCTGGTCGGCGGATTCGGGCAGCGTCGACACGTCGGCGCCTGAGTGGCCCCGGTTGCGCCTCAGCAACAAGGCCAGGAGCCCGACCGCCAGGAGGGCCATCCCCCAGGGCAGCGACGTGACGCTGCCGACGGTAGCGACCACGGCTATGGAGGTGGCGATGATCAGGGCCAGTTGCCCGCCCGTCGACCACGAGCGGAACGAGTCGATCAGCGAGTCGATCGGGCGGGTTCCTCTGGGGCCGATGGTGAGCAGTGTGCCCCAGCAGTAGAGGGCCACTCCCAAACCGGCGCAGAAGGTCAGCACCACGAATGCGACCCGGACGATGACGACATCGACACCCAGTTGTGCCGCGATCGCCCTGCTCAGCCCCGAACCAAGCCCGGACGCGTTGCGGCGGCGCACCGGGGCGAGGCTCTCGGTGAGCCAGTTCCTGTCCAGGTCGCGTGCCATGCCATCAAGTTTGGCGGCGCGCGGCGCCGCGGACCATCAGGATGGTCCCTGAAGCACCCCTGGTGTTGCTGGCCATGGCTGGTCAGTGTCGGATGGTCGTGTCAGGCTTGGAGCATGGGTCAGTTGCCGGTGGGTACAGAGGTGCACGTGCGCGTGCCCCTTCGGCGACCCACCCAGGGGCGCATGATCGCCGGGGTCTCGGGTGCCCTGGCCCGTCACCTCGAAATCAGCCCTGGCCTGATCCGGATGGCATTTGTCATCGCGGCACTCTTCTCAGGTATCGGCATCCTCGCCTACGGGGCACTCTGGGTGCTCGTCCCGCGTGAAACGGCCGACAACGTCGAGGCCCCTGGGTTGGAGACTGCCACCCGGCGCGGCATGAGGCCGACCACCCAGTCGTTCGGAAGGCCAGACGACGGCGTTCTCATCTCCGGCGGCCTTCTCCTGGTCGGCCTGCTCTGGCTGTTCGTTTCGGGCGGCACCATCCCCACCGGTGTCTTCTGGCCGGCGGTGATCGGTGGGGCCGGGGTGATCATCATCTGGCTGCAGGTGGATGAGGGCACCGGCTCCGGCCCGGCGGCCAGCGCCGGCATCTGGCAGCGGATCACGCGCGGCGGGGGCGCGATGAGTGTGCTCCGGCTGGTGGGCGGCCTCGTCCTCGTCGTCACCGGCACCAGCCTCATCCTCGCCACGCAGGTTGGGATCACGCAGTTGCCGGTCGTGCTGGGCGCGTCGGCCGTGCTCATAGCGGGGCTGCTCGTCGTCACGGCCCCCTGGCTCTACCAACAGAGGGCAAGGATCCGTCGCGCGGAGGCCGATCGGCTCCGGGCGGAGGCGAGGGCCGACATGGCGGCTCACCTGCACGACTCCGTGCTCCAGACCCTTGCCCTGATCCAGCGTCAGGCCGACGATTCGGCCACTGTCGCGACCCTCGCCCGCAGGCAGGAGCGTGAGTTGCGCACGTGGCTCTACGGTGAGACCACCAGAGCTGCATCGCTGCGGTCCGCGCTCCGGGAGGTCGCCAGCGACGTCGAAGCCCGTTTCGAGGTCGAAGTCGAGGTCGTCTGCGTGGGCGACGCGCAGGTCGACGACGCCTTGCAGGCGCTGATCCAGGCCACAGGTGAGGCGATCACGAACGCGGCCAAGCACTCCGGCGCGTCCAGGATCGACGTGTTCGCAGAGGCGGAGGACGGCCACATCGAGGTGTTCGTGCGTGACCGAGGGAAGGGGTTCGACCCCGCGGCTGTTCCCGATGGGCGGATGGGCGTGAGAGAATCGATCACGGCCCGGATGGAGCGACACGGGGGGCGCGCGACGATCCGATCCGAGCCGGGTACCGGCACCGAGGTGAGATTGGAGATCGGCTGATGAGTGAGGATGCCCTCGACCTGGCGACGCTGCGCGTCGTGATCGTTGACGACCACGCGATGTTCCGGGCGGGTGTCCGGCACGAGATCGGCCAGCACTGCACGGTCGTCGGCGAGGGCGAGGACGTGGCCAGCGCCGTGGCCGCCATCGTAGAGACCGAACCAGACGTCGTCCTGCTCGACGTGCACCTCCCCGGCGGTGGGGGAGCCGAGGTGATCAAACAGGTGCTCCGGGTGAAGCCCGATGTGAAGTTCCTTGCGCTCTCCGTCTCGGACGCGGCACAAGACGTGATCGGGGTGATCAGGGCAGGAGCGCGAGGATACGTGACCAAGTCCATCAGTTCGGAGGAACTGGTTGAGGGCATGGCCCGTGTGGCAGGTGGCGACGCCGTTTTCTCTCCCCGTCTCGCGGGGTTCGTGCTCGACGCTTTCTCCGGCTCGGTCGACGTGTCTTCCATAGACGAGGATCTGGACAAACTGAGCGCCCGCGAGCGTGAGGTGCTCAAGCTGATCGCCCGCGGCTACTCCTACAAGGAGGTCGCGAAGGAGCTGTTCATCTCGATCAAGACCGTCGAGACCCACGTCTCAAGCGTGCTTCGCAAGTTGCAGTTGTCGAACCGGCATCAACTGACCAAGTGGGCCACCGACCGGCACCTCGTCTGACGGCGTGGCAAACGGCACCCACCTGAGGTGGGCGCCGTTCTGGGGCCTGTGGAGGCTGTCAGGCCTTCTTCTTGTTTACGAGCCCGTAGACGAAGAGGACCAGCAGCGCACCGGCGACCGAGAAGATCAGCCCCTTGATGGAGAAGATGGCTCCGTAGCTGACGCCCAACAGTGCGCCGCCGAGGAAGCCGCCCACCAGCGCGCCGACGATGCCGAGCAGCATCGTCTTGAACCAGCCGCCGCCCTGCTCACCCGGCATGATGGCCTTGGCGATGGCGCCTCCGAGGAGGCCGATGACGATGTAACCGATGATTGTTCCCATGGCATCAACTGTGCCGCGCGATCTGGGCGAAGTAAACATGGGCGTGCACGTAAAGAACCCTGGTCTGACGGGCGGCGATGCTCAGGGCATACCCCGATCGGACCATCCGGCCCCGCCAAACAACTTCAACTGTGCACCGCCGGTGGGCGCAGGCTGCACCAGCTGGCCGACGCACGGTAGCGTATGGGCATGGATTTCGTGATAAACCTCCTTGTCCTTCTGCATTTGGTCGGGTTCGCGGCGCTGTTCGGCGGTGCGTTCGTCCAGATGAAGGGCCCAACCCGTGTCATCAACCCAGCCATCTTCCACGGCGCCCTCACACAGTTCGTCACCGGCTTGCTGCTGGTCGGCCTTCGGGAGATGGGCGGCGGAGACCTGAACCACATCAAGATCGCGGTCAAACTTGTCGTCCTGATTGTCATCTTCGTCCTGGTCATGGTCAACCGGAAGAAGGGCAACGTGGCGCCCGGCCAGTTCTGGGGCATCTTCGGCC
>NZ_FQZG01000095.1 GCF_900141915.1 Tessaracoccus bendigoensis DSM 12906 | reverse complement strand
CGGGCGTTTACTGCTGACGATGCCACGCTTGGGTCGATGAGTGTCGGATCCTGCTCAAATCGACGTCCGGTTGCGCAGCTGTGGCCATCCCGGCAATTGGCGCGGGTAGGCTCGAAGCCATCCAACGGTCGCTCGAGATCCGGTGGAGTCGGTCGACGCCGACGCTTGGCGACCCGCCTGAAGACCGACTTCGATGAGGAGGACGCATGACAGTCAACGAAGTGCTGGCCAGGGTGCCGGTAGGACAGTTCATCGCCGGGGAATTCGTCGCCACCGGGAGCACCTTCAAGGTTTTCAACCCGGCCACCGGCGAACTGCTGACCGAGGTCAGCGATGCCTCCCCGGAGCACGCTCAGGCGGCATTCGATGCGACCTGCGAGGCGGCCGACGGCTGGGCCGCCACCGACCCACGGAAACGGGCCGAGATCCTGCGCAGGGCGTTCGAACTGATCGTGGAACGTGGCGACGATTTTGCGACCCTGATGACCCTCGAAATGGGCAAACCGCTCGCGGAGGCGCGTGGCGAGGTGGCCTACGGAGCCGAGTTCTTCCGCTGGTTCTCGGAGGAGGCCTGCCGGATCGAGGGTCGCTGGAGCACCGCCCCGCTCGGCGGCAACCGGCTGCTCACCATGAAACAACCCGTCGGACCGGTATATGCGATCACGCCGTGGAACTTTCCGCTCGCGATGGGGACCCGAAAGATCGGGCCCGCACTGGCTGCCGGCTGCACCGTCGTGGCAAAACCAGCCTCGCTGACCCCGCTGACCATGCTGTACCTGATGCAGACGTTGAAGGACGCCGGGGTGCCTGACGGTGTCGTCAACTGCGTGGTGTCGTCACGTTCGAGCGTGGTGTCCAAACCGATCCTGGAGGATCCGAGGCTGAGGAAGCTCACCTTCACCGGCTCGACCGAGGTGGGAAGGACACTGCTGAAGCAGGCGGCCGACGGCGTGCTGCGAACCTCCATGGAACTGGGTGGCAACGCACCGTTCGTCGTGCTCTCGGACGCCGACGTCGATGGGGCGGTCGCCGGGGCGATTCCTGCCAAGTTCCGCAACAACGGTGAGGCGTGCACGGCGGCCAACCGCTTCTACGTGCACCGTGACCTCGTCGACGAGTTCGCTTCGAAGCTGGTGGCCGCCGTCGGGCAGCTGGTGGTCGGCGATGGCATGGATCCGGCCACGACGCTCGGCCCGCTGATCGACGACGACGCCGTCGCCAAGGTCACCGAACTGGTCGACGACGCGATCGCCAAGGGCGCAAAGGTGCTGACAGGTGGCGCGGCGATGGACGGGCCTGGGCACTTCTTCCAGCCGACGGTGCTTGCAGACGTGCCGCGCGACGCGAGGCTGCTGCGTGAGGAGATCTTCGGTCCGGTCGCCCCGATCGTGACGGTCGACGACGACGACGAGGCGATTGCGCTTGCCAACGACACCGAGTTCGGCCTGATGGCCTACGTCTACTCGCGCGACATTGGCCGGGTGCTTGGCGCGGCCGAGCGGTTGGAGAGCGGAATCGTCGCCGTCAACACCGGAGTCGTGTCGAACCCTGCTGCACCATTCGGAGGCGTGAAACAGTCCGGGCTGGGCAGGGAAGGTTCACACGAGGGGCTCGATGAGTACCTGGAGACCAAGTACCTGGGACTTGCACTCTGAATCCGCCCCGGGCGCCCGAGGCGTCCAGCGTCGACGGCCTCGTCGCGAAGTGGGACCGTGGCGGAGCAGCCTGCCCGGCCGTCGTCGATGTGGAGCCACCACTTCGAGGACGACCGTTACCAGGATTGTGTCGTTGTCACCAGGGTTGTGTCGTTGTCACCAGGGTTGTGTCGTTGTCACCAGGGTTGCGTCGTCGTCACCAAGGTTATGTCGCCGTCACCAAGGTTATGTCGCCGACACCAGCGTTGTGTCGTCGTCACCAGGGTTCTTGCTGGATACCTGCGGTACACCGCTGGTGCCGCGCGTTTTCCCTGGTGTCGAGGGGTTTTCCCTGGTGACGCGCGGTTTCCCTGGCGACGCGTGACGCGTGACGACGACGTCGTAACCGACGATTCTGCTCGCCGTCACCAGCGTTGTGTCGTCGTCACCAGGGTTCTTGCTGGATACCTGCGGTATACCGCTGGTATCGCGCATTTTCCCTGGTGTCGCGCGTTTTCCCTGGTGTCGCGCGGTTTCCCTGGTGACGCGTGACGCGTGACGCGTGACGACGACGTCGTCACCGACGATTCTGCTCGCCGCCACCAGCGTTGTTCGGCGGTTACCAGTGTTGTCGCTGGATACCTGCGGTATACCGCTGGTGTCGCGCGTTCCCTGGTGTCGAGGGGCTTTCCCTGGTGACGTGCGGTTTCCCAGGTGTCGAGCCCCGACCGCTCAGATTGATCGCGCCTGGCCCGGTTCCAATCCGATGTCGGTGTGGAGGCGCACCAACTTGAGGTGCGTGCCCTCGTCGTCGACCCCGACCTCCTGATGTGCACCGTCGGTTCCCCAGCCGCTGGCCACCAGGAACTCACGGAGCGCATCGTCGGTGGCGGGCACCCACATGGTTGCCACGAGATAGCCGTCCGTGCGCAGCGTGTCGACGGCGGCGTTGAGCAGCCGCGACCCGTGGCCCTTGCCACGCTGCGCGGGGTCGACGATGAACTCCCCGATGCTACCGGTGGTGGCTTCGGCATCCGGGTCTCCAGAGGGGCCGGTGACGGCGAATCCCACGATTCCCGCCTCGCCGATCGCGACCAGCACCCGGAAATGGGCGAGGGGAGGCCGCACGATGGCGTCATGCCACGCCCTGGTCGCCTCGTCGGCGGCGGTTGCCTGTACCGCGGAGGCGAGCGCGTCGGACTGCGACCACACCCGTCGCTGGATGCGGGCCAAGTCGACCGCTTCGGCTGGAAGGGCGAGACGGACGGAGTCTGAGACGGACATGGCGCCCATGGTATCCATTAGCCTTGCCCCATGACCGACGCCAAGATGCCCCCGAAACTCGCCCCCGGAACGCTTCGGATCGTTCCGCTGGGAGGATTGGGCGATGTGGGGCGGAACATGACCGCCTTCGAGATCGATGGGCAGATCGCACTCGTCGACTGTGGCGTCCTGTTTCCCGAGGACAACCATCCAGGTGTCGACCTGATCCTTCCCGCGCTCGACTACCTCGACGGACGCCTGGGCGACATCGTCGCCCTGGTGTTGACGCACGGCCACGAGGACCATATCGGCGCGGTTCCCTACCTGCTGAAGCGCCGCTCCGACATCCCCGTATACGGCTCCAAGCTCACGCTGGCCTTCCTGGCTGCGAAGCTCCGTGAGCACCGCATCCGTGACTTCGCACTCGATGCCGTCGAGGAAGGCGAGATCCTGGAGATCGGCAACTTCGAGTTCGAGTTCCTCGCGGTGAACCACTCGATCCCTGACGCGCTCGCCGTCGCGATCCGCACCAAGGGCGGCACAGTGCTCCACACCGGCGACTTCAAGATGGACCAGTTGCCGTTGGATGGGCGCATCACGGACCTGCGTGGCTTCGCGCGACTCGGAGAGGAGGGCGTCGACCTGTTCATGGCCGACTCCACCAACGCCGAGACGCCGGGTTTCACGACGCACGAGATCGAGATCGAGCCCGCCATCGCGCGCGTCTTCGACGCCACGAAGGGCAAGCTCATCGTCGCCTGCTTCGCCTCACACGTGCATCGCGTGCAGCAGGTGATGAACATGGCGGTAAAGCACGGACGCAAGGTCGTCTACGTCGGTCGCTCAATGGTGCGCAACATGGCCACCGCCCGCGACCTCGGCTTCCTCAAGGTGCCGGCTGGGACCCTTATCGAGTTGAAGGACATCGACAAGTACAAGAAGGACGAGGTCGTCATCATCTCGACCGGCTCACAGGGCGAGCCGATGGCCGCTCTCAGCCGGATCGCGAACAAGGAACATCCGGTGGTCGAGGTCGGCCCGGGCGACACCGTCCTGCTGGCCTCCTCTCTGATCCCGGGCAATGAGAACTCGGTCTACCGCGTAGTCAACGGCCTTTCCAAGCTCGGTGCCAACGTCGTTCACAAGGGCAACGCGCTCGTCCACGTCTCCGGGCACGCCTCAGCAGGGGAACTGCTCTACTGCTACAACATCCTTCGCCCCAAGAACGCGATGCCGATCCACGGAGAAGTGCGCCACCTCATCGCCAATGGCAAGCTGGCTGAGAAGACGGGGATGGCTTCCGAGAGCGTGATCGTCGCCGGTGACGGAGACGTCATCGATCTCAAGGGTGGCGTGGCGCGCAAGGTCGGTGCCGTCGATGCCGGCTACATCTTCGTCGACGGCTCGTTCGTCGGGGACATCTCGGATTCGATCATGGACCGTCGCATCCTCGGCGAGGAGGGCTTCGTATCCGTCATCACCGTGGTCGACCTCCACAACCGGAAGATCGTCTCGGGTCCGGAGATCCAGGCCCGAGGCCTGGCCGAGGAGGACAGCGTTTTCGACGATGCCAAGAAGCGGGTCGCCGATGCGCTCCAGGACGCGATGCGCGACGGCGCCAATGACGCCCACCGCCTTCAGCAGATCACCAGGCGTGCGTTCGGACAGTGGGTTTCGAAGTCGCTGCGCCGCAGGCCGATGATCGTCCCAGTGGTGGTCACCACCTGAGGGCGTCCCGGTTTGACCGGGTGACCACACGCAAGTAAAGTAGCCCATCGGTGCTTTGCCCCGGTTCTTTGTGTATCCGACGGGCAGCCGTGAGCTTTGGAATGAATTAACGAAGGTAGGTCAGTCGTGTACGCGATCGTGCGCAACGGGAGTCGTCAGCACAAGGTGGCTGTTGGCGACATCCTGGACATCGATCTGGTGTCCGAAGAGGTCGGCGGTACCGTCTCCCTGCAGCCGCTGCTGCTGGTCGACGGCGACAAGATCACCTCTGATGCCAAGGGACTCGGTGACGTCTCCGTCACCGCCGAGGTCCTCGGCTTGAAGAAGGGTCCGAAGATCCGGATCCTGAAGTACAAGAACAAGACCGGTTACAAGAAGCGCCAGGGGCACCGTCAGCGGTACACCCAGGTCAAGATCACCGGCATCGACGCCTGAGGAGAGTAGAGACATGGCACATAAGAAGGGCGCGTCCTCGACGCGTAACGGTCGTGATTCGAACGCTCAGCGCCTCGGCGTGAAGCGTTACGGTGGCCAGGTCGTCGGCGCGGGCGAGATCATCGTGCGCCAGCGCGGCACCCACTTCCACCCCGGCGACGGCGTCGGCCGCGGCAAGGACGACACGCTGTTCGCCCTCGTCGAGGGCGCGGTGGAGTTCGGTGTGAAGCGCGGTCGCCGCGTCGTCAACATCGTGTCCGCCTGAGCATCCGCACAGACTCGGTTTGAGGCCCGCCCCATTGGGGCGGGCCTCAACTGTCTTTCCTGCAATGGAAACCGGCGCCCGCGGCGTTCTTCAGGGTATGGAGGCACAATGAGTTCGGCCGATCGGTTCGACCGGTTTGTCGAGGACCGGGGCGGTGCGCTCTGGTCCGCGGCATGGCTGCTGACCTCGGATCCGCACAGCGCGGAGGATCTCGTGCAGACGGCGTTGATGAAGTGCTACGGCAGATATCCCCGGTTCGACTCGGACCGCGCCTTCGAGGCATATGTGCGCACCGCCATCTACCAGACCTACGTTGTCCTGGTTGCGTAGACGCAGCTGGCGCGCGAGATCGGGCAACGGTTCGCTGCCGGAACCGACCGGGAGTGGGGCGGATGAACTCCGCCAACTTCATCGTGCTGACCGACTCGGACGGCGCCCCGATGCGCCTCTACTGGGACGGCGCACTGCCGGGAAGGTTGGTCGCCGAGCCCGGCGGGGCCAGTTGGCCGCTGCCTGAGGACATCAGGGTCCGGCTGGAGGAGTACGGCCTGAGCTTCAAACCCGAGTAGTTCGGGTGCGGCCGGTAGACTGACGCTCGCTATGGCTATTCCTTCCTTCGTAGACCGCGTCAAGCTCAGCGTCCAGGCCGGCAACGGCGGGCACGGCTGTGCCTCCATCCGCCGCGAGAAGTTCAAGCCGCTCGGCGGCCCGGACGGCGGCAACGGGGGAGAGGGCGGCTCGATAACGCTCCGGGTCGACGACTCCCTTTCGACGCTGGTCGACTACCACCGCCAATCGGTGCGCAAGGCCACCAACGGTCAGCCCGGCAAGGGTGACTTCCAGCACGGCTCCCGCGGGGAGTCGATCACGCTTTCGGTGCCGCCGGGAACAGTCGTCACTGACGCCGAAACCGGCGAGGCTCTCGCCGACCTGACCGGCCCCGGCGACGAACTGGTGGTCGCCCAGGGTGGACGGGGCGGCCTCGGGAACGCGGCCCTTGCGACCGCTGCCCGAAAGGCGCCCGGTTTCGCGCTGCTCGGTGAGGAGGGTGAGACCAGGCTGATCCAACTGGAGTTGAAGGTCGTCGCCGACGTTGGCCTCGTCGGCTTCCCTTCCGTCGGCAAGTCGTCGCTGGTGGCCGCCATCTCGCGGGCCCGGCCGAAGATCGCCGACTACCCGTTCACCACCCTGGTGCCCAACCTTGGCGTAGTGGTCGCGGGAGAGGTGACCTACACCGTCGCCGACGTGCCAGGCCTGATCGAAGGGGCCTCCGAGGGCAGGGGCCTCGGGTTCGACTTCCTGCGCCACATCGAGCGTTGCCAGGCCATCGTCCACGTCATCGACCTCGGCACCTACGAACCCGGACGTGACCCGGCAGCCGACCTTGAGGTGATCGAGGCCGAGTTGGCCGCCCACGGGGGGCTGGAGGATCGCACCCGGCTGATCGCGCTCAACAAGGTCGACCTGCCCGACGCCCATGAGTTGGCTGAGATCGCCAAACCCGAGCTGGAGAGGTTCGGGTTCCCGATCTTCGTGATCTCCACCAAGACAGGCGAAGGGCTCGGTGGGTTGAAGTTCGCGATGGCCGAGATCGTGGCTGCACGCCGGGCGGCTCTGCCTGCCGCGGCTCCGTCCAAGGTGTTGAGGCCGTCGCCGGTCGCGTCGAAGAAGGGCACGGCGGAGGAGTTCACCATCGCGAAGAAGGGGGACGGCGAAGGCGGATTCGTGTGGCGCGTGCGCGGCGTGAAGCCTGAGCGTTGGATCAGGCAGACCGACTTCAGCAACGCCGAAGCGGTCGGCTACCTCGCCGACCGGCTGAACCGCCTAGGCGTCGAGACCAAACTCCTGGATATCGGGGCCAGGCCAGGTGACGCCGTCGCCATCGGCGGCGAGGACGCAGTGGTCTTCGACTTCGCGCCTCAGGTCGACATCGGAGCCGAGATCCTCAGCCGCCGCGGCGAGGACGTCCGGCTTGAGGCCGACCGGCCCGCTGTTGCCAGGCGCAAGCGGATGGACGCCGAGTACCACGCGGCGAAGGCCGCGGTCGACAACGCGACCAGCGGTATGGAAGAGCCGAAGAGCTGAGATGCGGCCCGAGGTTGAGGGGGCCAAGCGCGTCGTCGTCAAGGTCGGTTCCTCGTCGCTGACCGACTCCAAGGGACAGCTGGACCTGGCCCGCGTTGCGCAGTTCGCCCGCGAGCTGGCGGCATTGCACGATCGGGGGGTGCGCGTCGTGCTGGTCACCTCCGGCGCGATCGCCGCGGCGCTCGGGCCGCTGGGGTTGAGGCGACGACCGCGCGACCTGGAGACCCAGCAGGCGGCCGCGGCCGTCGGGCAGGGATTGTTGGTGCGAGCATATTCCGACGCATTCGCCGAGCACGGCGTCCATGTGGCGCAATTGTTGTTGACGGTCGAGGATGTGCTTAGGCCCAAGACCTACCGCAACGCCCTGAACACGATCTCGAGGCTGTTTCGCCTCGGGGTCGTCCCGATCGTCAACGAGAACGACACCGTCGCAACGCATGAGATCAGGTTCGGCGACAACGACAGGCTCGCGGCGCTGATCGCGCACCTCGTCAGGGCCGACGCCCTGCTGCTGATGAGCGATGTCGACGGCCTCTACACGGCCCATCCTGAGACGCCCGGCGCCAGCCGGATCGACAGGGTGGACGACATCTCCGCGCTCGAGGTGGACACCTCGAGGGTGGGTTCGAAGGTCGGCACCGGCGGCATGCGGACCAAGTTGCTGGCCGCGGACATCGCCACTCAGGCAGGGGTGAGCGTGGTGCTCGGTAACGCCGACGACCTTGGCAAGGCCCTAGCCGGAGAAGACGTCGGTACCTTCTTTCCGGCACGGCGCAAACGTCGCCCCCGCCGGCTCCTGTGGTTGGCGTTCGCGGCCGAGCCGCGCGGCTTCCTGGAGGTCGACGAAGGCGCTGAGCGGGCCTTGCTCTCCAGACACGCGTCGCTCCTTGCGGCGGGGGTTCGCGAGGTGCGGGGAACCTTCGCAGAGGGGGAGCCGGTCGAGATCCTCGGAGCGGGAGGTCGCACGATCGGACGTGGATTCGTCGGGTACTCGAGCGCGGACCTGACGCTCGAACTCGGTCGCTCCAATGCTGAGGCCGGGCACCGGAGCCTGCGGCCCGCCGTCCATCGCGACCACATGATGCTGACCGAGTAGGTCGGTCGATGGTCGTCGTCCTGACCCATGATTCGCCTTACCTGCGGCCGCCGCGATATCCGGGCGTCGCGAAACGAACGCCGGATAGTGCTTATCGCCTTTCGTTGCACCTGATGCGCGGCGCTGGGATGGCGTTGTTACCACACCCGGACGCAGCGGGGAAGGGTCGGACCGGGCGGGTAGAATCCCGGCATGGATTTTGCCGAGCAGGCCGTAGCCGCACGCGTCGCGTCGATCGAACTCGCGACCCTGAACCGTGACGCAAAGGACGCCGCGCTGCACGCCATGGCCGACGCCCTCGCCGCCGCCGAGCCGGCCCTACTGGCGGAGAACGCCGTCGATGTCCGGGGTGCTCGAGATGCCGGCACCGATGAGTCCATCGTCGACCGGCTGGTACTGACGCCCCAACGCGTCGCCGGTATGGTGCAGGGCCTGCGCGACCTTGCGGCCCTCCCCGACCCGATCGGTGACGCCGTCCGAGGCTGGCGCCTCGGCAACGGCGCCCGTGTCACGCAGATCCGCGTCCCGTTCGGGGTTGTCGGGATCATCTACGAGGCCCGTCCCAACGTGACCGCCGATGCGGCCGGGATCTGCCTCAAATCCGGCAACGCGGCACTGCTGCGCGGCTCATCGTCGGCGCTCCACACCAACCGGGTGACGGTCGAGGCACTCCGCGCGGGATTGAGTTCCGTGGGCATCACCCCCGACGCGGTGCAACTCGTCGAGGGCGGCCGCGAGATCACCGGCGAGATGATGCGCGCCAGGGGCCTGGTCGACGTTCTGATCCCTCGGGGCGGTGCCGGGCTGATCAGCGCGGTGGTCGAGGGATCAACCGTCCCGGTCATCGAGACCGGCACAGGAAATTGCCACATCTACGTCGACGCGGCAGCCGACATCGACCAGGCAATCGGCATCCTCCTCAACGCCAAGGTGCAGCGGCCGTCGGTGTGCAACGCCGCCGAGACCCTGCTCGTCCATCGAGACATCGCCGACGCCTTCCTACCGCGTGCGCTGGATGCCCTCAGCCAGGCTGGGGTCACGGTGCATGGCGACGGGGCGACCCGCGTCTTCTCCGACGCCGTCGTCCCGGCCACCGACACCGAGTTCGACGCCGAATACCTCTCGCTCGACCTCGCAGCCCGTGTGGTCGACTCCCTCGACGAGGCCCTCACCCATATCCGCAGCCACACCACCGGCCATTCCGAGACGATCGTCACCCGCAACCGGGAGACCGCCGACCGGTTCGTCGCGGGGGTCGACGCCGCCGCCGTACTGGTCAACGCGTCCAGCAGATTTGTCGACGGCGGTGAGTTCGGCTTCGGCGCGGAGATCGGCATCTCCACCCAGAAGCTCCACGCCCGCGGCCCGATGGGCCTGCCTGAGATGACCAGCACCAAGTACGTCATCGAAGGAGACGGACAGGTCCGCGTCTGAGCAAAGCACGCGCAACCTCGCCCTGATTGCTAGGATCGCCTGCCATGAGCCTTCTTCTGGAGACCGCGCCCCTCGTACCCAGCTGGGTGATGGGCGCGATCGTGCTGTTCATCCTGCTGTCCGTGCTGGTGTGGATCGTCGGCATGGGGTCGGGGCGCCCACACTCGAAGTGACCAAAACCGAACTCGCGCTCGCCCGTGCGGCGCGGCCGGGTCGCTACCGGCTCGGCGTGATGGGTGGCACCTTCGACCCCATCCATCACGGGCACCTTGTCGCAGCTTCCGAGGTGGCCGCCAAGTTCGCCCTCGACGAGGTCGTCTTCGTGCCGACCGGAGTCCCGTGGCAGAAGCGTGACCGGGGGGTCTCCGCAGCCGAGGACCGCTATCTGATGACGGTGATCGCAACCGCCTCCAACCCACGGTTTACGGTCTCAAGGGTAGACATCGACCGCCCAGGCGACACGTTTACGGTCGACACTCTCAGGGACCTGAGGGCGGCCCGCGGGCCGGACACCGACCTGTTCTTCATCACCGGTGCCGACGCCGTCCGGCAGATCCTGACTTGGCGGGGGGCGGAGGACCTGTTCGGCCTCGCCCATTTCGTCGGCGTCACCCGGCCGGGCGTGCCGATGACCGCTGACGATCTGGCTCATCTCCCACCTGGCAGCGTGACTCTTCTGGAGGTGCCCGCCCTTGCGATCTCCTCCACGGCCTGCCGGGACAGGGTCATGGCCAGGCAGCCGATCTGGTATCTGGTGCCAGACGGTATCGTGCAGTACATCGCCAAGCGCGGCCTCTACCCTCCCTACGATTCGAAGGCACCAAATGACCGTTCCTGACTCAGTCCTCCAGCATGTCCGGATCGCGGCTCAGGCCGCAGCGGACAAGTTGGCGGACGACATCGTCGCGTTCGACGTGTCCCAGCATCTCGCGATCACCGACGTCTTCCTGATCGCGTCGGCGGGCAACGAGCGACAGGTCGGTGCGATCGTCGACGGGATCGAGGAAGCCCTCCTCAAGATCAAGGTGAAGCCGCTGCGCCGCGAGGGCGACCGTGAGAACCGCTGGGTGCTGCTTGACTACGTCGACTTCGTCGTCCACGTGCAGCACAGCGAAGAGCGCACGCTCTACAGCCTCGAGAGGCTGTGGAAGGACTGCCCGGCGATCCACCTCGACATCGACCTGCCCGCGCCGGTCGACGCTCAGTAGTGCCGGGGCCGCACCCCGTCGGGGATCTGGTGGTGCTGAGGCACGGCCAGACCGATTGGAACCGGGAACACAGGTTCCAGGGGCAGAGCGACATCCCGTTGAACGCGCGGGGGGTCGCCCAGTCGAGGGCCGCCGCGCAGGCACTGTCCGGGCAACACTTCGCGGCCGTCTACGCTTCCCCGCTCAGCCGTGCGGTCGACACCGCCGAACTGGTCCGTCCGGGTACGGAGATTGCTACCGACCCGAGGCTCATGGAGATCGACGTCGGCACCTGGGCCGGGCGTACGTGGGAGCAGATCAGGCAGGAGATGCCCAGCTACGAGGAGAAGTACGCCAACGGGGTCGACTTCCGGCGTTCCCCCACCGGGGAAACCCTCGCAGATCTCCTGGAGCGCGCACTTCCCGCGTTCCACGAGATCGCCGCGCGACATGAGGGTGAGCGGGTGCTGATCGTGTCGCACGGGCTGCTGCTGAACCGCGTGCTGCACGCTCTATTGCGGTTAGAGGGGCGCGTGCTCGGAGGGCTGGGCAATGCGCACTACTCCGATCTGCAGTACGGCCATGGGGCTTGGCGCCTGCTCGCGCACAACGTCGGCCACTGATCGTGACTGCTCGACTTCGGCTGACAACCTGTCACGTCTCCCGCGCGTCGTTAGGGTGAATGCTGCCCAGTCCGTCTGGGTCCCACATTCGCCCGGCCAGAATTGGAGAAGAAGATGAAGCGCACCCGAACGGTAAGGGCCTTAAGCCTGGCCTGCGCACTCTTGATGTCGCTCATGCTCGCGGCCTGCGCTGGTTCGGGCGCCAGCACGGCAGGCGACATGCCCGCCGTCGCGCCAGCGGTAGGTGGCGGTGCCCTCCCCGAGCAGGGCACCACTGACGGTGACGGCGACGCGGCCATGGTCATCCGCACCAAGACGCTGCGGCTCGAGGTCGGGAGCACCAGCGAAGCGGTCGACGAGATCCGCAACCTCACCCGCTCTCATGAGGGCACGGTCTCCAACATGCAGATCGCCTCCGGTGATGAGTGGGTCTACCACTACGAGGAGGCCGGCGGGGACGGGACGGCGCTGCGGGGCTGGGTGACGGTCCGGGTGCCGAGCGACAGCTACGAGGAGTTCGTCGCGGAGGTCGCCAAGCTCGGCACCATCCGGTTCCAGAGTGAATCGAGCGACGATGTGACGCAGGAACACGTCGACATGACCGCGCGCCTGGAGAACCTCAGAGCCCAGGAGGCGCGCCTGCGGGAGTTCTTCGAGGCCGCCAAGGACGTAGAGGACATGCTGTCGATCGAACAAGAACTGAACCGGGTGCGCGGCGAGATCGAGTCGCTCGACGCGCAGGTGAAGTACCTGGAGCGGCAGGCGGCCATGTCGACGGTGTCGGTCGAGTTGGTCGAACCGCGCGACATCGTGACCCCGTCTGGCGAGTCCTGGGGGTTCGTCGACGCGATCACCACCGGGATCCGTGGAGCGGCGCAGGTGCTGACGGTGACGCTGACGGTGATCATCGCGACCGCGCCGATCTGGGCGCTGGGTTTGGTGGCGTTCTTCGTCGTCCGCGCTGTGATCCGGCGGAGGAGGGGGGTCGCCGCGGCGGGGACCTCGGAAGCGGAGAGCGAGGGGAGCGAACCGCCAGGTGGAGGTCCGGTCGGTTGAGCCGCCGCGGTCGGTTGAGCCGCCGCGGTTGGTTGAGCCGCGCCGAAGGAGCGCAGCGACGCCTGCGCGTGGGCGTTACCACGTCGCACACGGTGCAGGGTCCTGACCACGGCATCTTTGGGTGGGTCTGCGGGGATGGTCGCGATGGTTTCGTCACGGTCCCCGGCGCTTCGCGCGGTGGGACCGGCTCAACCGACGCGGCCCGGCTCAACCGACGCG
>NZ_FQZG01000003.1 GCF_900141915.1 Tessaracoccus bendigoensis DSM 12906 | reverse complement strand
GGACGGAGGTACGGCAGGCCCCGCGGCCGGTGGCCGGGGTGTCACATACGGTCTGCCAGTCGCGCCCGCTGCTGTCCTTCCAAGTACCAGCGTGTCCGAGCGGGTTGTTCGCCCACTGGGCCCTGGTCATGTACGGCAGGTAGGTGAGGTTGTTGAATGCCCACCCCTGCTGACGGACGAAGGAGCCGTTCGCGTTGCGGGTCACCGTGGTTGCCCAGATCTCCGTGCGGCAGCGGGTCGTCTGTGAGTAGGTCTCGCAGGTGGTGAGCCACTGACGTCCGTTGAAGATGTGGTAGCCGGGGACGGTGTAGGGAACCGACGGTGCCCAGGGGGGAGCCGGCGGCGTCAGGGTGGGCGTAGGTGTCGGCGTCGGGGTGGGGGTCGGCGTCGGCGTCGGGGTGGGGGTCGGCGTCGGGGTGGGGGTCGGCGTCGGGGTGGGGGTCGGCGTCGGGGTGGGGGTCGGCGTCGGGGTGGGGGTCGGCGTCGGGGTAGGTGTCGGCGTCGGGGTAGGTGCCAGGACGACAGCGATCGTGAAGGTCTGGCTGGCCTTGCGGTCAGCCGGATCAGTCACCGTGACAGTCACCTCACTACTTCCTGCGGCCGTTGGCGTGCCGGAGATCGTGCCGGACTCCTCGTCGATCGACAACCCGGCGGGAAGCCCGGTCGCAGAGAAGACCAGCGGATCGGTGCCGGTGGCCTCGGGGACGACGTTCACCGGGAAACCGACCGTCGCCTGGACCGCGCTGAACGGTGCGAGCGTCGGGGCCGGATCATCTGCCACCTTCGACCGGAGCGACAGCTCGGCCATGGAGACCCACTGGTTGACGGTGTCGCCGTAGGTGGTGAGGACGCGGAGTCGGACGTAGCGGGCGGTGGTGTCGAGGGGGAGGATTTGGGTGTCTGCGGTGTTGGGCAGGTTGCCTTCGCTGATTTTGGTCAGGTTGTCGAGGGAGTCGCCTGCGTAGAGCTCGTAGCCGTTGATTCGCCCGTTGCCGCCCGATTGGCGTGGGGTGGCAGACAGGAACGCCAACTCCTGGGCGGTGTCGCCTGCGCTGAGGTCGATGTTGAGCGGCAGTGTGACCGCGGAGTTCCACGGGGTGTGCCAGATCGTGGTGAGGTTGCCGTCGAACATCAGCTCCGGACCTTCACCCGACTGGGCCGGCAACGTGCCGACCACAGTCACCGGCACCGAGACCGAGGGGTTCTGGATCGGGTTCAGCTTGATGGTGAGCGCGGCTGAGCCGGTGCTGCTGTCTGTTCCGCTGGTGGCGGTCAGTGGCAGGTTGACGGTGCCGGGGTCGGCCCAGTCCGGGACTGTGATGTCCACTTCTGCGGTGACGGTGGCGCCTGCGGGGACCTGGATGGTTCCGGTCTGGCCGGTCCAGCCGGTGGGGACCTGGGGGGTCAGGGTCAAGGTGAGGTCGGTGGTGCCGAGGTTGGTGATGGAGTACTCGATGGTGTTGTCACCACGGGCGACGTCCTGGGCTTCGGCGGTGACCGAGACGGGCAGCCCGCCGAGCCAGTCGAGGCTGATCTGCATGTAGTGGATGGTCGAGCTGTTGCCTTCGTAGAGGATGCCGTAGGTGCCTGGGGTGCTCAGTGGGGTGATGGTCGAGTAGGCCATCGAAGCCGGGGGCGAACACCTTTGAGGTGGACCAGGTGGCGCCGTCGTCGTAACTGAGGCGAACGGTTCCGTTGACTCGTGACGAGGTGCTGGCTGCGTTGGTGAACAGCAGCATCTTGGCCTGGGCCGAGCCTTCGGCGGCGTCGGGGTAGGCGCGGGTGATTCCTGCGTTGTTGCGGGGATCGATGAGGGTGTTGTCGACCCGGACCGGTCCGTAGGTTTCGCCGCCGTCGGTGGAGATGGTGACCTTGCGGGCGAAGGTGGAGTCGGAGGCGCGGGAGTTGAGCATCACGTCGCCGTTGCTGAGTTCGACGACCTTGTTCTCGTCCATGCCGGTGCCCACTGGGGTGCCGGCTTCCCAGGTCACACCGTGGTCGTCGGAGTAGATGGAGACGGCCTGGTAGGTGTTGAGGGTGGTTGAGGCGAAGGTGTACTGCTGGATCAGGCGTCCGGCGTGGGCGCCGTAGCGCAGTTGGATGCCTTCACCGGAGGCCGCGAAGCGGGAGCGGAATGCTCCGTCTCCGGTGATGTCGGCGGTGATGACCTTCGGGGTGGTACAGGTTTGGCCGTTGTCGGCTGATTCCATCACCGCGGCGTGGAGCACGTTGCGGTTGGTGGGGTCGGTGCCCAGCTGGGAGTTCTGGAAGCTGACGTCGAAGGACTTGACGAAGAACGCGAAGATCTTGCCGGTGGTGTGGTCGACGACGTAGGAGGGGTCGGAGTAGCCGAACTTGTCGGTGCTGGAGACGGTGCCCTGGCCTGCTGCGATGACCTTGGCCACGCTCCAGGACTTGCCGCCGTCCTTTGAGATGCGTTGGACGATGGAGTTCGGGTTGGGGGAGTCCTGGCAGGAGTCGGGGCGGCCGTCCCAGGCGGCGAGGATCCAGCCGTTGGGGGCTTGGGTCAGGGCCGGGATGCGGTGGCAGGTGAAGCCGAGGTAGTTGGCTGAGGCCAGCTGCAGAGGGACACCGTCGACTCGTTCGGACGGGATCGTGGCTGGGTCGTCCGGGTCGCCCTCGGCGGTGGTGATCGCCGGCACGGTGGCGGTGATCCCGGCCTGCAGGATGTTGCTTCCAGCGGTGTCGGTGGTTGCGTCGAAGGTGACGCTCGGGCTGAAGGAACCCGCCTCGACGTCGGCCGCGGTTACCAGATGCGTCGCGGTTGTGCAGCCCTTTGTCGCGCCAGCGGCGAGGCTGCCCCAGCGGCAGTTCGGGCTGCTGGTGGTCAACACCCCGGTCAGGTTCGACGAGCGCGGGAACGCGGTGATCGTCTGCGTCGACAAGTTGGTGTAGCTGATGCTGAACGTCAACGTCTGACCAGCCCGCACCGGTGAACCCAGCGTGTCGGTCCGAGTCAACGAAACAGTCAGATAAGGTTCTGCGGCTCTGGCCGTCGGGGTGAGTAGGGCTGTGCTCAGCCCGACACACAATGCGACCAGGCCGGCGATCATCGCCAACAGTCGACGCGCCATGGGGGATCCTCCTCGATGAGAAATGGTTGGGGCGAGGGTACGGAGCAAAGGCCTTACCGCGCACCTGTTGTCAGATATCTGATCAGGAGTACTGGGCGTTTTTCATGTGGTGGCCTGAGAGTGGGCGGGGGCAGAAGGCGCAGGGGGGGCGAGGCCTCTTTCCGAAAGGCCTCGGGAGAAGGCGTTGTCGCGACGGTGTGTCGGCTTGCACCGCTGCCTGGCAACATGGCGTCGCTTGGCTGAACGGCGTTCGGGGCATGGGACAGCAGACAGGCGGACCAGAGCCGTTTGAATTGCTCAGGTCCGCCTGCGCGGAGAGTTTGGCGGCTCCCGTCTGCCGGCCTCGGCGATGATCCTCACCGTCAAGGTCGAGCCGGGCTCACCTGGATTGTCAGTTCATGGCTGGCGGTCGGATTGTCTGGCTGCCACGGCCGGGCCAGGACGAGCCGCCAATGCGCGACCCCGGAACTGACCCCAGTGACCACCGCGAACTCTGTGGCCAGGGACTGCCCGGGGGGCGGCCCACCGGGAGGGTGCTCGTCGGCTCCGATGGGTGGCCGGGACTCCACGCGCACCTCCGCGACGTTTGCGTCATCGACGTTGCGGACTGTCCACAGATTGCCTGAGCCGGAGTAGGTGGGTAGCCGTAGTTGTTCGGTGGCGCCCACCTCCAAACTCAACTCGTGCGGCAGTTCGGCAAAGCCGGTCATCACGCGCCGCCGATGACCGGACCCTCGTGCCAGCCTGCCGAATCGCGCCAGTAGTGCTGCAGCTTGTTGTCGGTTCGCAGGACGATGACCTCAAGATTCATGCCCCATGATCCCTCACACAGCCCAGTGACCGCAGCGACGTCGTGGCCGAAGGTCGCGCTGTTGCGCCACGCGCCGTCCCCGGAATTGTTGCGCCACCAGTGCTGTACCCTCCCGCCCACTGCAACGCACAACTCGAAGTTGCCGTGCGGTCCTGCCTCGCTGCGCATGCCGTACTGACCTTGGATCATGACCGGCGAAGAGTTGATGCCCGACCCGAAGATGGCGCCGATGTTCCAGGTGAACGTCGGTTCGGAGCGCCAGAAGTGTTGCATTCTGCCGTCTGTCCGCACGGCGACACACTCGAGGTTGCCGTGGGGGGTGCCGTAGTCGCCCTGGACGAGGGTCGCCCCCGATCGGGCGATGTCCGCGCCGAACAGGGGCCCGTTGTGCCAGCCTCCGCCGTCCCTCCACACATGCTGCATCCTGCTCCCGACAGAGACCACCACCTCGAAGTTGCCCGGAGCGTTGTAGTCGCCTTGCACGAACCCCGGCACGCCGGTGCAACCGGTGGGTCCGAAGACACCCCCGTCGTTCCACGAACCCCCGCCGCCACCGGTCCACCAGTGGTGCAGGCGGCCACCGGTCGTCCGGTAGACCACTTCCATGTTGCGGTTGAAGGTCGTCCCGACCAATGTGGGAGAGACGGCGGCATCCGTTGCGAACGTGGCGGCGGTGCCCCAAGTGAACGGCGAGCCGCCCTCGCGCCACCGGGAGAGGACCCGGCTGCCGTTGGAACCCGACACCTCCAGGTTGCGATGCAGCGCCCCGTTTCCACTCTCGTAGAGGTTGCCGTTGTGGAGTCGGCGCTTGGTCCACGGATCGGGATTGATGTTGCGGACGCCGTAGCGGCCGTAGGTCTCGATGCCGGATTCGCCGTAGCCGATCCATGCGAAGCCGGACTCGCCCCACCCGGTGCCCCAGGAGTTCTTCACTAGCCAGGCGCTCCTGGCATCGTCGTAGCCGATCACGAGCATGAAGTGACCCCCCACCGAGGTGTTCGTGGGGGCGGTGGAACGGCGGTAGACGCCCGAGCCGTGCCCGAAGAAGTCCTGGTAGACCTCGAACCACGTCACCACCGGTCCGACGGTGTCCAGCCACTTCTTGGAATCCGCCACTGACATGAAGTCGAACCCGGGGCCGCGGACGCTGCGCCCGTTCCGGTCACGAGTGGGGGTGTAAGGCGTGACGGCTGTGGTCCAGGCGAAGCAGCCGGGATCAGCGAAGCCGTGATCCTTGAAGAAGGTGGATACTTCGCCCAAGTTGCCGAGATCTGGGCAGGTCTTCCCGATGCCGCGTTCGACGTCGCCCTCGGAGAGGCGCGTCCAGTAGGCGTGCTCGATCCGCATCATCGCCTCGACGAGGGCCACCCCGGCAAAGGCCCAGCAGGCGTTGCACGGGTTCTGATCGCGCACGGTGGTTATCCAGTTCTGACCCCAACGGTTGCGCCAGTCAAGCGATGTCGGCGCCCCAGCATCCGGCGCCACCGGCTCAGCGGCGCCGGCCTCCCCAGGTGGAAGAATCCCGCGCGCGACCCGGCGCTCGGCCA
Organism: Tessaracoccus bendigoensis DSM 12906; assembly: GCF_900141915.1. Classification (GTDB taxonomy): domain Bacteria; phylum Actinomycetota; class Actinomycetes; order Propionibacteriales; family Propionibacteriaceae; genus Arachnia; species Arachnia bendigoensis. Next base: position 125,735 of record NZ_FQZG01000003.1, on the reverse strand, counting down.
GCAGCGGGTTTGTGACCAGCCCGAGAGCGCGGAAGTTGAGCGGTGCCACCCTTCCCTCGGCGACGAGGCCTGAGGTATCGGCGCCGGTGGCGAACTTGGGCACCAGGTCCTCGTCCCGCGACGACACCTTCGGTTCCCAACCAAGCTGCTGCGCCGTGACCATCTTCCGAAGCTGGCCAAATGTGAGTGCCATGGCATCCGTCCTTGTCTGACGCGGGCGAACGGATTTCGTCGCCGCCCTGGGGGAGATGGCGCCTGCGTGGCGGCCACCTTCACTGTCCAGGAGCCGCGATGGTGTCGTTTGATACGTACGCTCTGCTGCCCGAATCTCTCCTGGAGATCTACGCCGCCGCGGCCGGGACGCCGGCTTCGATGCCCACCCTGCTCAACAACATCGTCAAGTTCTCTTGAACCCGGCAACGGGTCGGGACCTCCGGATCGGTCGGCTTCCGAGCGGACCGGCTGGGCCCTGCCGCATGGACCGGGACCCTCTGCGACACCCAGTCTCAGGGAAATCTCGTCGATCTCTACCAAAACCGTCCGACTCGACCTATGCTGGGTTTCAAGCAGAACCCAACCCCTTGGGAGGCAATCTATGGACCAATCTGACATGCAGAACCCGTCGGTCAGGCCAAAGGATGCAGCGACGAGGCACTCGGTGACGAGGGGCTCCGACGCGATGGACAAGCAGAAGGCCTCGTAGCCCACACCCGAAGTGGTGGCACGGCTGAGGTAACAACAGAACAGGTTCATCCACGGTAGACAACGCAAGTCGCCGTTGAACTTGGCCCTTAGATGAAAGCAAAAGAGGTCGTCCCTCCTCGGAGGGGCGACCTCTCTGCGTCATGCCCTGCCGTGCCGTCGCCGACTCCCTGGGAAGGGCCGCTGCGCCGTTTGGCTGGGTGCGGGGATGAGCAGGATTTGCAAGTCATTGGGACGCGGGCGGTGTTGTCTGCTGACGACGCGGGATCGACTGCGATGACTGTCGGATCCTGCTCATTCGACGGGCACGGGGGGCAGGGATCTCCGCTCGTACGATGGTCAGGGTCGGATCGGGTTGGCCCTTGCCGCCGTTGCAGGTTCCCCCTAGCGCGACGGCGTGTCTCGGTTAGGCGGGGGCGAATCGACGACGTCGCGTGAGGCTGCTACATTCTTCCCGGATCGGTCCGCCTCGCTGAGCGACGAGTGATCCCCGGACTCCCTGCAGTCGAAACGGCGACTCTGGGTCAAGACCTCAGTTCCCCCACCTGAGGTGCGGGCGGGCGGATGGGCGCTCTGCCGATCCGCCCGCTTTCGCTGTCCCTACGTGCGTGGAGAAGGGATCGGGTCCGACGATACCCGAATGGTCAGACCGATTGATCCGGGGGGTGCCCACCCGACGATGGGGGCGGCATGATTGGATAGTCCCATGACTGCGCGAAAGATCGGCGTTACGGAGCTCGTCCTCCGGGACGCACATCAGAGTTTGATGGCGACCCGCATGGCCATGGAAGACATGGTTGATGCGTGTGAAGATCTCGACAAGGCCGGATTCTGGTCGGTCGAGTGCTGGGGCGGCGCCACTTTTGACGCCTGCATCCGATTCCTGAACGAGGACCCCTGGAAGCGGCTGCGGACCTTCCGTGAGCTGATGCCCAACTCGCGGCTGCAGATGCTGCTGCGTGGGCAGAACCTCCTCGGATACCGTCACTACGAAGACATGGTCGTCGAGAAGTTCGTGGAGAAGTCGGCCGAGAACGGCATGGACGTCTTCCGGGTCTTCGACGCCCTCAACGACCCGCGGAACATGGCGCGGGCCATGGCCGCGGTCAAGTCGGTCGGCAAGCACGCCCAGGGGACGATCTGCTACACGGTCTCCCCGGTACACACCGTCGACGGCTACATCAGGCTCGCCGGGCAACTGCTCGACATGGGTGCCGAGTCGATCGCGCTGAAGGACATGGCTGCGCTGCTTCAGCCCCAGCCGGCCTTCGACATCGTCAAGGGCATCAAGGACACCTACGGCGACATCCAGATCAACGTCCACTGCCACTCGACCACCGGCGTCACCCTCGTCTCGTTGATGAAGGCCATTGAGGCGGGGGCCGACGTCGTCGACACCGCTATCTCGTCGATGTCGCTCGGCCCGGGCCACAACCCGACGGAGTCTCTCGTCGCGATGCTCGAGGGAACCGACTACACCACCGATCTGGACATGGAGCGCCTGCTGCGCATCCGTGACCACTTCGCCGGTGTCCGCCCCAAGTACAAGGAGTTCGAGTCGGCCACGCTGGTAGACACCGACATCTTCTCCTCCCAGATCCCTGGCGGCATGCTCTCCAACATGGAGTCGCAGCTCAAGGCGCAGGGTGCGGGCGACCGCATCCGCGAGGTCATGGAGGAGGTCCCGCGGGTCAAGGCCGACGCCGGGCACCCGCCGCTGGTCACCCCGTCCTCCCAGATCGTCGGCACGCAGGCCGTGTTCAACGTCCTGATGGGTCGTTACAAGGTCATGACCGGCGAGTTCGCCGATCTGATGCTCGGCTACTACGGCGAATGTCTCGGCGAACGCAATGAGGAAGTTGTCGCGTTGGCCAAGGCACAGACCAAGAAGGAAGCCATCACCGTGCGCCCGGCCGACCTTCTCAAGCCCGAATGGGGAGAGCTGGAGGCGGCAGCCGCCAAGCTGGAAGGATTCGACGGCTCCGAGGAGGACGTGCTGACCAATGCAATGTTCCCAGGCGTCGCGCCGAAGTTCTTCCAGACCCGCGCCGAAGGTCCCAAGAGCGTCGCGAAGACGCCAGCCCAGATGGCCGCTGAGAAGGCGGACAAGGCAACGGCCGCCCATCAGGGCATCACGGGCCCCATCAAGTACAACGTCACCATCGCCGGTCGCCAGCACAGCGTCGCGGTCGAACCGGCCTAAGGAGAACCATGGCTAAACAGCACACGATGGAAGAGCGCCTCGTGCAACTCGATGAGCGTCGCGCGGCGGTTGAGGCTGGCGGCGGCGCGAAGCGCATCGAGAAGCAGCACGCGCAGGGCAAGCTCTCGGCACGCGAACGCATCGCATCCCTCCTCGACGAGGATTCGTTCCAGGAGACCGGCGCATTCCGCCGCAACCGCACCACCACCTTCGGGATGGACAAGGCGGACATGCCCGCCGACGGTGTGGTCACCGGGTCCGGTGCGGTGCTCGGCCGACCGGTGCACGTCGCCTCGCAGGACTTCACCGTCATGGGTGGCTCCGCTGGTGAGGCGCACTCGGTCAAGGTCACGGAGGCGCTCAAGGCGTCGCTGCTGACCGGCACCCCGTTCGTCTTCATCAACGATTCGGGTGGCGCCCGGGTCCAGGAGGGGATCGACTCGCTTTCGGGCTACGGCAAGGTGTTCTACGCGAACGTCCTGCTTTCGGGTTCGGTGCCGCAGATCTCGATCATCGCAGGCCCCTGTGCCGGTGGCGCGGCCTACTCCCCGGCGCTGACGGATTTCATCATCCAGACCCGCAAGGCCCACATGTTCATCACCGGCCCCGGCGTGATCAAGCAGGTCACCGGTGAGGTCGTGACGCAGGATGAGTTGGGTGGCGCCGACGCGCACATGGGGCGCTCCGGCGTGGTCCACTTCGTCGCCGATGATGACGAGCAGGCGATCCTGATCGCCAAGAAGCTGCTCAGCTTCCTGCCCCAGAACAACACCGAGGACGCGCCGATCGTCGATCCCGACTACGTCGTGGAGCCCAACGAGAAGCTTCGCGACATCATCCCGGTCGAGTCCAACAAGGGCTACGACATCCGGGAGGTCATCCGCGAGATCGTCGACCACGCCGACTTCCTCGAGGTTCAGGCCGGTTGGGCGCAGAACATCGTTGTGGGCTTCGGCCGCGTCGTCGGTCGTACCGTCGGCATCATTGCGAACCAGCCCAGCATCATGTCCGGTGCACTGGACATCGATTCGTCGGATAAGGCGAGCAAGTTCGTCCGGTTCTGCAACGCGTTCAACATCCCTGTGGTGAACCTGGTCGACGTCCCCGGCTTCCTGCCTGGCGTGGCACAGGAACACAACGGCATCATCCGTCACGGCGCCAAGATGCTCTACGCCTACTCGGCGGCCACCGTCCCGAAGATCACCGTCGTGCTCCGCAAGGCCTACGGCGGCGCCTACCTGGCCATGTGCTCCAAGGACCTCGGCGCAGACAAGGTGTTCGCCTGGCCGACCGCCGAGATCGCGGTGATGGGTGCCGAGGGCGCTGCCAATGTCGTGTTCCGCAAGGAGATCGAGGCTGCCGAGGACAGCGAGGCGAAGCGCGTCGAGATGGTTGAGGAATACCGCGAGACGTTCTCCACGCCATACATGGCTGCGAGCCGCGGCCTGGTAGATGACATCATCGACCCGGCAGACACCCGCCGCCAGATCGCGATGGCCCTTGAACTGCTCGTCGGGAAGCGCGAGCTGCGCCCGGCCAAGAAGCACGGCCTCGGGCCGGCCTGATCGGAACAGCCATGGACGACAACACGCTGCAGGAGCTCCGCGACGCCGTCGCGGCGCTCACCGAGCAGGTCACGAGTCTCGAAGCCAAGGTCGCCAAGCTGGAATCCCAGCAGGCGATCCCCGAAGCGGACCTCATCGCCATCGGCGCCGCCGTCGCGGCGTACTTCGGCCACAAGGCCAAGGTCCGTGCGATCCGCTACGGCTCGCAGAGCCGCTGGGCTGCGGCATCACGCGGCCGCGTCCAAGACCGCTCCGTCCCGCACGTTCGCTAAGGAGAACTGATGAAGCTGAAGGTGACCGTCAACCAGACGGAGTACGAAATCGATGTCGAGGTCGAGGAGGAGGAACGACAAGGGCTCGGCCCGATCGTGATCGGCGTCAACGCCGGTGCCAACCCGATCCCGACCAAGGCCTCAATGACGGCGGCAAGCTCGAACGCGGTGCTGGCACCGCTGGCTGGCTCCGTCGCCCGGATCCTCGTGTCGGAGGGTGATGAGATCAAGGCCGACCAGGTCCTCCTCATCCTCGAGGCCATGAAGATGGAGACCGAGATCAAGGCCCCCGCAGCGGGCAAGGTGTCCGCGGTCCTCGTTGCACCAGGTGATGCGGTACAGGGTGGCCAGGCGCTGATCGAACTCTGACCCCGCCAGAAATGAACACCCCCTGGGCCTACGCCCAGGGGGTTTTGGCTTCGCTACCGTGGGTACGATGACAGGTACCCAGCTTGAGGAGGGTCTCCATTGAGTGACCAAGGGTTGAGCACACCCGAGCAGCACGATCCGAAGGAATCCGGCCTGACAGCCGATGAGCTCGGGGCGCTCCCGACCTACGACCCGGAAGCACCTGTCGACCGTGCCGACGTCATAAGTGAAGCCGGGAAGTGGATCGCCGCATGGGCAGGCCGCTTCCTTCTGATCGTCGCGGCCCTTGTGGTGATCGGGCTCGGGTTGCGCTACGTCTCGGGCGCCATAATGCCGACATTGCTGGCGCTGCTCGTCGCATCGGTGTTGTGGCCACTTACGGCCCTGGCCAGGCGGTGGGGCATACCGAACTCCCTGGCCGCGTTTCTGTCACTGCTCCTCGGGCTTGGCATCATCGGTGGGCTCTTCGCGCTGATCGCGCCCGCGGTGGCCAGCCAGTGGGGCCAACTCCGCACGCAATCCCTTGACGGGATCAGGCGCATCCAGTCCTGGATCACCGGCCCGCCGCTCAACATCAACGACCAGGAGCTCAACGGCTACATCTCCCAGGGCCTCGTGTGGCTGCAGGACCGCAGCGGGGACATCCTCGCCTCGGTGGTCAACATCGGCGGCAGCCTCGGCAGCGGAATCGTCACCCTCCTGACCACTCTGATCATCACCTTCTTCATGTTGAAGGACGGGCACTCCTTCGTCGGTTGGATGCGGGGGGTCGTCGGCCGCCGCGCAGGTTTCCACGTCTCGGAGCTTCTCACGCGCATGTGGAACACTCTGTCGGGCTACATTCGCACTCAGGCCGTCGTCAGTTTCGTGGACGCTGCGTTCATCGGGCTTGGTGTGTTCCTGCTCGGGGTACCGTTGGCCTTCCCGATCGCCGTCCTGACTTTCATGGCCGGGTTCATCCCGATCGTCGGTGCGGTGACGGCTGGGGCGATCGCGGTCCTTGTGGCGCTGGTATCCAACGGCTTCACGACAGCGTTGCTGGTACTGGCCGTGGTGCTCGCGGTGCAGCAGTTGGAAGGACATATCCTGCAACCCCTCCTGCAGTCGAGGGTGATGAAACTGCATCCGGTCATCGTGCTGCTGGCCGTGCTCCTCGGTGGCACGTGGGCGGGAATCATCGGGGCATTCCTGGCAGTTCCTGTCGCGGCCACCTTGGCCGTGCTGTTGCGGTACCTGGGTGATCTGACGGATCTTCGCACCGGCGAGAAGACGGCGGCAGAGATCCAGTGGGTCACCGACGACGGGGAGACGGTGGGTTCCGAGTCCGAGCGGGCCGCAGCGTCTTTCAAAGCCCTCCTCAGGGTGAGGAAGTCCGCCCCTGACCCCGACGACGCACGGATTGAAGACGGGCCATGGGATTGGCGTCGTCTCTTCTCCCGGATGGGAGTGGGGCAAGCACCGCAGCCGGAGCAGAACGACGAGAAGAACCGCGAAGAGCGGGACGACTAGACCCGACTAGACCACCCCACCCACACCCGCTCGCTGGGCGGCTCAATCGGTTTGGGGTGGCCCGGTCAGCCCCGGTGCACCTTGTACTGGGCAGCCTGTGCCCGTGGCCGGATCGTCATCCTGTCGACGTTGACGTGCGACGGCCGCGTGGCCATCCAGACGATCGCATCGGCGACATCAGCGGCAGTCAATGGCTCTGCGACCCCGTCGTAGACCGCATCGGCCTTGGCCTGGTCGCCCCCGAAGCGGGTCAGCGAGAACTCTTCGGTGTGAACCATGCCTGGGCAGATCTCGGTGATCCGGACCGGCTGGTCGACCAGTTCGAGGCGCAGCGCCTCGGCGACGGAGCGTTCGGCGGCCTTGGCGGCGCAGTAGCCGGCGCCCCCCTCATAGCCCCAGTCGGCGGCTGTGGAGGTCACGAACACCATGACGCTACGGGCCTCTATCAACGCAGGCAGCAGCGCCCGGGTGACCCTGGTGGTGCCGAACAGGTTGGTCTGCAGCATCGTCTCCCACGCGACCAGGTCGGCCTCCGCGACCGGTTCCAGGCCGATGGCGCCGCCCGCGTTGTTGACGAGAACGTCACACCGGTCCCCGACGACCTTCGCCAACCTTGCGACGTCTCCTGGGATGGTGACGTCGCACGCCACGGCCAATCCGCCGATTTCGTTTGCGAGGTGTTCTATGCGTTCGACGCGCCTTGCGGCGCAGACCACCCTGAACCCATCGGAGGCCAACAGCCTCGCGGTAGCTTCCCCGATACCTGAACTCGCACCCGTCACCACAGCAGTTCTCATCTACCCAGCCTAACGGGGGTTGAGAAAAAACACTGAGGGGCCGACCGTTTCCGGTCGACCCCTCAAGAGTTTGGTTTGAGCTACTTCTTGCCCTGGTTCTTGACCGCCTCGATCGACGCCTTCGCAGCCTCCGGGTCGAGGTAGCGGCCCCCTGGCGTCACCGGCTTGAACTCGTCATCCAACTCGTAGAACAGCGGGATACCGGTGGGGATGTTGAGCCCGGCGATGTCGTCGTCGGAGATCCCGTCCAGGTGCTTCACGAGGGCGCGCAGCGAGTTGCCGTGCGCCGTCACGAGAACGGTCTTGCCCGCAGCCAGATCGGGGACGATGTGGGCCTCCCAGTACGGCAGCATGCGGGCGACGACGTCCTTCAGGCATTCCGTCAGCGGGCGCTCGTCGGCGGGGATGTCCGCGTAGCGTGGATCGTTGAACTGTGAGAACTCGTTGTCGGGGTCGATCGGGGGCGGCGGCACGTCGTAGCTGCGACGCCACTGCATGAACTGCTCTTCGCCGAACTGTTCGCGGATCTCGGTCTTGTTCAGCCCCTGGAGCTTGCCGTAGTGGCGCTCGTTGAGGCGCCAGTTTCGCTTGACGGGGATCCAGTGCCGGTCGCAACCGTCCAACGCGAGGTAGGCGGTGTGGATAGCGCGACGCAGCAGCGAGGTGTGCAGCACATCGGGGAGCAGGTCTTCCGACTTGAGCAACTCGGCCGCTGCCTTCGCTTCGCCGACACCCTTCTCGTTGATGTCGACATCAACCCAGCCGGTGAACAGATTCTTTGCGTTCCACTCGCTCTCGCCGTGGCGGAGCAGGATCAACTTCGAGGTCATGGGATCAGCCTACCGGTAACGCCACCGTGCCCCGCCACGGGTCAGGAGATGACGCCGAACTTGTATCCCGCCGCCGCGTAGGCCTCGATCATGGCGGGCACGGACTTCGAGGTCAGGGCCTTGTCAGGGGTGTCGTGGCCGAGGATCACCGCGACGTGATATCCATCGCGGATCGGGGCGGTCGCGTTGTGCACCAGCGCGTCGATCGTCGTCGGACGCTCCTTCTTAGGGGCGCTGTCGCGAGTGTCGGCGTTCCAGTCGATCCAGGAGACGCCCTGCGACTTGAGGTACTCGTCTGCGGGCGAGAGACCCTTCCAAGACATGTGCCCGCCGGGGTAGCGCCAAGACTCAGTGTTGAAATCGGGGCCGAGGATCTCGCGTACCTTCGCCAGGGTCTTGGTGTACTCGTCGGCGATTCGGTCCTCATCGCCGTGACGCCCCGGATACAGCTTCTTGTAGTCGTGTGACCAGCTGTGCAACGAAACCGCGTTGCCTTGGTCGATCTCTTGCTTCAGCAGTTCCGGGGCCTCATCGAGCATCGATCCGACGACGAAGAAGGTAGCATGGACACCGGCCTTCTCCAGCGCGTCGAGGATCACCGGGGTCGTCGAGTGGTTCGGGCCGTCATCGAAGGTGAGGAAGACGATCTTCTCAGTCGGCTTGACCTCGCCCTCCAGCCATTGCTGCACCAACTCCGCCGGATAGACGTAGTCGCTCGCCGCCCCGATGTGGTTACGGCCGGGGATCAGAACCGCCGGGTCGCCGGTGAAGGTGGTCGAAGGGCTGGTGGATGAGGTCGGGGTCACGGTCGCGGACGGCGTCAGGGTGGCCGATGGGTTGGTGGTCGCAGTGACCGAAGGGGAGACCGAAGGCGACGCGGACGACGCGGTGGCAGTTTCCGACGGTGCCGGGGCAGCGGGGGTGGTGACGGGTGCGCAGGCTGAGAGGGTCACCGCAAGGATGCCGAGGCATCCTGGCAGGATTCGAGCGGCACGCGTTGTCAGCATTAGTTGTGTTTCCCTTCGATGGTTCCGGACGCGACTCTACGCCCCTTTCGAGTGGGCATGATCATCGCGCGCGGCGTGCCTGATCGTCTCTCACCGATCGGCGTGTCTGACCGCTCAGGCGTTGGGCCAGTCCTCGCCTTCTGGCACCGTGCCGGTGATGATGTAGATGACGCGGCGTCCGACCGCTACCGCGTGATCGGCGAACCGCTCGAAGTAGCGGCCGAGCAGTGCGACATCGACGGCGCCCTCGACCGAAATCGTCGAGTCCTCGCCCAACATGCGGGTGAACTGGTCGCGGCGCAGGACATCCATCCTGGCATCGATTTCGGCCAGCCGCTCCGCGCCCTTGGCGTCGCGGTTCTGCAGCGAGACCCGAGCCTGGTCGATGATCTCGATCGCGATGTCGGCCATCTCGCGGAAGCTCGGCTCGAACTCCTCGGGTACGGCATGCGCCGGGTAGCGGAGCCGGGCGATCTTGGCGACGTGGGCGGCCAGGTCACCCATCCGTGCCAGCTCGAACACGACCCGGATGGCGGAGACGATAGTGCGCAATTCGCCGGCCACGGGCGCCTGGAGCGCCAGGATCGAGAGGCACTTGTACTCCATCTCCTCGTGCATCCGATCGAGTTCGGCATCGTTCGAAACGACAGCCTCGGCACGTCCGAGGTCTGCGGTCAACAACGATTCCGAGCCGTCCCTTATAGCCACCTCGACGAGTTCGGCCATATGGACGAGGCTGTCGAGGATCGAGTCCAGTTCCTCGTGGTAGCTGGTGCGCATCGCTGCTCCTTTGTCGCATTTTCGGGTGAGTCTAGTCCCGCTCAATAACGTCCAAGACACTATGGGCCCCGGGTACTTCCACGTGCCGGCTGAGTGAACCGTCGGTTAACGGTCGGTGAAGACTTGGGCAAGCGGCGGTTTGGGCCATCTGACGGCGGTCGGTACGGGGTCTTCGACCTATGATTGCGGCATGCACCCAGCCCTCGCCGGATTGATCGGGGCCGGAGTGGCTCTCCTGGGCTGCTATTTCGTCTACCTGATGTACCGGGGCAAGGAGGGCTGGCGACAGCTTGAAGCCCGTCGGAACGCCGAACTGGTTTCCCGTGAGTTGCGCGATGTGCTCGCCATCGTCCCTTCGGGTGTCGTGATGGTCGGCCCGGACGATGAGATTCTCGTGTCGAACGACCAAGCGACCGCGCTGAACCTCGCTCGGGGAAACCGGGTGGGCTTCCCCGAGCTTCTGGACCGCGTCAGGGAGGCCCGGATGACCGGTGTCGCCTTCCAGGGGACGATCGCGCGTGAGATGCTGCCCGGTGCACACGCCGTCGAACTGGAGGCCCGGATCGCGCCGTTCGACGACGAGCGGGTCCTGGTGCTGGCCGATGACGAGTCATCTCAACGCCGGGTCGACGCCGTGCGTCGGGATTTCGTGGCGAACATCTCCCACGAGCTGAAGACCCCCATCGGGGCCGTCAGCGTGCTGGCTGAGGCGGTTGAGGCCGCCCGCGACGACCCGGATGCGGTCCGCAGATTTGCGACGAAGCTGCAGATCGAGACCGCCAGGTTGGCAGAACTCATCAACCAGATCATTGACCTGTCGCGGTTGCAGTCGGAAGACCCGATGCTCGCCAGTGAGGTGATCGACGTCAACGAGGTGGTCACGGACGCCGTGTCGCGGTCCAAGGAACTCGCCACCCAACGAGAGGTCAGCCTGATCCTGGCTCGCACGTCGGATGCCTTCGTGTTGGGCGACCGATGGCAACTGACGGATGCCGTCGCGAACCTGGTGCAAAACGCCATCAACTACTCAGACGAACGTGCCCGAGTGACCATCTCGGTGGCGTTGACCGAACGAGCCGGCGACCAGAACGTCGAAATCAAGGTCTCCGACAACGGCATCGGCATCAAGGCGGAGGAACAGGAGCGGATCTTCGAACGCTTCTACCGGGTCGACTACGGCAGATCCAGGTCGACGGGGGGGACCGGCCTGGGATTGTCCATCGTTCGCCACATCGCCATCGCCCACGGAGGTTCGGTTCGCGTATGGTCGCGCCCGGGGCAGGGTTCGACCTTCACCATAAGCCTGCCCACCTACCTGGGCCCCGCGCCCGAACCAGATTCTGGAGGAGACGATCAATGACCCGGATCCTGATCATCGAAGACGAGGAGTCGTACCGCGACGCGATCGGTTTCATGCTGGAGAAGGAGGGCTTCGAGGTGCTATCGGCCCCGGACGGCACCGAGGGGCTGTCGCTCTACGACAAGCAGGGGGCCGACCTTGTGCTTCTCGACCTGATGATGCCGGGGATGCCTGGCGTCGAGGTATGCAGGCAGTTGCGGGCGCGCGGCAACGTCGCCATCGTCATGGTGACCGCCCGCGACTCCGAGGTGGACAAGGTGGTCGGGCTGGAACTCGGGGCCGACGACTACGTCACCAAACCCTTCAGCCACCGTGAACTCGTCGCCAGGATCAGAGCGGTGCTGCGCCGTGGCCAGGACCAGGTGCTACTGCCCGACGTCGTGGAGGTCGACGGCGTCCGGCTCGATGTCGAACGACACCAGGTAAACGTCGACGGCCAGGACGTCCGGCTCGCGCTGCGCGAGTTCGAACTGCTTGAACTGCTGCTACGCAACTCGGGCAGGGTGATGACTCGCGGCCAGCTCATCGACCGGATCTGGGGAAGCAACTACGTCGGTGACACCAAGACCCTCGACGTGCACATCAAACGGCTGCGTTCGAAGATCGAGCGTGACCCGTCGAGCCCCGAACGGCTGATCACCGTCCGCGGCCTGGGATACAAGTTCGAGGGGTGAGGTTCAGGATGGCTGGGCCTGCGCCCAGGCTTCGCTGAAGTCAGGATGTTCCGAGGACAGCACGGGCGCTTCCAGTGTGACGCTCTCGCCGGTGGAGAAGTCGACCGTCACCTTCGCCAGGCGACCGAGCAGCAGCGCGGGGTCGGTGAAGGCGGTGGTGGTGCCGTCCAGGTAGATGGTTCGGCCTTTGGATATCTCCTCGCTGAACTGCACCTCCTCTGATTGACCGAACTGCCCGTCGGATCCTTCTGCCGCCACGGTGATCCCGGTGACCTGTGTCGACTCGTCGCGTGACGCGATCCCGCCGAGCAACACGGCGGCCCCTTCGGTGTCGGAGACCACGAGGAAGTTCCGCAGCTTGATCCCGCCGTCGTCGGCCTGGACTCCTGCTGCGGGCGGGGCGTCAGCCTCCCACCCTTCCGCGGTGCACGCGCTGAACGTGACGGATAGCGCTGCTGCGGCGACGATGGCCGCAAGTCTGTGCGTTGGCTTGCTCATTCGATCCTCCGAGGGCGCGTCTGGGACACCACATCCTAACCAGACTTGGGCGGTCAGCGCGACGAAAAGCGCGGGCCGTGGACCACGCCTGGAACAGCGATCTGGGCGTGCTCCGGCGCGCCTGCTAGAATTGAGGCTGGAAAGGGGTCTCTGAGTATGACTTTTTCGATCGGTGAGACGGTTGTTTACCCCAATCATGGGACAGCCGTCATCGAGGACATCGAGAACCGGACCATCAAGGGGGAAGACAAGCTCTTCCTCGTTTTGCGGGTCATCGGGCAAAACGATCTGGTGATCAAGGTGCCAGCCTGCAATTTGGATCTGGTAGGAGTGCGCGACGTCGTCGACGCTGACGGCCTCGAGCGGGTCTTCTCCGTTCTCCGTGCCGAGCACACGGAGGAACCGGCCAACTGGTCTCGTCGCTTCAAGGCGAACATGGAGAAGCTGCACTCGGGCAACGTGATCAAGGTTTCCGAGGTCGTCCGAGACCTGTGGCGCCGCGACCGCGACAAGGGGCTCTCCGCCGGTGAGAAGCGCATGTTGGCCAAGGCGCGTTCGATCCTGGTCGCAGAGCTGGCACTCGCCGAGCGTGTCGAGGAGGACAAGGCGGAGGTCATGCTGGACGAGGTTCTGGCCTCCTGATCCCAGAAATGAACACGCACAACGTGCCGGTCGTCACCGTCGTGGTGGCGGCCGGTTCTGGTTCCAGGTTGGGCGCAAGGCTGCCCAAGGCGCTGGTTGAACTCGACTCGGTCGCATTGGTGCGACGCGCGGTTGACGCGCTTCTGGACGGCGGCGTCTCAGAGGTCGTGGTTACGGTGCCGGTGGGTCATGAGGAGGCCTTCCGTGAGGCGCTCGCCGGCACCGGCTCCCGGCTGGTACACGGTGGCGCGACCCGTCAGGAATCGGTGAGGCTCGGGCTGGCTGCGCTTGCCGCACCCGACGATGCGGTAGTCCTCGTCCACGACGCTGCCCGCGCGCTGGTGCCCCCGGAAGTGGTTCAGCGCGTCACGTCCGCCATCGTCGACGGCGCGGATGTGGCGGTCCCCGTGCTTCCCGTTGTCGATTCGATCAGGTCCGTTGTCGGAGGTGGATCAGAGGTGGTCGACCGTGCGATGCTGCGGGCCGTCCAGACCCCCCAGGGGGCACGGCTCGGCCTGCTGCGTGAAGCTCACGAGTGGTTGCGCCGTGACGGCGTCGAGGTCACCGACGATGCGGCGGCATGCGAATACCGAGGCCACCGCGTCGCACTGGTGCCGGGGCACCGTGACGCCATGAAGATCACCGAGCCCGTCGACCTGGTCTTCGCTTCGGCGCTGCTCGCTGAGAGGAAGAACCGATGAGGATCGGCATCGGGACAGACGTCCACCGCCTGGCGCCGGGGCTGCCCATGTGGCTCGGAGGGGTCCATTTCCCCGACGAGCCATCGGGGCTGGCAGGCCACTCTGACGGCGACGTCGCGGCACACGCGCTGTGCGACGCGCTGCTGTCCGCAGCCGGGCTGGGGGACCTCGGGTCGAACTACGGCACCGCCGAGCCGCAGTGGGCCGGCGCGAGCGGCGTCGCTTTCGTGGAGGAGACGGCACGACGGGTGCGGGCTGCCGGCTTCGAGATCGGCAACGTCTCGGTACAGGTGATCGGGAACCGGCCAAAGCTGGCCCCCCGCAGGAGCGAGGCGGAGCAGACACTGGCGCAAGCGCTTGGTGCCCCGGTGGCCGTCAGCGCGACGACGACCGACGGTCTGGGGCTTACGGGTCGCGGCGAAGGGGTCGCCGCTATCGCGGTGGCCCTTGTCATCTGACCCTTCGATGGTTCCACCGGAACCGTCGAGGCCGCTTGGCGAAAGGTGCGGGGAGGGCGCCCCGATTAGCGCCCTCCCCGCACATTTCGCCCCTTTGGGTCAGCCGAGATTGAGGCCGGGGTAGAGCGGGTGCAGGTCGAGAAGGCGGTCGGCTTCGGCCTGCGAGGCGTCGCGCACGTCGTCGGCCAGGGCGTACTTCGCCTTGCTCGGTGCGCCGGCCGACGTGGTGGTCGGGTTCGCAGACTTGAGGACCGACACGATCATGTCCGCGACGGCGTCCATGTCGGAGGTCGTGAACCCGCGGCTGGTCAGCGCCGGGGTGCCGAGCCGGATACCAGTGGTGTACCAGGCACCGTTCGGGTCGTTGGGGACGGCGTTCCGGTTGGTCACGATGCCCGAATCCAGGAGGGCTCCCTCGGCCTGTCGGCCGGTCAGGCCGAAGTCGCGGACGTCGAGCAGCACGATGTGGTTGTCGGTGCCGCCCGTTACGAGGCGGGCATCACGGGTGAGCAGTCCTTCTGCGAGGGCCCGTGCGTTGTCGACCACGTTCTGGGCGTAGACCTGGAACTCGGCGGTGCGGGCCTCGGCCAGCGCCACGGCCTTTGCCGCCATGACGTTGGCGAGCGGGCCGCCTAGCACGAGCGGGCAGCCCCGGTCGATCGATGGCGCGTACTCCTCGGTGGAGAGGATCAGCCCACCGCGAGGCCCGCGCAGCGACTTGTGCGTGGTTGTGGTGACGACATCGGCGAAGGGCACCGGGTCCTCGTCGCCGGTGAACACCTTGCCTGCCACCAGGCCCGCGAAGTGTGCCATGTCGACCATCAGCACCGCGCCCACCTCGTCGGCGATCTCCTGCATCTTGGCGAAGTTCAGGCGGCGGGGGTAGGCGGAGTAGCCGGCCACGAGGATCAGCGGCTTGAACTCGCGGGCCTGGGCCGCCAACACGTCGTAGTCGAGTAGTTGGGTCTCGGGGTCGGTGCCGTAGGCCCGCTGGTGGAACATCTTGCCGGACACGTTCGGGCGGAAGCCGTGCGTCAGGTGCCCGCCGGCGTCCAGGGACATGCCGAGCAGGCGCTGCTCGCCGAAGCGGCGGCGTAGGTTCTCCCAATCCTCTTCGGTCAACTCAGCGACGCCCTTGACGCCATGTTCGGCCAGCGCAGGCGACTCGACCTTGTGCGCGAGGATCGCCCAGTAGGCGGTCAGGTTCGCGTCGATGCCGGAGTGCGGCTGGGCATAGGCGTATTGCGCACCGAACAGTTCACGGGCGTGCTCGGCGGCCACCGCCTCGACGGTGTCGACGTTCTGGCACCCGGCGTAGAAGCGGTGCCCAACGGTGCCTTCCGCGTATTTGTCGCTCAGCCAAGTGCCCATCGTGGCAAGCACTGGCAGGCTCGCGTAGTTCTCGGAAGCGATCAGCTTGAGGGAGTTGCGCTGGTCGGTGAGTTCCTGGCGGGTTGCGGCGGCGATGCGAGGCTCAACGGCCTCGATCATGTTGAACAGTGTCTGATATGCCGTCGAGATCGACTCGAGATCGCTCACAGTTCTCCTCAAATAGGACGGGATGGACCAATCCTATCGCCGAAGTCCGGGCTCGCCTGCCACGCGGGCGGCGGTGGGCGGCGCGTCAACTACCCTGACTGCGTGACACTGACCAGACGATCCGCGCTCGCGCTGCTCGCCGTGACCGGGCTGAGCGGATGCACGTTCAAGCCCATCCAGTGGGATCCGTCGGCGGCGCCGATCGTCTCCGCCCCGGGGGATGGCGCGGTGGAGGTGCGAGCAGACTACTTCGCACAGTCGCCCGATTCCGGGGACCGGACGCTCCAGGAGGGCATCCCCGTTTCCCTGCGGATCTCCACGCCCCACTTCGACGCCCGGTTCGACCGTCGTTTCACTGGGCAGAGCCTCGGCGCGGTGACGGCCGCTCAGGTCCGTGAGCAGGCGCCGATCAAAGCTCCCGACGGCTACGAACTCGTCGCTTTCACGCTTGAGGCGGGAGCCCCCATCTTTGGGGCGACCGAGGATGCGGCGGCCCGGGTCAGCATCGAGATCGGGGACGGAGTCACCTTCCCCCTGGCTGCCCCGTTCGGCCGCTACAACGCCTCCACCGGGTCGTATGACCGCAACTGGGCGCTCGTCGTCTTCAGCGTCCCGTCCGAGGTGCCCGTGACGCTCGCCGTCGTCGACGCGGACAAGCGCGTCAGCGTCGACATCCGCTCCGGGGAGCCCGTGGTCGACGAAGGTTGGCGGGCCAACCGTGGCTTCCGGGAGCGGATCCAGATCGGGGTCGAGGGCGGGCAGTCCGTGCTCGAGCGTGAGCTCGTCGCGGTGGTCAACGGCCAGCAGGTACATTCCCGGTTCCGGCTCGGGCTCGACCCTGTTGCGGCCTACGGCCTCGTCCCGTGGAACCCGGAGGACGGGTGGGCCGAGGGGGACAGGCAGTGGCTCCGGATCGCAATGAATGCCAAGGCCGAGTTCGTCCCGGACAGCCCGACGATGATCGTCGACCTAGACGTGACCCGCTCGTTCAGCTATCAGGAGGCGCCCGCCGAGCCGTTGGCCGCCCAGCTGCCCAGAACCATCACGACCGAGGCGATCCAGCGGGGCAGCAGCGAACTCGATGTCACATGGGCGGTGCCCGGTGCCGGGGATAGCGCGTCCTTGACCTGTAACCCGGTCGGCACCGCTCTGGTCCGGTTCTCGGACCACCCGGACGTTGCGGCCGAGTTCACCGGATCAGCGCAGCCTGTCACCTATGAACTCAGGTTCAGTCCGCGGCGGGGCTGACGAGCTATCCGTCGGCGATGGTGCCGATCGTCTGGTCGCCCACCAGCACCTCAGCCGACCTGAACCCCGAGCCTGCTGGGAGGATCACGTCCCGCGGCAGCACGAACCGATGGTCACCACCGCGGTCGATGCGGGCCAGATCGACGAGCTTCCGGAGCCGGGGCCTCGCATCTCCGCCGCTCTGGCGCACGAATACCGGCACGATCGCAGCGGTTCCGTCGGGGATCCTCACCACCAGTTCCACGGTGTCGCCGGAGTCGGACAAGGTCGCGCTCCAGTGGGATTCCGAGCCATGCCCGAAGGGCAGCAGCACCGGCTCCGCCAGATCCCGATACGTGTCCGTGGGCGACCAGCGGTCGTTGTAGCGGACAGGAACCACCGTTGGGCTGGACGGGACGGTGAACGGGAGCCTGCCTGTCGGCACCGTAAGCCCCCGGAGCGCAGCTACCACCGCGGCTGGGCCGTGGGGCCCCGCATAACCTGCCCACAGCGCCGAGTCCGAGGCATCGAGAACCTCCTTCAGGACGTGGGGTCTGCCCGCTACGACCACCGAACAGACGTGTCCCCTAGCCAGGCCCCCGACCCTCCTGATCAGCTCGTCCTGCCCACCTGGAAGGTGGGTGTCGGCGAGGTCCGCCCCCTCTCCACAGGAGGCCTGCGTCGCGATCGCGGCACCATTGACGTCGAACTCGTCCCCGTAGGATCTCCGGCTCGTGCCACCGAGGACGGCTATGACGACGTCGGCCGAGCTGACGGCTCCCTCGAATCCGTCCTCGACGGAAAGCGCCAGCCGGATCTTCCCGTCGATCCCTGATCGCAGCCGATCCAGCACCGTAGTGCGTTCACCGGGCCGAAGAGGGGCGACGTAGTCGCCCAGGAAACAGTCGAGATCGTCGGCGTTGGGGCCGATGACGACGACGTCGACGCCGGGGGAGGTCAACCTCGCCGTCGGGAGATGGCCCTTGAGGGGAACCAGGCACTGGGCGGCGAGTTCGGACGACAGCCGGGTGGTCCGTTTGAGGGCCGAGCCCAGGTCGCCGCGCAACGCGATCCTCTCGCATTCCTCACCTATCTGGGGCATTGTGGGGAGCAGCCCCAGCCGGTCCTTGACCCGCAGCACGCGGCGGGCGGCGCGTGTGACGGCGGCGTCCACCTCTTCAGAGCGCCTCGCCGACTCGGCGAGCGTGGTGAATCCTTCGTCCCAGAGCGACATATCGACACCGGCAAGGAGCGCGCGCTTCCCGGCGTCCGTCACCGAACCGGTCAGGGGGAGCAGTTGGTCGACGGCCATCCCGTCGGCCACGACGATACCGTCGAAGCCCTGCTCATCGCGCAGCCAGGTTTGGAGCAGCCACCGATTGGCGCAGCAGGGGACCCCGTCGATGTCGTTGTACGCGGCCATCATGCCGAGCGCTCCAGCCTTGATCCCCGCCTCAACAGGCGGGAGGTGGATCTCCCGAAGGTCCCGCTCGCCGATCGTGGCAGACTGCCCGTTCCGCCCACCGACCGCCTCACCCTGAGCGGCGAGGTGCTTCAGGACGACTCCGACACCGTCTCTGGCAAGCCGTTCTCCCGACCGGCCCTGCATGCCGTGGACGGCGGCCCGGACAAGGGCTGACGAGAGGAGGGGATCCTCGCCGAACGTCTCCTCGCAACGGCCCCAGCGGGGGTCGCGAAGGATGTCGAGCCCGGAGACGAGGGCGAGATCGACACCGCTGGACGCGAGTTCGGAGGCCACAGCCGCGCAGGCCCGCTCATACAACTCGGGATTCCAGGTGGCCGCGACCGCGAGATTCTGGGGGAGGATAGTCCCACCGAGCCCCTGGTGCCCGTGAGGCGCCTCCTCGACCACCAGAGCACCGATGCCGCAGGGATTGGCATCGCGGACCGCGGCCTGGACCAGTGCAACTACCTCGACCCTGTCGTCCGGAGTGACCCCGTTCGCCCAGGAGCGACCCGACCAGCCGTCGGCCCGCATGAGACCGTAGATCGCGCCCAGCCCTGACCAGCGTCCGATCTCGCGTCGCCCTTCATCGGTCAGCTGCCAATGCCTGTTCCTCCGCTCGACCGCCCTCCAGCCGAGCAGCCGCTGGTTGAGCTGTCCGACCCGTTGGGTGAGGTCGAGCCCGGCCAGCGCAGCCTCGACGCGGGCCTCACGAACCGCGGCCTCGCTGAGGGCGGCCATCGATGGGAAAAACTAGACGTCCGTGTCGCCGGATCGCTGCTGCGTCACCTCGTAGAGCGCGATCGAGGCGGCCACCGATGCGTTGAGGGATTCCACCGAGCTGGCGATCGGGATCGAGATCAGCGCATCGCAATGCTCCCTCACGAGCCTCGCCAGGCCCTCGTCCTCAGACCCCACCACGAGCACGATCGGCCCGTCGGTCCCCGGCGTCCCCGTCACGGGCACGTCGCCTTCCCCGGCGAGCCCGACGACGGTGAAACCGAGCTTCGACGCCTGCTCCAACGCCCGGTTCAGGTTCGTGGCCATCGCGATCGGGAGCCGCGCGGCGGCCCCGGCGGACGTCTTCCAAGCCGCGGCCGTCATCGACGCGGACCGGCGCGACGGGATGATGACGCCGGTGGCGCCGAATGCGGCGGCCGAGCGGACGATCGCGCCGAGGTTGCGTGGATCGGTGACCCCATCCAGGGCGACGACGATCCCGTCGTTGTCGAACGCGTCGGCCAGCACATCCTCGAAATCGGCATACTCGAAAACCGGCAACTGAAGCGCGACCCCTTGGTGCACCAAGCCTCCGGTGACCCGGTCGAGCTCGGCGCGCGTGACCTGAAGCAGCGGGACGCCGTGCTCGGCGGCGTGCTTCAGGATGTCGCGCAGCCTGTCGTCGCGCTCAGCGCCTTCGGCGATGTAGGCCTGCTTGACCGGGAGCCCGGCCGTCAGGGCCTCAAAGACGGGGTTGCGTCCGACTACCCAGTCGGCGCCGACGGGGCCCCGGTGGGTACCCCGTCGATTCTGCGAAGGCTGGCGTCGGCCTGCGGCCTTCTTGTCCCGGTAGGCCTTGTGGTAGACGCGGTCCTCCGCCCTGGGGGTCGGCCCCCTGCCTTCCAGTGATTTCCGGATCCGGCCACCGGAGCCCGCTGCCTTGCCTTTGCCTTTGCTAGTCGCTCCGCGACGCGATGAATTGCCAGCCATCTACTTCTCCAGGCTCCAGGTGGCCCCGTCAGGGGTGTCGGTGATCTTCAGGCCGGTCGCGGCCAGGGTGTCTCGGATCGCGTCGGCCGTGGCCCAGTCTTTCGCAGCCCTTGCGGTGGCGCGCTGCTCCAGCAGGGCACCTACGAGGCCATCGACGACCGTTGTCAGATCCTGGTCGGTGTTCTCGTCTGACCATTCGGGGGCCAGAGGGTTCAGTCCGAAGACGTCCAGCATGCCGGTCACCGCGAAGAAGATGTCGCGGGTGGCGCCGGAGTCGCCCGCCGCAAGTGCCTGGTTCCCGGCGCGGACAGCCTCGAAGAGCACGGCCGTGGCCGCGGGGGTGCCCAGGTCGTCGTCCATCGCGGCGGCGAACTGGGGCCAGAACGGCAGCGAATAGGGCGCGTAGGCGTGGAAGCCTTCTCCGATCTTCTCGAATGCCCGACTCATGAACGAGTCGATGCGCGCGATGGCCTTCTCGGCCTCGGTAAGGGAACCGCGGGTGTCGTCGTCCTCGGGGGAGAACTCGATGGTCGAGCGGTAGTGAGGGGCGAGCAGGAAGAAGCGCACCGCACGCGGGTTGTAGCGCTTGGTCACCTCGGTGACCAGCGCGGTGTTGCCGAGCGACTTGCTCATCTTCTCGCCTGCCATCGTCACCCAGGCGTTGTGCATCCAATAGTTCGCGAACTCGTGACCGGCGGCCGAGGACTGTGCCAGCTCGTTCTCGTGGTGCGGGAACCGAAGATCGATTCCGCCGCCGTGGATGTCGAAACTCTCGCCCAGGTACTTGCCCGCCATCGCGGAGCACTCGATGTGCCAGCCGGGGCGGCCGCGGCCCCACGGGGACGGCCAGGACGCCGTCAGCGGCTCTGCCGCCTTGTGCCCCTTCCAGAGGGCGAAGTCGCGGGGGTCGCGCTTGCCGCGGGGGTCGGCGTCGGTGGCCGGTTCCATCTCGTCGACCTTCTGGCCGCTGAGCTCGCCGTAGCGGGGCCAGCTGGCGACGTCGAAGTAGACGTCGCCGGAGCCGTCGGGTGCGACATAGGCATGGCCGCGGGCGATCAGTTCAAGGATCAGCTCGACCATTTCGGGGATGTGGCCGGTGGCGCGAGGCTCGTAGGTCGGCTGGATGCAGCCGAGAGAGGCGTAGGCGTCGTGAAGTTCGCGTTCGAACCGGTAGGCCAATGCGTACCAGTCCTCGCCGTTCTCGGCCGACTTGCTCAGGATCTTGTCGTCGATGTCGGTGACGTTGGCGACGACTTTCACCCTGAAGCCCTGGTTGGTCAGCCAGCGGCGGAGGACGTCGAAGACGACCTCCTTGCGGATGTGGCCGAGGTGTGGCGACGCCTGGACGGTGAGACCGCAGTGGTAGATCGACACCTCGTCAGCCCGCAGGGGGACGAATTCGCGCACCGAGCGCGTCGCGGTGTCATAGAGCTTGAGCGTCACGGGAAGGGAGTTTACCAACCGGTCTGGTGGTTGGGGCTGTGGTCGGGTCGGGCCTTGAGCACTATCCCGGGTTCGATGGGGATTTGAACGTGAAAATGGGGCTTTTGGGTCATCGACTCCTGGATAGTGCTCAACGGGAAACCCGCGCCGAGCGGTGCGGGTCGACGGCGCCGTCGACCCGGTGGTTGCCAGCAGGGCGCGTTGCGATCGTGGAAAATCGGCCAGTGGTCGATTTTGCTCTGTCTGGCGACGAGGACAGGCCACTAGACTGAGCAGATGATCAGGCAAGGGGGTCGGTCATTATGCGCGTGGTCGTCGCGGTCGACAGCTACAAGGGTAGTATCGGCGCCGCGGAAGCGGCAGCCGTCATCGGTGCGGCCTGGGTGGGCGTGCGCCCTGATGATGAGATCCTGCTCCGGCCGATGGCAGACGGTGGCGAGGGCACGCTGGCAGCGTTCGAACTCGCCGTTCCCGGGGCAAGGCGGATGCCACTTTTCGTGACCGGGCCGGCGGGCACTGAGGTGTCGGCCGACTGGCTCCTGCTGCCGGACGGCACCGGTGTCGTGGAGCTCGCATCCACCTCAGGCATCGAACTCCTGGGCGAGCGTCGCTTGCCGTTTGATGCCGACACCACCGGCTTCGGCCAAGCCATCGCCGCGGCCCTCGCGCACGGCGTCGAGCGACTTGTGCTGGGGATCGGCTCGTCGGCATCGACAGACGGCGGCGTGGGCCTGCTCCGTGCGCTCGGTGCCCGGTTCCTCGATATCGATGGCTCCGAGGTGGCGTCCGGGCTCCGGGGGCTCACCGCGATCGTCAAAGCCGACCTCACCGACCTCCGGGCGCTGCCGCCAAGCGGCGTCGTCGTCCTGAGTGACGTCACAAACCCGTTGCTGGGGGAGTCAGGGGCAGCCGCGGTGTTCGGCCCCCAGAAGGGCCTCCGGCCAGACGACGTGATGCTGGCTGACAGGTCTCTGGCCCACCTGGCGACGCTGCTACCCGCCAACACCGGATATCGCGGCGCGGGGGCGGCCGGAGGGAGCGGATTCGCCTTGCTCGCCTGGGGAGCGAGTCTGCTGCCGGGAGCGCCGGAGGTGGCCGATCTGATCGGGCTCAACGACGCAATCCAGGTCGCGGACCTGGTCATCACGGGCGAGGGCAGCTTCGATGCGCAGTCGGCCAGGGACAAGGTGCCTGGATTCGTCGCCGGCGCGGCCAGGCGGGCCAGTGTCCCCGTAGCGCTCGTGGCAGGCCGGATCGGCGCGGACGCTGACCTGACCGGATTCGTCTCGACGCGTTCGCTGACTGGCCTGGCCGGATCCCCGGCGGCGGCGATGGCAGAGCCAGGCCGTTGGCTGACGGTGGCCACGTCCGCACTCGCGGCGGACCTGCCAGCCGGGAACTGACCCGCTGCCGGTACCCAGAGGGGCGAGTGTCTGCCCCTTACTTCTTCTTTGCTGCCGCTTTCGCTCGGAGCGCGGCGATATCGAAACCCTGCTTGACGGGGACGTCGGGGTCGTTGGCCGCGTCCTCCCATGGGTCGTACGGGGCTGGCTCCGCATCATCGGAATCGACGAACCCCTTCGACGGGTCATACTTGTCGCGAAGCTCGCCGCCGACCGGCTGAAGGTTTCCGAGTTGCTCGTCGGGCAGAGAGGTCAGAACCTCCGAGATGTACCCACTCGCGGCCTCGGCGGTCGGTACCTCCCGGTCCTCACGCTGCGACTGGTACCAGCGGTAGTCGAGCACCTCGTGGAAGAACTGTGCCGCGTCCCGCTTGCCGCGCAGGTCGGACGGGATCCGGCTGACGGCGGGTTCGAACACCTCGACCAGCCACTTGTGCGCGGCGACTGATTCCGGCGCGTGAGGCGCATTCTTGGCGCGGAAGGTGTCCATATCGTTCAACAGTCGTCGCGCCTGGTGCTCTTCAGCGTCGAGCCCGGTTAGCCGCATCAGCCGACGGGTGTGGTGCCCGGCGTCGACGACCTTCGGCCGCATCTTGATCCGGCTGCCGTCGCGGGAGGATTCGACGTCGATCTCTGCGACGTCGAATCCCAGCGCGTTCAGCCGACGCACGCGGCCCTCCAGGCGGTAGAGCTCGGATTCGTCGAACTCCTCGACACCGGTGAGCTCGACCCATAGCTGGTGGTAGCGCTCTTCAATGGTGTTGACGAGCCAGGTGGGGTCCAGCGACTGGTCGAGGATGCCGCCGGCCTCAAGGTCGAGAAACTCCCCGAACAGGTTGGTGCGGGCGATCTGGAGGTCGTGCTCGCGTTGGCCCTCGGTCAGTTGGTCATGGATCTCGCCGGTCTCGGCGTCGACCAGGTAGGCGGCGAACTCGCCTGCATCACGCCGGAAGAGGATGTTCGACAGCGACACGTCGCCCCAGTAGAACCCGGTCAGGTGCAACCTGGCGAAAAGGACGACCATGGCGTCGAGCAGCCGGGTCACGGTCTCGTGCTTGACGCCTGGGTAGAACAGAGAGCGGTAGGGCAGTGAGAAGGGCAGATGCCTCGTCAGCAACGCCGGGTCGAGCGGGTTGCCTTCGTTGTCGACCCGGCCGAGCACCACCCCGATGGGCTCAACCGATGGCACACCAAGGCGCCTGAGTTCCGTCAGGAGGCGGTACTCCTGGACGGCGACCTCCTCCAAGACCTCTTTCGCGGCGAGGATGTCGTCCCCGACCTGGAGGAACCGGACGACGTGTCGGGAGATGCCGCGTGGGAGCGCCACGAGGTGGTTGGTCGGCCAGTCGGCCAGCGGAAGCTGCCAGGGGAGCCGGATCAGGTCGGCGTCGGGCTTGGCGGCGAGGAATCTGGGCACGTCCCAAAGCCTACTGCCGGCGTCAGGGTGCAGCCGACAGGTGGGCCAGAAGTGCCAGGGCGTAGGCGTTTTCGGCGTCCGGGTCGCGGTGCCGTGAGCCATCCTTCAACGTGACGACGAATCCGCCGTCGGCCCGGACGAGGGACACGAAGGCCGAACCGAGGGCGACCCTCAGTTGCGTTTCTCCCGGCAGCCAGACGGTTTCGGATTGAGGGACCGAGTCCAGCGCCCATTCTGTGGTTCCGTTGAAGGAGAAGACCGTGCCGGAGGCGAGATGCCTAGCCTCGATGACCATGTCGGCCAGATGGAACACCTCGTCGCACATCTCGGCCCGTCGCACCACGAACCTATCGCCGGGCCTGGGTCGCCAGGCGAGCCCGGCCGCGGCCAGGTCGAGCGCGAGGGTCAGAGCGAGCATTGCTACCCTGCCACCTGCAGTGCCCGCTCCAGTGCCTCGCGTGTGACTTCGACGAGGTCGTCCGCTGCCTCGATTCCGATGCTGAGCCGCAGCAGCCCGTCGCCGATCCCAGCGTTGGTGCGAGCCTCCGGTGTCATGCCCGCGTGGGTCATGGTCGCGGGGTGACAGATGAGCGACTCGACGCCACCGAGTGACTCGGCGAGGTGGAAGATCTGCAACTCGGCAAGGAACGCCTCCGCGGCCGGGCGACCGCCATTGAGCTCTAGCCCGAAAAGCGAACCCATGCCGAGCTGCTGGCGGACGGCGACATCGTGGCCGGGGTGATAGGGGAGCCCGGGGTAGTGCACGGCGGTCACGGCCGGGTGTCCGTCCAACAACTCGATGAGGGCCTCGGTGTTCTCGTTGTGGACCCTTAGGCGGGCATCGAGGGTGCGCAGCCCGCGCAGGGTCAGGTAGGCGTCGAAAGGGCTGCCGGTCAGGCCGAGCGCGTTGGCCCACAACCGCAGCCGATCGTGGACCTCCTGGTCGGCTGCCACCGCGATCCCGCCGACGACATCGGAGTGGCCGTTGATGAACTTCGTGGTCGAGTGCACCACGATGTCGGCGCCGTGCTCGAGCGGCCGCTGGTAGAGCGGCGACAGGAACGTGTTGTCGGCCACGACCAGCGCGCCGACGGCGTGTGAGGCGTCGGCCACCCTGCGGATGTCGGTGATCCGCAGCAGTGGGTTGGATGGCGTCTCGATCCACACCAGGTCCGGTGAGCCTGCCAGCGCCTCGCCCATGGCCGCGTCGTCGTTGAAGTCGACGAAGTCCACCGCGAAGCGGCCCTGCTCGGCGAGGAACGTGAACAGCCGCCACGTGCCGCCGTAGGCGTCGTGCTGCACCACGATCCGCCCACCGGTCGGGACGAACGCCTCGGCCACCAGAGTGACCGCGGCCAACCCGGTGGCGACCGTGGTGGCCCCGACGCCGCCCTCAAGCTCGGCGACGGCATCGTTGAGTAGATCGCGGGTCGGGTTGCCGGAGCGGGAGTAGTCATAGGCGCGGGGTTGCCCGACGCCTTCGAAGGTGTAGTTGGTGCTGAGGTAGATCGGGGGCACGACGGCGCCGTGAGTGGGATCGGCCCCCAACCCCGTACGCATGCCGCGGGTCCATCGTCCGAGTTCTGCCATCAATGTGCTCCCTTCCTCATCCTTGAGCATAGGCAGGTCCCGGCTTCAACTGTGCC
This sequence comes from Tessaracoccus bendigoensis DSM 12906, assembly GCF_900141915.1. Classification (GTDB taxonomy): domain Bacteria; phylum Actinomycetota; class Actinomycetes; order Propionibacteriales; family Propionibacteriaceae; genus Arachnia; species Arachnia bendigoensis. The sequence continues at coordinate 99,518 of NZ_FQZG01000003.1, read as the reverse complement.
GTCGGGTCTGCCGGTGGACGGTGCGAACGGGCCTCTGCCCCAGCCAGGGACTCGCGAGGAGTTAGGAAAGCCAGATCGCGTTCGGAAGCTGCCGTGGGTTGCGCCCGTCGTGCCATCACGCTGAAAGCGAACGAGGGGCCCGGGAAATCCCGGGCCCCTCGAACTAGTGACTCAGTGGCAGATCAGGAGATCCGCAGCTCCGTCTTGGTGCTGAACACGTGCACCTGGTCGGGCGTGGCGGTCAGCCGGACGACGCTGCCCTTGGAGGGTGCGGTGCGTGCGCCGACGCGGGCGACGTACTGCTGGGCGGTGACGACCTCTTCGTCCGAAAGACCTGCGAGGGTTCCGTAGAGGAAGGAGTCGGCGCCGAGTTCCTCTACGACGGCGACGTCGAGACCGATGCCGTGATCCGAGACCTGGAAGGCCTCGGGGCGGATGCCGACCGTGAGGGTGTCTTCGCCGGGCGCCTTCGCGAGGGTTTCACGCGGAACCGGAACGGTGTAGTCACCGACCTTGACCCCGCCGTCGACGACCTTGCCGCTCATCAGGTTCATGGCGGGCGAGCCGATGAAGCCGGCGACGAACAGGTTGTTCGGGGCATCGTACAGAGACAGGGGGGTGTCGACCTGCTGCAGGATGCCGTCCTTCATGACCGCAACGCGATCCCCCATCGTCATGGCCTCGGTCTGGTCGTGCGTGACGTAGACCGTGGTGACGCCGAGACGCTGCTGCAAGGCGGCGATCTGGGTGCGGGTCGAGACGCGAAGCTTGGCGTCGAGGTTGGACAGCGGCTCATCCATGAGGAAGACCTGAGGGGAGCGAACGATTGCGCGGCCCATGGCGACACGCTGGCGCTGGCCACCCGAAAGGGCCTTCGGCTTGCGGTTGAGGAAGTCCTCAAGCCCGAGCAGCTTCGCGGCCTCCTGGACGCGCTGCTGACGCTCCGCCTTGGGGACGTTCTGCATCTTCAGGGCGAAGCCCATGTTGTCGCCAACGGTCATGTGGGGGTAGAGAGCGTAGTTCTGGAAGACCATCGCGATGTCGCGATCCTTCGGGGGCAGATCCGTGACGTCACGAGCTCCGATGAGGATCTTTCCCGAGTTCACCTCTTCGAGACCGGCTAGCATCCGAAGCGATGTGGACTTACCACATCCGGACGGGCCGACGAGAACCATGAATTCGCCGTCTTCAATCTCGAGATTGAGCTTGTTGACGGCGGCGCGATCGGTGCCGGGGTAGACGCGTGAGGCTTCCCGGTAGCTGACAGTGGCCATGCCACATTCCTTTCCACGGGCAGGTACGTGCCCGACGATCCGTAGTGGATTGGAACCTATTTAGGTGTTCCTGAAACGGACTGTACACCTCTCGACCCTCGAACGCAGAGCGGGGTCGGCCAGGCGAAACCGAAGTCAGGCCAGGGATGCCCACGTCAGACATCTGATCACCGTGACGGCCTGGGCGCTTCGGACTCCGTTCGGTGCGGTGGGGCGGGAGTCCGCCGAGGCCAGGGTGGCACGGAAAACTGTGATCAAATTGGGACCTTTGGAACCAGGTCGGACGTCCAGTGGCGCCTCCGGGCGACGTCCCCAGCATCCTGCCGACCACTTGGTTGAGGAGGGGCGAGGAGGCCGTGGCGTAGCATTCAGCGCGTGACTGAGGAACTTCCCCCCGACTCTGCCGAGGAACTCGACGCCGCCGAGCAGGGAGCCGAGCCCGCCGACGATTCAGCCGACGAGCAGTGGTGGGAGGCCGACGGCATGCCCTGGAAGAAGAAGCCGGGCCGCGCCGACATCGCCTGCCTCAGTTGGTTCGGCGTCGTCGCGGTTTTCAGCCTTATCCTGATCCCGACCCGCGCCTGGCTGCTCGGCGTGGCGCCCGACATCCTCGCCATGATCACCGGCGGCCGCACCGCGGTCGCGGCGAGCGGGGCAATCGCCTCGACGGGCGCGATGCCGCACTGGCCGATCGTGCTGGTTGTCGCATCCGTCCTCAGCCTCAAGTTCGACTGGATCTACTGGTGGGCGGGCAAGCTGTGGGGTCGCGGCATGATCGAGATCTGGGCCGGCCAGTCGAAGCGGGCGGCGAAGAACTACGCCAAAGCCGAACGCTGGGCCGAGCGACTCGGCCCGATCGGGTTCCTGATCGCCTACATCCCGATGCCGCTGCCGCTGATGCAGGTCGTGTTCGTCCTCGCCGGCGCATCCGGCATGAGCCTCAAACGATTCCTGATCTACGACTACATAGCGTCGACCCTGTGGCTGATCGGCTACTTCGTGCTCGGCTGGCAGCTTGGCGACGGGGCCGTCACGGTCCTGAACTGGTACGCGAAGATCGCAGGCTACGTCGCGATCGGGCTGATCGTCGTCATCTTCGTCTCGACCTACCTCGCACAGGCGCGCAAGGCCCGCGAGAAGGCCGGAAAGCAGAACTGAGTCATCGCCGCCCCACAGCAGGCGAGGCCGGGGTCGGTCAGCGGAGAACCGCGACGAGGAAACCCGAGTCGGCCTCGAACGGGCGCAGATCCCAGGTCGACAGCGACAGGTCGAGTTCCAGGCCCGCGGATGCCACGTCGCTGAAGAACTCGCTGAACTCGTAGCCGCGCCCCGCGCCGAACCCGATCACTGCGCGTCCCTCCGGAGCCAGATGCGAGCGGAACCGCTTTAGAACCTCCAACCGCGTCGACGGGGCGAGGAAGCCCATCACGTTACCGGCGCACAGAATCGCGTCGAAGCCCTCGGAGATGCCGTGGACCGGGAGATCGAGTTCCGCGAGGTCGCCCACGAGGAACAGCGGCCCCGGGTGATCCTCCTCAGCGGCAGCGATCAGCGCAGGGTCGACGTCCACCCCCACGACGCGGTGCCCGAGTTCGTGCAGTCGTCCGGCGAGGCGGCCAGGGCCGCAGCCGGCATCGAGGATCCGCGCGTTCCTGGACAGCATCGCGTCGATCAGGCGGGCCTCCCCGTACAGGTCGTGCCCGGCGGCTTCCATCATCTTGAAGCGTTCGATGTAGCGGCGTGAGTGATCGGGATCGGCCTGGATGATGCGGGTCCACTTGCTCGGTTCGGTCATGGGGCAATTGTGACGTGGTGAAACCATCGACCCCAAGTTGGAGCCTCCTGAGGGAGTCGAACCCTCGACCACTCGCTTACAAGGCGAGCGCTCTGGCCGCTGAGCTAAGGAGGCGTGCGCGCCTATTGTGCCAACGTCTGGACGCCGACGCCAGTGGGTCAGGCGCCCGAGGCGGCGAGAAACAGCTGGCCCTGGCCGGTGAGCGTGACATGCTCGTCTGCCGCGAGGTAGACCGCATCGCCGCTGCCGAGGAACTGGTCGTCGCCGCTTTGCAGCCGGAACTCTCCCGAGGTGACCAGCGCGATGCGGCCGCTGTCGGTACGGGGAAGCTCGATCGTCCTGCCGTCGGTGGGTGACACCAGCCACAACTCGAACTCGCGGTAGCCCGTCGGGAAGACATAGACGCCGTCGCTTCCCTCCGGGACGAGGACCTGTGGCTCCGCGGGAGTGAACGTCACCACCTGGAGCAGCCCGTCGACGTCGATGTGCTTGGAGGTCAACCCGCCACGCATCACGTTGTCGGAATTGGCCATCACCTCGACGCAGGCCCCCCGCAGGTAGGCGTGCATGACCCCGGCTTGGAGGGTGACCGACTCCCCGGGGCGAAGCGAGAAGCGGTTGAGCAGCAGCGCCGCCAGGATGCCCGGGTCGCCGGGGAAATGTTCATCGAGTTCGACGGCGGTGCGGGCGAACTCGCCGAGCGAGCCCGGCGTGTCGAGGTGGTTGACCGCCGCGGAGACGACCAGGTCGACCAGATGCCTGCGCTTGTTGATCGAGAGGACATCCAGGAACACCTCCTGCAAGGCGGGCTCGGCGCGTCGGTCGCGGAGGGGGCCGATGACGGAGGCGAGTTCCTTGGCGATCCCCAGGCCCTCGAAGAGGCCGGCGGTGAGGTGTGGATCGCGGAACCCGAGCAGGCCCTCGAACGGGGTCAGCGCAACGATCGCCTCGGGCTTGGGCCAGTCGTCTTTGTAGGAACGGGTCGGATCGGTCGGGTCGATGCCCAGCAGCGACTCGCGCGCGTAACCCGCCTCGGCCTGCTCCCGGGAGGGGTGGGCCTGGAGGCTGAGCGGGCCCGATGCTGCCAAGAGCTTCAGCAGGAACGGGAGTCTTGAACCGAACTCCGCCCGGCTGGCCTCGCCGATGGATTCCGGGTGATCCTGGATGAACTGATCCAGCGTCACGCCGTCACTCAGGGTCGTCGGACCGTTGGGGTGCGTGCCGAGCCAGTACTCGGCCCAGGGCAGGCCGTCGGGCGTGCGCCCCAGGATCCGGGGGATGGCCTCGGTGCTTCCCCAGGCAAAGTGCTGGACGTAGCCGGTGAGTCGGCGCATGCTGGATTCAGTCCTCGGGGATCGGGAAGATTCGGACACCTGCACTCTACCCGGGGTTGCCGGGTCGGGCCGTACCGAAGGCGGGCCGGTTGAGCGATCCGGCTTCCGGGGCCGACGGGTGAATGACACGCCTGTGATTTGGACGTAGCATGGGCGTCATGTCCGAGGCGTTCTCAGTTGCAGATGCAGCCGAACTGGCTGAGCGCGACGCTGCCATTCTGGACTTCGAGGACCGCTGGTTCACATCGGCGGTGCCGAAGGACCAGGCGATCATGGAGCACTTCTCCCTCTCGTCGGCGCGCTACTACCAGCGGTTGAACCAGTTGATCGACACGCCTGAAGCACTGGCCTACAAGCCTCTGCTGGTGAAGCGCTTACGGAGGATGCGGACGCAGCGGCAGGCCGCACGCTCCGCGCGGCGCCTCCATAGCTGAGGGCTGCTCCCAAGCGGTCGTTTGGGATTTTCCCGGTAACCTCCCAGCGCGAGTCCGGCCTGACGTTCGAACGCATTGGCCGACGCGCGGTCTCCGCATCGCAGCTGCGACCATCCGACGGCTAAGAAGTAGAGGGGAAGGAAGGGTAGGCCGAGGCAAGCGGCCCACTGCCACGCGTGTTCATCCTCATGGGCCAGGAGGCCCGGGATACCCACCTCTGCTTCGGCAAGGGTCCGCCCGGGGACCAGTACCACGCTGCCAACTGTCATTGCGCTGGCGTTGAGCAGTGGAAGCCGGACCCGTTCCGCGATCCAGAGTCCGCGGAGCCGTCGGATCCTTCCGTGCCCCGCAAGGGCCAGGGTGAGACCAAGGGGAGTGGACAGGTTGACGGCATTGGCAACGTTTCGGATCGTGCGACTCGCATGCATCAGGTGAGCTCCCTCCGCGCCTGACGACTTCCCGGTGGAGTCGGACTTCCGAGCGTATCTTGGCCAACGATAGCCAGTCGTGTCTGTGCCCGCCCTCGCGTTGAGCACTATTCCGGACTCGATCGGCGATACGCGGCAGTTGAACGTCACAATGGCAAACGAACCCCGAATAGTGCTCAAAGCTCGACCCGCACCAATCGATGAGCCCCGCCCGTCTGCCTGCACCGTCCGGACCGTCCGCGTGCCTCCCGCGTTGAGCACTATCCGGGTCTCGATCGGTGACACGCCGCAGTTGAACGTCACAACCGCAAACGAACCCCGAATAGTGCTCAAAGCCTCACCCTCGCCGAGCCTGAGAACACTGCTTCGAGCTGGCCGGAGGAGCCGTAGCGGGTGCGACCGTCGAGAACCCGCCCAACGGACTTTCGACGGAAGACCAAGCACAATCCGCCAGTGGCGGATTTTCGGAGGTGGGGCGGTCGCCGGGAGCGGGGCCCGACCTGTCGAGGGCGCTTCGCGCTGGCGCGTCAAACGCCTGTGAGGTAGGGCGAAGAATGTCCCAACGCCAGGATGTCGAGCCGCTCAACTTCGGGGTCGAAGCGGTTGGATCTTTGCACTCGACCCGGGTGAGTGCTAATAATGGTGTTAGCACTCTCCTGTGGGGAGTGCTACCGGATCAACGGTGAGGCTCAGGCCGTCCGTCGCGGGCATCTGCGATCCACTGACACACTGAACACCAGGGGCCCGACGGCCCCGTCGACGGGAGGATTCCCGAACAACCATGGCAAAGCTAATTGAGTTCAACGAGGACGCTCGCCGCGGCCTCGAGCGCGGCATGAACACCCTTGCCGACGCTGTCAAGGTGACGCTCGGCCCTAAGGGCCGCAACGTCGTCCTTGAGAAGAAGTGGGGCGCACCCACCATCACCAACGACGGCGTCTCCATCGCAAAGGAGATCGAGCTCGAGGAGCCCTACGAGCGGATCGGCGCCGAGCTCGTCAAGGAGGTCGCCAAGAAGACCGACGACGTCGCAGGCGACGGCACCACCACCGCCACCGTCCTGGCACAGGCGATGGTCCGCGAGGGCCTGCGCAACGTGTCGGCCGGCGCGAACCCGATGGGTCTGAAGAAGGGCATCGAGACGGCCGTCGCGGCCATCGTCGACCAGCTCTCCGACATGGCCATCGACGTAGAGACCAAGGACCAGATCGCCGCCACCGCGTCGATCTCGGCCGCTGATCCCACCGTCGGCGAGATCATCGCCGAGGCGATGGATAAGGTCGGCAAGGAAGGCGTCATCACCGTCGAGGAGTCCAACACCTTCGGGCTCGACCTCGAGCTCACCGAGGGCATGCGCTTCGACAAGGGCTACATCTCCCCGTACTTCGTGACCGACACGGAGCGCATGGAGGCCACGCTCGACGACCCGTACGTGCTGATCGTCAACTCGAAGATCTCCTCGTTGAAGGATCTGCTCCCCGTGCTGGAGAAGGTCATGCAGTCGGGCAAGCCGCTGCTGGTCATCGCCGAGGACGTCGAAGGTGAGGCCCTCGCAGGCCTGATCGTGAACAAGATCCGCGGCACCTTCAAGTCCGTCGCCGTCAAGGCACCCGGGTTCGGCGACCGCCGCAAGGCCATGCTGACCGACATCGCCATCCTCACCGGTGGCCAGGTCATCTCCGAGGAGGTCGGCCTTTCGCTCGACACCGTTACCCTCGACCTGCTGGGCCGCGCCCGTTCCGTGCTCGTCTCCAAGGACGAGACCACGATCATCGACGGCTCCGGCGACCAGGCCCAGATCGAGGGCCGCGTCTCGCAGATCCGCAAGGAGATCGAGAACTCGGATTCCGACTACGACCGCGAGAAGCTCCAGGAGCGCCTCGCCAAGCTGGCCGGTGGCGTCGCCGTCATCAAGGTCGGCGCGGCCACCGAGGTCGAGCTGAAGGAACGCAAGCACCGCATTGAGGACGCCGTCCGCAACGCGAAGGCTGCGGTCGAAGAGGGCATCGTCCCCGGCGGTGGCGTCGCGCTGCTGCAGGCGGCCAAGGCCGTCGACCTGTCGGCACTGTCTGGTGACGAGGCAGTCGGCGCGCGCAGCGTGGTGGCCGCGGCTTCTGCCCCGCTTAAGCAGATCGCGTTCAACGCTGGCCTCGAAGGCGGCGTCGTGGCTGAGAAGGTCAGCCACCTGCCTGTTGGCGAAGGCCTGAACGCCGCCACCGGTGAGTACGTCGACATGGTCAAGGCCGGCATCATCGACCCCGCGAAGGTCACCCGTTCGGCGCTGCAGAACGCGGCCTCGATCGCGGCCCTGTTCCTCACCACCGAAGCGGTCATCGCGGACAAGCCCGAGAAGGCTGCCCCGATGCCAGGTGGCGACGAGATGGGCGGCATGGGAGGCATGGGCGGCTTCTGATCCGCACCTGACTCATCAGCCTGAGGGCGGTCCCTTTCGCAGGGACCGCCCTTTCGCATGCGCCGGGGATGTTTCGCGCGAGGCCGCCAGGGTATTGGTGTTCGTGTGACCTCGGATCGCGCGCACGATCCGGCAAGCGAGAGATAAGGAACCCCTATGTCAGATCCACGAGAAGCCGCAGCGATGGACGATTTCATCCGGCACGCGGCTGAGCCGATCGGAGAGGCGCCTGAGGACCGGCTTCAGGCCGAAGCCCACCGGGCTCACTCCGAAGATGACGTGACAGGTGCGGTGGTCGAGGAGAACCTGATCGACGGTACCGCTCTCAAGGAGGAGGAACGATGAGTTTTCTCGGATATCTGTTGCTAGGTCTGATCGCGGGCGCGATTGCCAAGGCGTTGCTGCCCGGCGAGCAGGGGGGCGGTTGGTTCGCCACCATGCTCCTGGGCGTGCTCGGCGCCATGCTCGGTGGCTGGCTCGGCTCGCTGATCTTCAACGCACCCTTGGAGAACTTCTTCTCCATCCAGACCTGGCTGTTGGCCATCGGCGGGTCCGTGCTTGTCCTGTTGATCTACGGATTCGTCGTCGGACGCCGTCGATAGAGGAGGCTCCACTGAGGGCCGTTGGCCTAGCCCATGTTTGGTCGGACCATCTTCGGGTACCGACACATACTCAGACACGAAGAACCCAAAGGAAAGGGATGCGCAACATGGAGAAGGAAACCAAAGCACCGGCGCGTTTCACGCTTCCGGGGTTGACCGCCAAGGCCGGACGGGCCGTGGTCGGGATCCTGCAACAGCGACTGACCGCCTACACGGACCTGCACCTCACGCTGAAGCACGTCCATTGGAACGTGGTCGGCCCCAACTTCATCGGGGTCCACGAGATGATCGATCCTCAGGTCGTCCTCGTCCGTGGCTACGCAGACGAGACGGCGGAGCGTATAGCTGCCCTCGGAGGATCGCCGGACGGCACCGCCGCTGCGCTTGCCGACTCGAAATCAACTCAGTCCTACCCGCTCAAGCGCGCCAACGCCCAGGCCCACCTCGATGCGCTGGACACGGTCTACAGTGCAGTGATCCGGGACAATCGCGACGCGATCGCGAAGCTCGACGAACTGGATCTTGTCACGCAGGACATGGTGATCGGGCACACCGCCGAACTGGAGCAGTTCCAGTGGTTCATCCGGGCCCATCTGGAAAACTCAGCCGGCCAGCTTGAGCCCGCCAAGTCAAAGGTGACGTGACTGTCGCACCCGGGCCCCAATCGGGGCGACAGTAGGCGGTGTGGCCCGGACACCCCCCATACCGGGTCGCGCCGCCATCCAGGACTTCGTCAATCGGCGGTAGGCTGGAGCCAGCCCCGTTTGGCGGGGCGGGTAACCGGGTACAGAAACGTACGAAGCGCACGGGCCAACCGTGCTCAAGAATCGAGGAGGAACCCATGGGTGCTGGAGACAAGATCCGCAACAAGGCCGACGAGCTCGCGGGCAAGGTCAAGGAGGGCGTCGGCAAGGCGACCGACAACGAACGGCTTGAGGCCGAGGGCAAGGCCCAGCAGCTCGGTGCAGACGCCAAGCAGGTCGGCGAGAAGGCCAAGGACGCCTTGAAGGACCTCACCGATTAGCCAATTTGGCCTCAGGGCACAGCAAGCCAGCTAGTTTGCGACTGGGACGGCCAGGCGGGTCACTGACTCCGCCTGGCCGTTTCTGTCGGCAGCGGGCGATGGCCAGGTTTGAGGGCGACCGGTGCGGGTATGACCCAGGACGAACCCGTTGACGGTCGAAAAGTGAGGAGAATGCGATGCCAGGAAGGAACCTGGCCCCTCGGTCAAGGATCCGGAGATGTATGAGGCGATGCGGGATGAGGGCGCCAGCAAGGAGAAGGCCGCGCGGGTGTCCAACGCCGCCGCCGCCAGTTCCCGAAGTTCGGTCGGACGAAAGGGCGGACGTGCCGAGGACTATGAGGACCGAACCAAGGATGAGTTGGTGAAACGGGCTAGAGAACTCGGCATCCAAGGACGCTCAAAGATGAGCAAGAAGGAACTCATAGAGGCGCTGCGCAACCACTGATCGGATCCGGTGTCACGAAGCGCACCGCGCGCAAAACGTCTGACGGCGGGTCCTGACCCATCACGTCGGCTGCGAGATGCGGGCCGACCGGCTCCGGATCAATCGGCGTCGTCGTCGGAGATCGTCCGTAGGAAGTTCTCGAACTCCTCGCCGAGCTGTTCGCCCGTGGGTATCTGGGAGTCCTCAGCGGCCCAGAGGTTGGGGCGCTGCTGCCCCTGGACGAAGGCGTCGTACTGCTGCTCCAACGCCGCTACGACATCGCGGACCTCCTCGTTGCCCTCCAACTCGGCTGCGATGGCTCGCCGGTTGGTCTCTGCCGCGGTGACAAGGTCGTCGTTTGGCAGGTTGAGGCCCGTCAGGTCGACGATCGCGTTGAGCGCTGCGAGCGCACCGTCTGCATATTCCGACGCCGCGAGATAGTGGGGCACGTGAACGGCGAACCCGGCCGACCGATGCCCGGCCTCCCCGAGGCGGAGTTCTAGCAGAGCCTCGAGCGAGGCGGGCACCTGCACGCGGCCGAATGGGGAACGGGTCTCTCCGATGAGGGAGGAGTCTGTGGCGTGCGCAGTCAACCCCACCGGCCTGGTGTGTGGCACCCCCATCGGGATGCCGTTCACGTTGACCACGAGCGTCACCTTAAGTGCCACCACCAGCTCGATGATGGCCTTGACCACCCGCTCCCACTGGAAATCCGGCTCCGAGCCGGTGAGCAGGTGGTAGGTGTGACCGTCGCGGTCGTTGAGGCGCCGCAACAGCATCGTGGGCGCGTCGTAGCTCGACCAGTGGTTGGCGTCGAAGGTCATCGTTGGACGCCTGCCCCGGTAATCGAAGAGCCGGTCAATGTCGAAAGAGGCGACCAATTCGGCGTCGCCCGTCTCGACGAGGTGTTTCCCGAGCAGAAGCTGGACCTGCCCCGCGTCGATGAACGAGCCGAGGGCCACTAGGAGAACACCCGGGCGCGCGTCGCCTGGATCGGTTCCGGGGGCGAAGGTGTAGAGGTCGGACGGGTTCTGCACGGCACACGCCTTTCGCGACAGTCGGATCGTCTGGTCTGATTCTTGCTGCCTTCCAGGGTGTCGGTCTCGCAGGGGATTAGGCAGCTGACTGGTTGTTGTCGATCCTACCCGGGCCCGCACGCCGCGGCCTGACTCGCGCATCGGTCGACCGATCCACCGCTGACGCCCGCGGTGGCGGTTCGGTTGGGGCGCGCGGGAGTCGCGCGGCCAGGCAACTGAACGGTCCGGGGACGGCGGTAGGGTTGCGGCGACGCGAGCGATAGGAACCGGACATGGCGGGTGTAGCGGCGCGGGCGGTGGCTGCCCGCAGGGTCGTCGACGGCCCGATGCGGCTGCTGCGGGCCGACCTGCTGCCTGTCGTCGTCGCGGTGTTGTCGCATCGCTTCGAGGCGACGCGGGTGCTCGGTTACGCCGAGTTCATCGAACAGGTCGCCGAAGACCTCGACGAGCTGCGCGACTCCGGATTCCCCCTGCCACGAAACGCCCAGGAATATGTGGCCGATTGGATCGCCAACGGCTACCTCATTCGACGCGCCGGGGCAGCGGCCCGTGAGGAGACCGTCGAACTGTCCCGTTCAGCAGCGGACGTGGTTCGGTTCGTCACGGACGTGGAACAGGCTAGGTCGTCGGTCACGTCGTCGCGGTTGAGCAATGTCACGGGCCTGCTCGACGCCCTCGCGAGGGAATCCGACCCTGATGCGGCCACCCGGGTCGAGGGCCTGCGGGAGGAGCGCGACCGCATCGATCAGGAGATCGCGCGCATCGAGTCAGGAGACTACGAGCCGCTCGACGACGTCGTCGCCAGGGAACGGCTGGCTGAGATCCTGCGACTGGCAGGCGAGGTGCCTGGCGATTTCGCCAAGGTCGCCGACGACCTGGAAACACTCAACGCTCGGCTCCGCGAACAGATCATCAACAACGACGGGTCGCGCGGAGGGGTGCTCGACGACGTCTTCTCCGGCGTCGACCTGATCGAGACCAGCGAGGCCGGGCGCACCTTCAACGCCTTCCACGACCTCCTGCTGGACCGCATGCTCACCGACCGGTTCGACGCGGCTGTCGACGCGATCCTCGACCGCGGCTTCACCGGGTCGATGCCCGGCCCCGACACCGTCTTCCTGCGCAGGTACCTGACGCTGCTGCAACGCGAGAGCCACCAGGTGCGGCTGAGCCTCACGGAGTTCTCACGCAGCCTCAGACGGTTCGTGCAGACGCAGGAGTACCGCGAACACAAACGCCTCGCCGAGGCTCTCGGGCGGGCGGACCAAGCCGCGTTGGCCGCCCTCAGGACCCACCAGCCGTCGACCCAGCTCGGCCGCGACCTCGACCTCACGTCGACGCGGATCGCGTCAGTCGGCTCATGGTCGCTGCATAACCCGGCCGACCTGCGCACGGTCGACGAAGTCGTGGCCCGGGAGGTGCCGGAACTCGATCTTGAGGAGCTGAGACGGCTTGTCAGCCTCACCGAGATCGACTTTCGGGAACTCGAACGAAACGTCGCCGAGACGGTGGCCCTGGCGCCTGGGGCGACCGTTGGTGATGTGCTGCGCGAACACCCAGCGTCGCAGGGTCTCGCATCCATAGTCGGCCTGCTGATCCTGGCCGAGGAGAACGCGACGCCCGCTCCCGGCGTCGAGCGCTGGCGGTGGGACTCATCGATGGGTAACTCCAGAACTGTCAGTGCGCCGCGCTACGTTTTCACCGAAGTTCCCTCCCACTGGAGCCACCCATGAGCATGCAGAGCGCGCCCCGCAGGGCTGAGGGCGACGTCGACGAGTTCGAGGACGACGCCGTCGCGGTCGAGGCACCCGACGACCCGAGCGAACTGGACGCCCCCACCAGGCGCCTCCTCCTGAAGCTCCTCAACGGCCCTTACGTGCGGGCCGAGGAACACTCGAATTTGTGGACAGCCCTTGAAGTCAACGAGACGGTCGTCCGGTCGCGGCTGGCCGACCTGTACCTGCAGCTGGTCCTCGACCGCGACGCCGGGGTCGCGTTCGTGCGGAACCTTGCGGTGGAGGACGCCCCGAAGGTGGTTCGTCGCCATCCGCTCACGCTTCTCGACACGGTGCTGGTCCTCTACCTGCGTCGGCTACTGCTGGCCAACCAAGGCAGTGCGGCCCGGGTGTTCGTGGGGCGTGACGAGATCGAGGATCACCTGCGCGGCTTCCTCCGCAGCGACACCACCGATAAGTCGGCGCAGGAGGCGAAGGTGGGTCGCTCCATCGCCAAGATGACCGAGAACTCCATCTTGTTGAAGGCCGAGGTCGAAGACAGATGGGAGATCTCGCCGGTGCTCCGCCTCGTGTTCGGTGCCGACGAGGTCGCAGCCGTGACCGCAGACCTCGAAAGGATGGCCGGGCAGTGAGTCAGCATCGTCTCGCGCGGGTTCAGCTGATCAACTGGGGCACGTTCAGCGGTGCCTGGAGCTTCGACGTGCCCTGGAAGGGCATGCTGCTGACCGGCCCCTCCGGTGCAGGCAAATCTTCGGTGCTTGACGCCATGGCAGCCATCCTCGTCGCGCCAGCAAAGGTGCGGTTCAACGCGGCCGCGCAAGGCACCGACACCCGAGATCACGATCGCAACCTCATCACCTACGTCCGGGGCGCCCACAAACGGGAGACAGACGAGGAGACCGGCGAGGTGGGGGCCGCGTTCCTGCGTAAGGGACCCACCTGGAGTGGGGTGGCACTCACGTTTGTGAATGAGGCGGGCGCCTCGACCACGCTACTCAGGCTCTTCCACATCAGCGGCAGCTCAACGGCCCGCGAAGACCTGAGATCGATGTACGCCATCGCGCCCGGGGTCGTCGACCTGCTCGAGCTTCAAGGTTTCGTCGCCAATGGGATCGAACACCGGCAGCTGAAGAACGCCTATCCGTCATGGCACACCTACACCGGCGACAAGTACGGCTCATTCGCTGAGCGGTTCCGCAGACAGCTGGGCATCGGCTCCGAGCAGGCTCAGGTGCTCCTACACAAGACGCAGTCGGCGAAGAACCTGACCAACCTTGATGCCTTGTTCCGCGATTTCATGCTGGACGTGCCGGAGACCTTCGAGCTGGCCCAGACCACCATCGCCCAGTTCGGGGAGTTGCGCTCGGCGCATGCCTCGGTCGTCGATGCCCGCAACCAGGTGGAAGCGCTCACCCCGCTGCGAGCGCTCGACGGCGAGCTTCGTTCACTAGACGGGCGCCGAAGAGAGGTGCAGCTCCAACTCGAGCACCTCGACAGCTGGCTCAGGGCGCGTCGACTCTCCGCGGTGCAGCACGAGCTGGGGGCCGAGCGGCCCGCCGTGGTGCGCCTCGACGCGGAGGCCACCCAGGCGGCGCATGCGGCCGAGGCCGCAGAGGGCGAGCGTCGTCGCTGCCAGCAGGCCGTCGACAGATCCGGTGGGGGAGACGTCACCACACTGGAGTCGCTCCGATCTGTCCACTTCTCTGAGCGTGACAGAGCGGTCGGTGAGCGCGAACGGTTCGCCGCGGCCGCGGCCGTGCTCGGTGTCGCTCTTCCCGCGGACGTTTCCGAGGTAGGCAGATTCGAACACGACCTCGCGGAGGCACGTGAGGTTGTCGCCGCCCGACAGATCGCCTACGACGAGGCACAACGCGAACTGCTGCCCGCCCAGGGAGCAGCGCGTCGGGATCACCAACGACTCGCCGACGATCTGCAGGCCCTCCGCAGGCACGGTTCCAACCTCGACGCGAGGCTGCTGGCCGTTCGGGAGTCGCTCGCGACGCTCCTCCAGGTGCCACCCGACCGGCTGCCGTTCGTCGGCGAACTGATCCAGGTCAAGGCCGAGGAGGCCGGGTGGAGCGGTGCGATCGAGCGGGTCCTCGGCAGCTTCGCCCGCACCCTCGTCATTCCCGCACGCCACCACTTGGCGGCCGCCGGGTACATCGACCGTGAACACCTGTACACGAGGCTGGTCTACGAGCGGGTCGAACCCGCCGGCCTGCCCGTCCCGGAGTTCGAGGCAGACCTGCTGCCTGGCAAGCTGGAGCTCGCCGAAGGTGAGTACGCGGGTTGGGTCGCCGAGCGCCTCGACCGGAGATTCCGCTACGCGTGTGTCGCCGATGCCACCGGGTTCGACGGCCACGACAGGGCGGTGACCAGAAGCGGCCAGGTCAAGCACTCGGCCGCCCTGCATGAGAAGGACGACAGGTCTCGGGTCGACGACCGCTCACGATGGGTGCTCGGCTTCTCCACAAAGGCCAAGGAGGCCGAGCTCGAGCGGCTGCTGGCGCAGTCGCAGGCGGAACTTGACCGGTTGGAGGACGAACTCAGGCGGTGGGACTCCGAGCGTGCGGAGCTGACCAGGCACGCCGACGCCTTGCGCGACCTCGCAGCATTCACCTGGGACAGGATCGACCTCGCCTCCCACGACGAACGGATCGCCGGGGTCGAGCGTCAACTCGAACAGTTGCGCTCGAGGAACGTTGAGCTGGGGGCCCTCGAGGGCCAACTCATACGCGCCGTCGCCGTCAAGGAGGTGGCCGACAGGCAACTTTCCGACCTTCGGCTCGATCTCCGGCGCCACACCGATGTGGTCGAGAATCTGGAGGCGGAGGCAGGCAGGCTGACGGGTGAACTCGCCGCCGCCCGCCCGGTTCCCGACGGCGTGCGGGCCGCCCTCGACACCGAGGCCTCGGGTCTCCAGGTGCCCCCGGCCCAGCTTGACGGGCAACTGCGCAACCGCCTCCACCGACGCGATACCGACCTGGCGCAGGCGTCGGCGAGGGCGGAGAAGCAGGCGACCAGGCTGATGGACCATTACCGTGGCGGATGGCCGGCGGCCTCGGCCGACTGGGACAGCGGCCGCGAATACCTGCCAGAGTTCCTCACCCGGCTCTCAGAGCTGGAGGCCGACCGCCTCCCCGACTTCGAGGACCGCTTCTTCGATCTCCTCAACAAGCAGGCACGCAACAACATCAGCATGCTTGCGCAGCAGATCCGTAGCGCGCGAAGCGAGATCCGCAGCCGGGTCGACGACGTCAACCGGTCGCTGCTGATGACCCGCTTCAGCCGCGAGGGGCGGCTTCAGATCAAGGTGCTCGACCGGTCGCTCCCCGACGTCGAGGCCTTCCTTCGTACGCTCAGCCAGATCACGGAGAGCTCGATGCTCGACCTCGCGGGGACGGACGCGGCCGACGAGCGCAAGGTCGCCGAGGAGCGGTTCGGCCGCATGGAGCAGTTGCTCGACCGGCTCGGCTCGGCCGAACCAGGTGACCGCGCCTGGCGCGACCGCTGCCTGGACACCCGCCAACATGTGGCGTTCCAGGCGAGGGTGATCGACGACGACGGCGTCCAGGTCGACGTCTACACCGGGTCGGGCGGTCGTTCCGGGGGCGAGCGGCAGAAGCTCGTCACCTTCTGTCTGGCCGCTGCGCTCCGGTTCCAGTTGGCGCCCGAGGGGCAGACATCGCCGACGTACGCCCTGGTCGTCATCGATGAGGCCTTCGACAAGGCCGACCACACGTTCACACAGGCGGGGCTGGAGGTGTTTCGCACCTTCGGGTTCCAGCTGTTGCTCGCGACGCCGATGAAGATGCTGCAGACGATCGACGACTACGTCGGGGGAGTGGTCATGGTCACCAATCAGCCGGGCCACGGTTCGACGCTGCAGGAATTGCATTACGACCTCGAACGCCCGACCCCGGTCGAGGACGGGGTCGAGCAGGAGATGCTGGTGTGAGGATGGTGGGGCGCGGCTGGTTGAGCCGGGCGGCGAGCGCCAGCGAGCACCCGTGCCGAAACCGATTCGACCGCCGCTGGTCGAGCCGGGCGGCGAGCGCCAGCGAGCCCCCGTGTCGAAACCGATTCGACCAGGGCTGGTTGAGCCGGGCGGCGAGCGTCAGCGAGCCCCCGTGTCGAAACCAATTCCGGATGCCGATCGCGGTCGCAGCCGCCCACGGGGGTCGGGTTGAGAACCGTTGATGACTTCCGGGCTTTTGCCCGGCGCTTGTGGGCCAGGCGGTACCCCGACTGGCTGGCTTCGGCGTCGACCGGCGAAGGGGCGCTGACCTGGCCGCTTCAACCTCCGACGCAACGAGACGCGCTTTCCGACCCGGATTCGGTCGCCGACTGGGCCAAGGCATGGCGCCGGTTCGGGGAGCGGGGAGGCGTCGTCGTGGCATGGGAGCCGCGATCCTGGGCGTCGATGGGTCGTCAACTCCTCCCCGTGCGGGTCACAGCAAGTCCGGACGCCGTGGCCGACATCGCCGGGCATCGCCAGCAGTGGCGGATCGCGCTCGACGCCGTCGACCTCCTACGCCGAGGCTGGCCAGATACCGACTTCACCGGAGCCCTAGTCCGCGCGGCCAAGCCGCTTGCCAAGTGCACCCCGGACGATCTACCCAGGCTCTCCGGCGTGCTCGGGTGGCTCGTTTCCCACCCTGGTTCGGGGCTTTGGGAGCGGGAGATCCCGGTGCAAGGAGTCGATACCAAGTGGTTCGAGCGGCACCGCGGCCTGATCGAACCGCTGACCGAGGCGATCACCGGATCCGAAACCGGGCTGCTGCGTCATGGTGTCGGTTTCCGGGTCCGGATCCTTGACCCGTCGCTCTGGTCCGGCGCGGGCGAGTTCACCGTCACGCTGCCGGAACTCGTCACCCTCGAACTGCGCCCGAGCAGGGTGCTGATCTCTGAGAACCTGACCACCGTGTCGACCTTGCCGGAACTACCTGGAACGGTCGCGGTACACGGCATGGGTTTCGCGGCGCCCTCCCTGGCGGAGGTCGGCTGGATCCGGGATGCGAGCGTCCTCTACTGGGGCGACCTCGACACGTTCGGTTTCCAGATCCTCGGCCAGGTCCGCGCCGTGCTACCTCAGACGACGTCGGTCCTGATGGACTCGGCCACGCTGAACGCGGCCCGGAGATTCGCCGTCCCTGAGCCGCGGCCCTACCGCGGCGAGATCGGGCACCTGAGCGTCAGCGAACTCGAAACCCTGGCGCTGCTGCGCGCCGACGACCTGCGACTCGAGCAGGAGCGTCTGCCGAGGGACCTGGTGCGCGCCGCCCTCATCGGCTGCTGAAGAAGCAAACCCCGAAATCCGGGGAGGCGTGTGCACAAATCTCTGTATACGTGGAGGTGTGGGCATATAGGCCCTGCCTCGACGCATGGAGAGATTTGTGTACGGCTCCGAAGCGCCTCGGTCGTTTCCGGGAAGCAGAGGAGGTGCCGAGGTGCCGAGGAGGTGCCGGGGTGCCGATCTGCCGTGCCGAGGTGCCGAGGTGCCGGGGTGTCGATGTGCCGTGCCGAGGTGCCGAGGAGGTGCCGGGGTGCCGATCTGCCGTGCCGAGGTGCCGAGGTGCCGAGTGTCGGGGTGTCGATGTGCCGTGCCGAGGTGCCGGGGTGCCGGGGTGTCGATGTGCCGGGGTGCCGAGGTGCCGATCTGCCGTGCCGAGGTGCGGGGTCCCGTCGGTCCCTCCCTGAAAATCGACCAGTGGTCGATTCTGCTGTGTCTGGCGTCGAGTATTGGCCACTGCCTTTGGGGGCGGGTCAGGGGGTGGTGGTCGAGTATCGGCCAGTGGTCGATTTTGCTGTGTCTGGCGTCGAGTATTGGCCCCTGCCTTGGGGGCGGGTTCAGGGGGCGGTGGTCGAGTATCGGCCAGTGGTCGATTTTGCTGTGTCTGGCGACGAGTATTGGCCCCTGCCTTGGGGGCGGGTTCAGGGGGCGGTGGTCGAGTATCGACCAGTGGTCGATTTTGCTGTGTCTGAGGTCGAGTATTGGCCACTGCCCTCGGCGGGCTCGTCAGTGTCCGGCTCCCCGGTCCTCCCAGCCTCTTGCGCAGTTGCACGTTCAAATGCCAACATGGTCCATGTTGCACGTTCAAATAGCGACCTGACGGTGCTCCCAATCAGCGATCGGCCAAAAGTGTCCGATCTACGCCCTAGCGTGGGAGGTCCAAGGGTGAATACCTGACGAAGGAGTCAAGCAATGCGCCTGCCCCGCTTAACCTCGGGCCTCGCGATCACAGCGTTGATCGCCTCCAGTGCCGTGGTCACGGCCACCGTTCCGTCCCAGACCGCGGTCGCGGCCACCACCGCCGTCACGCTGGTCGGCAGCCTGCAGACCGAGCTCGGCTGCTCGGAAGACTGGCAGCCAACTTGTGACGCCACGGCGCTGACCGACCCGGACGGCGACGGGGTCTGGACGGGAGAGTTCACCGTGCCTGCCGGCGGCTGGGAGTTCAAGGTCGCCGTCAACCAGTCGTGGGACGAGTCCTACGGTCCGGCTGAGGGTAACTGGCCCCTGGAGCTGGCTTCCGATCAGACGCTGACCTTCAGCTTCGACGACTCGAGCAACAAGGTCTCTGTCGCCGCCGCCGACCTGCCGGGCGGTTACACCACCGCCGACGATCCGCTGGTCGCCGCCCCGTTCGCTGACCCCGGGGCAGGCAACAACTTCTACTTCGTGCTGACCGACCGGTTCGAGAACGGCTCGTCGGCCAACGACTCCTGCATCGCCACCGGCCACGCCTCCGCAGGCGGGGCACTTCCGGTCGACTGCTCAGGCACCGACCGGCTCACCACAGGCTTCGACCCCACAGACAAGGGGTTCTTCAACGGCGGCGACATCCAGGGGCTCCGCGACCGGCTCGACTACATCGAGGGCCTCGGGTCCACGGCCATCTGGCTCACCCCGTCGTTCGTGAACCGACCGGTCCAGGGTGAAGGGGCTGACGTCTCGGCCGGCTACCACGGCTACTGGGTGACCGACTTCACCCAGATCGACCCCCACTTCGGCACCAACGCCGAGCTCAAGGCCCTGATCGACGAGGCCCATGCCAAGGGCATCAAGATCTACTTCGACATCATCGCCAACCACACCGCCGACGTGATCTACTACGCCGGCCATGAGGGCAGTAACCCCAGCTACGTGCTGAAAGCCGACGACCCGTACCGCGACGTCGACGGCAACGAGTTCGACCCAGCCGACTACGCGCCGGGCGACCAGGCGATGCCCCTGATGAATCCCGACACCACGTCGTTCCCATACGACCCGGAAGTCCCGGCTGGCATGGAGCAGGCGAAGTACCCCGAGTGGCTCAACGACGTCACGCTCTACCACAACCGCGGATTCGACCCGTCATGGCCGGCGGGCGAGGCCGCCAGGTACATGGACTTCGCCAACCTCGACGACCTCATGACCGAGAACCAGATCGTCGTCGACGGCATGAGCGACATCTATGAGGCGTGGACCGACCTCGGCATCGACGGGTTCCGGATCGACACCGCCAAACACGTCGACTTCGTCTTCTGGCAGGAGTTCACCAAGGCGATCACGGAGCACACCGCGGCCACGAATCCCGACTTCTTCATGTTCGGCGAGGTCTACGACGCCGACGCCAAGCTGCTTTCACCCTACGTGCGCGACACCGACATGAACTCGGTCCTCGACTTCGCCTACCAGTCCTCGGCGCTGAACTACGCAAAGGGTTTCACCGCGCAGGGACTGTCCGGCTTGTTCGCCGCCGACGACTACTACACCACCGCCGACAGCTCCGCCGCCTCGCTGCCGACCTTCCTCGGCAACCACGACATGGGCAGGATCGGCTACCTCCTCGGCACCTCGAACGACAAGCTGGAGCGCAGCACCTTCGCGCACGAATTGATGTTCCTCACCCGCGGCCAGCCGGTCGTCTACTACGGCGACGAGCAGGGCTTCGTCGGTGATGGAAACGACAAGGACGCCCGCCAATCGATGTTCGCCTCGCAGGTGCCGAGCTTCATCGAGAACACCCTGATCGACGGCACCGCGTTCGGCACAGGCTCGCACTTCGGCACCGACGGCGCCCTCTACCGGTCGATCGCCGAGCTGGGCGAGCTGCGTCAGGCCAACGAGGCGCTGGCCACCGGTGCGCAGATCGAACTCCACGCCGACAACGGGCCGGGCGTCTACGCGTTCTCCCGGATCGACCGGGCCGAACGGGTCGAGCATCTGGTGGCCCTGAACAACGCGACGACGGCGAAGACGGTCGAGCTCACGACCCTGACCCCGGGAGCGACCTACGCTCCCCTGTACGGGGCGAGCGGGAGCGTGACCGCCGATGCAGACGGCAAGGTCGAAGTCACCGTGCCGGCGCTCGCCGCGGTCGTGTTCAAGGCCGACACGCAGGTCGCCGACTCAGGGGATGTACAGTCGATCTCGATCGTGCCTGGAGCCCCCGCCGACGGACTGACCCCCGTCAGCGCCACCATCGCGGCCGACCGCTGGGCCGAGACGTCGTTTGCCTACCGTGTCCTCGGTGAAACCGAGTACACCGCGCTCGGCACCTCCACCACCGACCGGCCGCGCGTCTTCGCCGACTTCGGCCACCTGCCCGACGGCACCGTCGTCGAGGTGCGGGCCGTGTCGGTCGACGCCGACGGCTCGAGGGTCGCTTCCTCCGGCACCGTCGTGGTCGGCACCGACCTCGGTGCCCCAGCCCCCGAGGGCCCGGACGTCGACCCGTCGACCATGGTGACCGTTCCGGGCAGCCACAACTCCGCGATGGGCTGCCCCGGCGACTGGCAGCCGGGCTGCACCGACGCGATGCTCACCCGCGACGCGTCCGGCATCTATGTGGGCACGTTCGAGCTGCCCGCTGGCAGCTACGAGTACAAGGTCGCCGTCGGCGGGTCCTGGGACATCAATTTCGGGAAGGGCGGGGTGCCAAACGGCGACAACGTCGCCTACACCGTCACCCAGGCCGGCCCTGTCACCTTCTACTACGACCCGGTGACGCATGCGTTCTTCAACACCGCGCAGGGCCCGGTCGTCACGCTGCCGGGCAGCTTCCAGGCCGCCGTCGGTTGCCCGGGTGACTGGCAGCCCGCGTGCCTGAACACCCTCATGTTCGATCCGGACGGCGACGGCGTCTACACCTGGTCGACCACGGCCATCCCGACCGGCTCTTATGAGGTGAAGGTCGCCCACGGCCTCTCTTGGGACGAGAACTACGGGGTCGGCGGCGTGCCGGGCGGAGACAACTACGCCTTCCAGGCCTCGGCCGGCAAGCAGGTCACCTTCACCTACACCCTGGCGACCCGCCTGCTCGACATCCCGGTGGAGGATCCGCCGCTGGCGGGCACCGGCCAGGACCTCGCGCACTGGGTCGATGCGTCGACCTTCGCCTGGCCGACCAACCTCATCACCGGCGGAGGCACGACCTGGGAGCTGTGGACCGATCCCGACGGCGGCCTCGCGCTGGCCGACGGCGTCGTCGTCGGCGGGAGCGGGGCGGGTGCCGTGAAACTCGGCGATCTCACCCGCGACACCGCGGGGCTCACGGCCGAACAGCTGGCGGACCGTGGCCACCTCGCAGGGTTCGCCGCGCTGAAACTTGAAGCATCCAGGGCGGATGTCGAGGCCGCGCTCAAGGGCGACCTGGCCGTCGTCCAGCGCGGTGCGGACGGGATTGCGCAGGTGTTCACCGGCGTCCAGATCCCCGGTGTGCTGGACGACCTGTTCGGCGAGGACGCCCGCGGGGAGGCCCTCGGGGTCACCTTCGCAGACGACGTGCCGAGCGTGCGGCTGTGGGCACCGACCGCCACCTCGGTCGACCTACTGCTCTTTGACGACCTGTTGGGCAGTGGCGAACCCACGCGGGTCGCGATGACCCGTGCCTCCGACGGTGCCTGGTCCGTCGATGGTCTTCCGGCCTGGAAGAACCGGGCCTACCAGTTCGACGTCAATGTGTTTGTCCCTTCGCTGGACGCGCTGACCCACAACGTGGTCACCGACCCGTACTCCGAGGGCCTCACCCTGAACTCGACCCACTCCGTCCTCGTCGATCTCGACGACCCGGAGTGGGCTCCGGAGATCTGGACCGAGACCCCGGCCCCGACGATCGACCAGTTCGTCGACCGCGCCATCTATGAACTGCACATCCGCGACTTCTCGATCACCGATGAGACGGTCCCTGAAGCGCTGCGCGGCACCTATGAGGCGTTCGCGCTCAAGGGCACCGAAGGCGTCAAGCGGCTGACCGAATTGGCTGAGGCGGGCATGAACACCGTCCACCTGTTGCCGAGCTTCGACATCGCCACCATCGAGGAGGACCGGGCCGAGCAGAAGGAGCCTGTCGTTCCCGACGCCGGGCCTGCCTCCGAGGAGCAGCAGGCCGCGGTCATGGCCGTCGCTGATCAGGACGGCTTCAACTGGGGCTACGACCCGTTCCACTTCTCGACTCCCGAGGGGTCCTACGCCAGCGCCGCCAACCAGAATGGCGGAGCCCGCACGGCGGCGTTCCGGGAGATGGTCGGCGGGCTGCACGACATCGGCTACCAGGTGGTCCTCGACCAGGTGTTCAACCACACCTCCGCCTCCGGGCAGGGCGACACCTCGGTGCTGGACAAAGTCGTGCCCGGCTACTATCACCGCCTCAATTTGAGGGGGGCCGTGGAGACCTCCACCTGCTGCCAGAACATCGCAACCGAACACGCGATGGCTGAGCAGCTGATGGTCGACTCGGTCGTCACCTGGGCCGCCGACTACCACGTCGACGGCTTCCGATTCGACCTGATGGGCCATCACTCGGTCGACAACATGACGGCCGTGCGTTCCGCGCTCGATGAGTTGACGATGGCCGATGACGGGGTCGACGGGAAGGGCATTTACCTGTACGGCGAGGGCTGGAACTTCGGGGAGGTCGCCGACAACGCTCGGTTCACCCAGGCCACGCAGGGCCAGCTGAACGGCACCAACATCGGCGCGTTCAACGACCGGCTCCGAGATGCCGTCCACGGCGGCGGGCCCTTCGACGAGAACAAGTCCGAGAACCAGGGCTTCGGCACTGGGCTCTACACCGACCCGAACGGCCAATCGAAGGCGAGCCCTGCCGATCAGCTGGCCGACCTGAGGCATCGGCAGGACCTCATCCGGCTCGGCATGGCTGGCAACCTCGCCGACTACTCGTTCGAGACTGCGGCGGGCACGGTGCAGAAGGGCAGCGAACTCGACTACAACGGGCAGCCCGCGGGCTACGCCTCGGAGCCGGACGAGTCTGTGAACTACGTCGATGCACACGACAACGAGACGCTCTTCGACCTCGGGGTTTGGAAGCTGCCTTCCGACACTTCGATGGCCGACCGGATCAGGATGAACACGATGTCGCTTGCGACCGTGACGCTGGGCCAGTCGCCGACGTTCTGGCACGCGGGCACCGACCTCCTGCGGTCGAAGTCCATGGACCGCAACTCGTACAACTCGGGAGATCACTTCAACGCGCTCGACTGGTCGATGGGGTCGAACAACTTCGGTGTCGGGCTGCCACCGGCCGCCGACAATTCGTCGCAGTGGTCGGCCATGAGGCCATTGCTGACGAACACGGCAAATCTGCCGTCGGCGTCCGACATCGCGACTTCACGCGATCAGGCACTCGAACTGCTGCAGCTGCGTTCCACGCACCCGCTGCTCACGCTCGGGTCGGCGGAGCTGATCGACCAGAAGGTCACGTTCCCCAACGCCGGTGCCGACCAGACCGCCGGTCTGATCGTCATGCGCATCGACGACACCGTCGGGACCGATGTCGACGGTGACCTCGACGGGTTGCTGGTTGTGCTGAACTCATCGCCGGAGCCGATCACCGAGGCGGTCGACGCTCTGGCGGGGGTCGACCTGTCGCTATCCCCGGTCCTGACCGACGGGGTGCACGACGACCCGGTGCTTGCGGAGGCGACGTGGGACAAGGCGAGCGGCACGGTGAAGGTTCCGGCCCGCTCTGCGGTGGTGTTCGTGGAGGAGGAGGTGCGGCCGTCTCCTTCGCCCACCCCGACTCCGACGGTGAGTCCGACTCCGACGGTGAGCCCGACTCCGACGGTGAGCCCGACTCCGACGGTGAGTCCGACCCCGACGGTGAGTCCGACCCCGACGGTGAGCCCGACGGCGACCCCGTCGAAGCCGCCGCTCAACGTCTACACCACCCCTGGCACGCACTTCCACAACGGCCGCTGGTGGCAGACGTCGTGTGAGCCCTATTCGGTGACGAAACGTTGCCGCACCTACATCTGGGCGACCACCATCCGGCAGGTCGACGGCAGGTTCGTCAAGACGAACGGCTGGGCCTTCAACAGCCTCACCTACCTGCAGTCGCCACGCTCGGTCTGGCGGAATAACCCGCTTGGAAACACGGGCACGTGGACCGCGGCCGACGGCCGCAGTTGGCGAACCGAATGCGACACTGCGGCAACCGGTCGCAACGGCTGCCGCAGCTACGTTCGGGCCGACGTGATCGCGGAGGTCACAACTAATGGCCGGACGACGTACCAGTGGGTCCGGGGGCGGTGGATCCTGAACAACATCGTCTTGTTCCGCTGAGACTCTCTTCCATGTGACCCGACCGGCCCCGGCTGGTCGGGTCGCCTGTCTTGTTGGAGCATTGTTGGAGAACGCCCGGCCATTGCCCCGTCTCGGTCGGGGTCGCAGAGGCTGGTCAGGCTGGTGGTGGTCGGAGAGCTGGTCACGATCGAAGATTTCTGGTGGCGCGACGGCGGTACCTGGGGGGGACGGGGTGGGTGTGACGGCGCCGAGGTCGCGTTACCAGCGAAATGGCGCGTTACCTGCCGTATTCCGCTGGTGTCGAGCGAAATCGTTGGTGTCGAGTGCGGATCGTTGGTGTCGGGCGCGGATGGTTGGTGTCGGGCGCGGATGGTTGGTGTCGAGTGCGGATCGTTGGTGTCGGGCGCGGATCGCTGGTGACGAGCGAAAACCGCGGGTGACGACGAAGCAGGCTCGCACAGGAAGACCGTTCAAAGCCCGGCTTCGCACACCCTGAGCTACCAGGTCGGGTGTCAGCGAGCCAGCTAGCCCCAACCAACCGGTGGCTGCTCAGTCTCCCAGCGTGTTCTTGGCGCGCTTGATGATCAACGGGTCGGGGGCGTAGACCACAGAGGTGTCCTTGCCCTCGTAGTCGAACTGGTTCAGGAAAGCCCGCAGCGCGTTGATCCTGGCCCGCTTCTTGTCGTTGGACTTCACCGTCGTCCAAGGGGCGTACTTCTTGTCCGTGCGCAGCAGCATCAGTTCCTTGGCCGTGGTGTAGGCATCCCAGCGGTCGAGGCTCTCCAGATCCATCGGAGAGAGCTTCCACTGCCGGACCGGATCCAGTTGACGCAGCGCGAACCGGGTGCGCTGTTCGTCCTGAGTCACGGAGAACCAGAACTTGGTGAGGCTGATGCCCGACTCCACGAGCATCCGCTCGAAGTGTGGCGCCTGTGACATGAACGTCTCGTACTCGTCGTCGGTGCAGAACCCCATCACCCGTTCGACGCCCGCCCGGTTGTACCAGGACCGGTCGAACATGACGATCTCGCCGGAGGTAGGAAGATGCCTCACATACCTCTGGAAGTACCACTGGCCACGCTCGGTGTTCGACGGTGCGGCCAGCGCGACCACTCGCGCCGCCCGAGGGTTGAGGTGTTCGTTGAAGCGTTTGATGGTGCTTCCCTTGCCGGCGGCGTCGCGACCCTCGAACACGATGACGTGCTTGGCGCCGGTGTCCTGGGACCAGTACTGGAACTTGAGTAGTTCGACTTGGAGGAGGTACTTCTCGTGCTCGTAGAGTCCTCGGTCCATCAACTCTTCATACGGGTAGCTGTCCTGCCAGGTGTGTACCGCCGAGCCGTCGGGTGCGATCAGCTCCGGGTCGACACCCTCTGCCCCTTCGACCCGGTACCCCTCTTCCTTGAGGTGGTCGATGTATTCGCGAAGCGGCATGTTCTGGGTCATACCCCCATGATTACCGCCAAAAGATGTCAGGAGGGTGAACTTGCCCAAAACACTGCGTTTCTGGGGTCTGGTGGTTGAACTTCGATCCGATTTCCTGCGGGTCGAGGCGCGGGAGCGGCCAAGCCCGGCAGAATGTGCCTATGAGTCTGCTCGAGGTGATCGCCCTGCACGCCGCCGACGCCGAGCGTGCAGAAGCCGGGGGTGCCGACCGCGTCGAACTGCTGGGCACCATGGACGACGACGGTCTGTCGCCCGAGCCGGGCCTGGTGGAGAAGGTGAGGCGTGCGACCTCTATCCAGATCCGCCCGATGGTGCGGCTTCGGGCCGGTTTCACGACCGACGGGGGAGAGGTGGTCCGGCTCAAGGGCCTCATCGGTTCCTATCTGGAGGCAGGTGCCGACGGCGTCGTGCTCGGCTACCTGAACGGGGCCAATCGGGTCGACCGGGAAGTGGTCGGCGAACTCGTCGGCGACGGGGGGTTTCCGTGGACCTTCCACCGCGCGATCGACCATTGCCTCGACCTCGGCCGTGCGTGGGCCGACGTGCAGACCCTGCCCGGGCTGACGCAGGTGCTCACGGCCGGCTCGGCCCGGGGCGTCGAGCAGGGGCTCGACGGGCTGGTGGCACGGGCGAAGGCAGCCCCCGACGTCGCACGCCTGATCATGGCCGGCGGTGGCCTGGCCCCCGAACACGTGCCGTGGCTGGTGCGCGCAGGGGTGCGGGCCTTCCACATCGGGTCCCCGGCACGTCCGGGGCGCTCCTTCAAGGCCTACGTCGATCCGGAACTGGTAGCCAGTTGGCGCGACCTGATCGACGTTGAGGTGGCCCATGCCCGACACCCGGACTGAGCGGCGACTGAAGCGACGCAGAGGTGCCCGCGTCATCGTCGTCGCAGGCGACGAGGTCCTGCTGCAGGGCGACACCGACCCCGGCATCCCCGGGTCGCGTTTCTGGCAGGTGCCAGGAGGCGGGATCGACGACGGCGAGGATGCCCGGACGGCGGCCGTGCGGGAACTGTTCGAAGAGACCGGGCTGCGGGTGGGACCGGAGGCGTTGGAGGGGCCGGTCGCCGTCAGAGAGGTGGCGCACGGCTATTCGGACCGCATCCTAATTCAGGACGAGACGTTCTTCCTCCTACGGACCTGGCGCTTCGACCCCGTCGACGCTGCCCTGACCGAGGCCGAGCGTCGGCGGCGGGTGGAAAGCGGTTGGTTCAGGCTCGACGCGCTGCCCGAACCGGTGTGGCCTGCGGAGCTTTCACAACTGGCGGGTTGGGGTGGAGGTGCTCCGGTCGACCTGGGGGAAGTCGAGGAGTCGACGGTTCCACTCTGAGCGGTCCTGGTAGTACGCGGGTGCGATCTCGTTGACGGCCGCGAGGCGCTCAGGGGAGTGGGGGACGATATACGAGGCAAGTTCCCACCCGGGCGACTATTGAAACAATCATGTGGCCGCCAGAGTGGTCATATGCGATTTGAGGCTGCGTTCGGGGGCTTGATCCCAGGTGCGAGCGGGGTTGTGCTCGCCGTGCTGCTGCGCACTGGGGCACCGCTGACTGGGCGGCAGTAGGGAGGCAACCGCCGAGAGCGATGTCGACCTGGCCGTCTTGCGCCCTCGGATTGGCAGGGTCGGACGGAGTTGGAAGATGCGGTCCGTGCTCGGCTGGGCATTGACTGTGATGTGTTGGTGTTCACACCGGAGGAGTTCGAGCGTCTTGTGGCCAGCGGCGAGGAGCGAGTCGTCACCCAGATCCTCTCTGATGGGGTGCTTCTGCTCGGGTCGCTCCCTCAGGTGACGGTTGGTGTGGGGTGATGGCAGCGCTCGAACATCGCAATCACGCACGAAGCTTCCTGAGGAAGGCCGCGGAGTGCCTGGCCTCGGCGGAGGCCAATTTGGATGCGGAGCGGTACCCCGTTGCTGCGGGTGATGCCATCCATGCGGGCATCTGCGCCAAGGACGCGATCGTCACTCAACTCACCGGTTCGACGGTGAAGGGCAAGGGGACATGCGCTCGCCGCGAAGGAGCTTCGTCGGGCGCTGGGGCAGCGACCGGATGCTGCCGGTGCAGAGAAGGGACTCCGCGAACTGGTGTCCAACAAAGCTGACGTCGAGTACGGCGTCAGCCTCATGTCCGCCGCGAAGTCTCAGGCCCTCGCCCGCCGCGCTCGGAGCCTGGTCGAGATCGCCGTCCGCGTCGTCCGACTCAACGGGTGACGGTTTTCCGGGCAGACGCCGAGCCTTGTGCGGGCTGCCCTGTTCCAGCCGCTCCGTCCAGCGCGTCGGCGGCGCCCTCATCAGCCACCTCGGCGACCGTGGCTTACGAAGTGAGTGCCGGCGCTAGGCCTGTGCGCGAGGCGTCCGATGGGGACGCGGAGGCTCTGGCCCCGTGGGTGCTGGTCGGGCTCACCGGTGCGGGCGGGGTCCTCGCTGCTGGGTTGTTGGCCGCCCTGCGCAAGCGCAGGAGGGCTCAGCTCCGTGCCCGTCGGCCGGGGCGGACGATCCAGGCACCGCCGCCGGAACTGATACCGGTGAAGAAGACCGTAATGACCGAGGGGCAGGCCGCGACGCCCACCCAGCTTGCCATCGACCAGGCACTCAAGCTGCTTGCCGTGTCGTGTCCAGCGCGGACCGCGTCGTGCCGCCGCAACTCGTGGCTGTCCAGCTCCTGCCAGCGAGGGAGCCGGGCACTACGGCCGTCTCACCTGGCGCGTGGTCCGGTTCTTCCCGTCGCAGGACTCCGGAGGCACATGGCAATTGCGGCCACGTGACCACCCTCGTAGCCGTTGACCGTTGGGTGACCCGTCACGAAAAGTGACGATTGCGATGTTGGAGTCAGTCTGGTGGGTCAGCATCTTCCGATGTGATCCCTGTCTCGCGCCGGAGATAGGGCAGCACCGTCAGTGGTAGCCGCAGGTCCGCCGAGACTTGCTGGACGGTAGTCCGAATGTACGGGAACAACATGAAAAGCAGGTTGCGTGCCATGAACTCATCCGCCTGCGTCTGACTGATCTCGCCGCCTTCGAAGGCCAACTCTGCGAGGAGCACGAGGGTGATCCGCCCAATCTCGAGCCGGGGCGGTTCGCTCTCAGGGGCCGAGGGCTGGCCTGCGCCCGGACCCTCTGCCAGATACCGCACATTGGCAGCTACACGCACAAACAAGGTTCCTGCCTCCACGCGGTACGCCATCTCGTCCATTGTGAAATGGACCGCAGCATCCTCTGCCTGCACGTCTGGCGCCTGTGCTTCGATCGAGACGAGCCGCACGTCACGGATGTCGGTGCGCGCGACCAGCGGCAACAGGTCCAACTCGATCGGGAGGGGCACGTCAGACGGCACTCGACACCTCCTCGCCACGGCAGACGCGTTGCTGCCGGTATAGCTCGATGTCGATCACGGGCGAAATGCTGGCGCGCCGCCCAGTGGCCGCGAAGGAAAACGCGATCTCTTCGGTCTGGGTCATGGCCCACGCTTGGCTGAGCATGTCCGGAACCTTGTTCAAGCAGGCATCGATGTGTGCAATGTCGGCCAGGCTCGGCAGGTCCTCGTCCATGTCGATCGACTTCGCCTTCAGCAGCCACTCGGCGACCTCGGCCCAGCGCCACACGCGCTGGTGGCCAGCAGTGATGTTGTCGAACTGGGCCGGGAACGGCTTGCGTGAGTCCTTGACCCACTTACGGACGGCCTCGCGGCTGACGCCGACTCGCTGGGCGATGTCAGACGTGGTGACGAGATCTGGATGAACACGCTTCGCGATCGCGGCCGGGATCTTGGTGGCGAGCTTGCGTGTGGCTTCCAACACCGTGTCTACGACCGACCACCCGTCTTCGACGTAGACGGTGATCAAGGTTAGGCCATCGACCTCCGAGAAGGTGGCGTTGTCGAACTCAGCGAGGCGGTCGTCGAGGGTGTCGTCGTTGAGGTTCAGGTCTGGGACTTGAACGCGCACGACCGTTGTCATCTCGGTTCTCCTTTCGCCAGCGCGGCAGTGGGAGGCATAGCCTCGATACCCGGCGCTTGGGTTGACAACTGCCAACTTACCGTTTTTTGTCGTCCAAGGAAATCGTTTACCAAGAGTGAGATATGAATTTGCGGTGTGCGTCGCAGCGCACTCGCAGGCTGCTGGCACGGGTCCTCTGCCTGGTGACCTCATCAGTCTTCGGCAGTGGGCGCAGGATTCGGCGCGCCGCGCCGAGGTTCCTGTCTGTGGTCTCGACGATCTCCTCTGGGATTGAGGTGTCCAGCCCGGCAAGTAGCTCCCCGGCCTCGGCGGCGAGCCCATCTGCGGCGAGCCAGAGGTCAAGGATCTCGTCCTCGTGACGGTCTGCGTCGTCGACCAGAAGGGCTTGCACCCGGTTGTTGAGGTTGTCACGTTCGCGCAGGGAGTCGAGCGCATTCAGAAGACGCTCCGACCTGTCGAGTAGCTCAGTCGCGCGGGTGAGTGCGTCGATGGTCCCAGGCCCGTGCGGGCAGCGCTCGATCATGAGCTTGTGCTGCTTGGCTACGCTCTCGGCGCCCCGGCCCGTTGCGAAGACCTTGAAGGAGCAATCGCCGCTGGGGCATCGGACTGTCGCGCTGCCGGTATGGCTCGTGTGGGTCTCCAGCGTCCAGCCATGGCCGCGAGCGATCTTGTACACATCGCGGAACCATGGCTTCGGATGGTTCGGCCAAGCGTCGGTGGCGGCGTAGAGGACCATGTGCCTACACCTCCCTCCCTTGGCTGCTTGACATTCTGGCATAGGAGCACGACAGCCTGCGTTCACTGATGTCCCGGGTATCAATGATCCGGACCTGCCTTGTGACCTCACTCACTGATGGGTCCGTCAGCGCGCAAGCAGCGCACGCGATAGGAAGCCCACTGATCGACTTCACCGGCGCCGCGACCTGGCGCGGCGCGCATGCCGTGTCGACGGACCGGCGCCACTCAACGTCACCCGGATTCAGGGCGGCCGTCTCCGCGGACACCCGGGTTGCTCGGGCGAGAACATGCCACGAAAACTCGGGGCACGAATCGTGCTGCAGAAGGCCATCAAGCCCACAAACAATGATTCCCGCCCTGATCCGAGCGGGAATCTAGCTGGCGGAGGATACGAGATTCGAACTCGCAAACTCGCAACATCGAAGTCCTTGTCAACAGGTCGATGTGGCGTCTGACTACGCTAGTAGATAGCGTCGCCCGTCACTTGCGTGGACACGCGTAGGCATGGCAAGCGGATCTCGGGGCACACTCGGGGCACGATTCGTGCTTCAATCTGATACGAGATGCGGCGGTGGCGGACGCGGGGAGGGGGACTGGGATATGGCGGAGGGTCGCCGAGCGTGGGGCAAGGTTCGTCAGCTTCCCTCCGGGCGTTACCAGGCGTCCTACGTCCTCGGCAGCGTTCGCGGCGGCGATCAAGGCACCCGCTACACCGCGCTCCAGACGTTTGATGCGAAGGGCGATGCCTGGGGGTGGCTCGACCGCGAACACTGGCTGATCGATCGCGGCGACTGGACTCCGCCGATCGAGCGATTCCGCGAGGCCGAGGAGGAGCGCCAGCGCAAGGAGGCCGCCCGGCAGGCAGCGGCGGCGGTGCCCACCATTGCCGCCTACGGCTCGCAGTACCTCGAGCGCGGTGAGCTCGCTGCCACGTCGCGGGACCGCTATCGCCAACTCTTCAAGTTCTACATCCTTGCCGAGCCCGCGACGATCACGCGGCGAGGGATGGTGAAAGGCAAGCCTGTTGCGAAGCACGGCATTGGCGGTGTGCGCGTCACCGAGTTGACCCGCGCCGACGTGCGCCTGTGGTGGCAGGGTCTCCCGGTCAGCACGCGCGAGTCGTCATGCCGGCAGGCGTACGACCTGCTGCGAGCGATCATGAACGCCGCCGTCGAGGCCGAGTTCATCGAGGTGAACCCCGTCCAGGTCAAGGCGGCTACCCAAGCCCAAGCCTCGCGGGAACGAGATCTGGACCCCCTCCCGATCGACGTGTTGTACGCCGTCGCGGAGCAGATGCCCGAACGTTGGCGGCTGGGCGTACTCCTCGGGGGCGTGCTCGGGCTGCGGTCTGGCGAGGTCCGAGCGCTGCAGCGTCGCGACTTCAGTCTCAACGGTGAGGTCCCGACTGTGAAGGTCCATCAGTCGGTGAAGGAGGCGGAGGGCAAGGTCGAGATCGGACCGCTCAAGACCGCCCGCAAGGGCATCGCCTTCCGCACACTTCCGATCCCCGCTGCTCTCGTTGGTGATGTGAGGTCGCATCTTCGCGAGCACACACAGCTGGGTCGGACGGGGTTGCTCTTCTGGCGGACCAGGGACGGCGGGCCAGTGAAGTCCGCGGACTGGCTAAGGGCGTTCAAGAATGCATGCAAGACCGTCGCCAATAGCCTCGAGGAGGACGCAATTCGTCGCTTTGAGCAGTCAGGAGAACAGGAGAGCGAGGAGTCGCAGCGCATCCGGGAACTGCTGACCGGCCAAGGGGGCTACGTCTTCCACGGAACCCGGGTGACGGGCCTCACCTGGGCCTACCGGCTGTCCGGGGGCAATCTCCGGGCCGTCCAAGCGATCGCCGGCCACACCTCGCCGAAGATGGCGCTGCGCTACCAGCGCGCCGAGATGGACTACCTCGCCGCGGTGGCGGGCAACGTCTCGTCGATGATCGAGGCCAGCACGCGCAAGCCGTGATCCGACCCACGCTCGCTCGTGAAGGCGGCTTCCAGGTCGGCTGGGTTGATCGAAAGGGCGTGCTCGACGGGTGACGATGGCGTGACTGCCCGGGCCTGCAGAGCCCGCTGTTCGGTGGAGGCGCCGAAGCCGGCGCACGATCAGCGCAGTGGGCTGCCGAATGCCCGTTCCGCTCGTCCGCTACGGTCGGGCTCGTGCGTGGTGGAGGCGGGGCCCGATGAGCCTTCGTTCCAAACCGCTGGACGAGAGGCAAATCGCGGTGCTGCGTTGGGTTGGCGACGGGTGCCCCGACGGCCCATTGGCGGTTCCGGCGAGTAAGAACCGCGCCCAGGCGCTCGCGAATGGGTCAAGCACTGTTGCTTGCCGGGCAGAACCCGATGGCCATTGACACGATGCCGATGCCGAAGCCGCTACCGCTCTGTCAGCATTCATGGTCCCGCAAGTTGGCGCCCGTGCGGACTATGGTCGAGGTCTACTAGCGAAACGAGGACGGATGCGGATCCGGCGAGTCGATATCGAGAGCTTCCGCGGCATCAAGGCTGCGTCCTGGCGGCTTCCCCCGGGTCAGAGATTCTTCGCACTCATCGGGCCCGGCGACTCAACCAAGACGACCATCCTGACAGCGCTTGAGCGCGCACTTCACGACCGTGCCGGCCAAAGCGTCCAGGACACAGACTTCTTCCAAGCCGACGTCACGCGCCCAATCCGGATTCGGGTCGCGGTCGATCAACTGCCAGATGAACTCATTGCGATGGACGCCTTCGGCGGGTTCTTGGCGGGCATTGACGACGAGGGCGAATGGACGCACGACCCCGGCGAGGAGTCACAGTGCTGCGTCATCATAGAGTTTTTGGTAGAAGCCGACCTGGATCCGGTGTGGCAATCCTATCGCCCCCCGCTTGAAGGCCTCGATGACGAGGAGCCACAGCCGGTCCGCGCCAGGCATCGATCGAGGATGACGGCGTATCGGATCGACGATCGCATCGACGCGCACCTGCGATGGTCGCGGACCTCCGCGCTTGGGAAGCTCACCGCTAGCCGTGACGACACCCGTTCCACCCTGACGCTGGCCGGGCGAGCGGCGCGGGACGCGGCCGCCGATGCGGTCACAGACTCCTTGAAGGCGTTGGCAGAAGAGGTAAGGATTCAAGTACAGGCAATCGGCACGACCGAGTTCGCCGACCTCAAGCCTGGGCTCGACCTCTCATTGACCAACACACAGGGGAACCTCGCCCTGTTCGAGGGCGATGTGCCGTTGACGAGTTTCGGGCTGGGTACAAGGCGCTTGACTGGCGCCGCAACTCAACAGCTCGCGAACCAAGGGAGCACGACGTTGCTGGTGGACGAAGTGGAGCACGGGCTCGAACCGCATCGGCTTGTCCACCTGCTGGGCCACCTCAGGAACAGCGACGCGTTCTCCCAAGTCTTCGTCACCACCCACTCCCCAACCGCGCTGCAACACCTTGAGCCCGAAGAACTCATCATGGTTCGCTCAACGACCGGGGTGACCGACCTGCGCCCGCTGAGTGCCCCTGCCGACCTCCGCAGGCTGCTGAAGACGAGCCCGGAAGCCTTCCTCGCGCGCCGGATCATCATCAACGAGGGCAAGACTGAATATGGAGTGGTTCTGGAACTCCTTGACGAGTGGAACCTTGGGGGCCATCCGGAGCCAGCGCCATCAGCCGCGCTGGGTGTGGTCGCAATCGAAGGCAACGGCGGAACCGGGTCGTTAGCGTGGGCAGAGCAGTTCCTCCACGCCGGCTACCAAGTCGTGCTGTTCATCGATAGTGACGACGCTGCGACCAACCAAATGGTGCCCGACATCAAGACCTTGGGTGGAGCGGTCGTTCAGTGGGAAGGCGAGCACAGCATCGAGACAGCGGTGTGCGCCCAACTCGACGAAGCGGGGCTCACTCAGTTCATCCAGGCCGCGCTCGACGTCGCTGACGACCTGGACGGCGCCGCCCAGTCTTACGCAGGGAAACTCGAGTCCCTCGGTGCCCCCGGCGCAAAGACCGGCGCTGAACTCCTGAATGTCGCCACTTGGACCCACGCAGGAGTCGACCTCAAGCGAGCCAGGGAGATCGTGGGCCGTGCCGCCAAGTCCAAGTCCTGGTTCAAGCGCGTCGACAAGGGTCGTCGACTGGCGCGGTTCATGCTCGACACTCCGGGGCTGCAGACGGGTGACGTCAGGGCCAAGCTCGACGAGTTGAAGGCAGCCATCTACGCCCGCTCGGAGAAGACCCCAACAAACGCGCCCGGAGTTCAATCCGGGCCAACTGGGGGCGCGCGGACAGAGGGCGCGGAGCTGCCTGGTGCCTGAAGAACTCCCCGACGATCTGAGATCGGACGCTGCCGCCTTCATCGACGCGCTGCCCGCCTCGATCGAGATGCCTGCCGGCGCAGGCAAGACCCACCTGCTGGCGGCCGCTGCAAAGCACGTCACCGATGTCGGTGGCAAGGTCTTGGTCATAACGCACACCAACGCCGGGGTACACGCCGTCAGGGCCCGACTGAAACGGTTCGGCGCCAGTTCGGGCGTCCATGTGACCACCATCACGAGCATGGCATTTAGGCTGGCTCGCGCGTACCCGGTCCTTGGTGAGCTCATCGTTCCGCGCCTGATGGTCCCCGACGACTCGCAGGCATACGTGAGAGCCGCGGCTCGGGTGCTATCGAATAGCCACCTCCACGCGGTTATAGCTGCCTCCTACTCCCACGTCCTCGTTGATGAGTACCAAGACTGCAACACCGAGCACCACGCGCTTGTCCTCAAGCTAAAAGACGCGGTCGGTAGGGTTGGGATCCTCGGTGACCCTCTTCAGGCGATTTTCGGGTTCTCTGAGCCGCTGCCGGACTGGGGCCAGGTGCTAGAAGATTTCCCCCCCCTTTCTTGGCATAACCCCGAAGCCACATCGCTGGGCCGGACACAACGAGGCACTCGGTGCGTGGTTGCTCGGAGTTCGCAAGCACCTGACCGAAGGGGCGGTACTGACCCTTGCCGACCCCTCCTACCCGGCCGGCGTCACGTTCACTGACATCACGGGCAACTACCAAGGCGTCACAAACGCCGCGATGTCTGCACTCAAGCATCCCGTAGGCGAGACCGTCCTGATCATCAGCGCTCGGCACCTAAGCGGCGGACGGGCCATCGCGTCGAAATTGGACGGTCGCTACACCGTCATGGAGGAAATTGCTGGCAGTTACATGAGCGCTGCGCTGACGGAGCTTGTCGACGTCGAACCCGAAGGCTACGCTTCGTGGCTGTTTGAGTTCACCAAGAAGTGCCACGCGAAGAGCGGCATTCTCGATCCCTCCCCACTCGGCAAGTGTTATGAACGCGGAGCGCCTGGCGGCTATTTGCTAAAGACCTCAACGAGGCGGGAGCCCGTGAGGGTCGTCATCGAAGCTCTCGACCAAGTGGTGACCAACCCGACCTTGGGGCAGTTAGCGACTGCGATGGACGTAATTCCGAGTGCAGTAGGCATCAAGCTGCACTCGCACGAGGCCTGGCTCGACGTCAAAACCGCCATACGCGGAGCAGGCGCAAAGGGTGACGACAAGAGCGTCCTCCATGCCGAACTGGCGAAGGCACGCGACTCACTACGGCATGCTGGCCGCCGTGAACGCCGCCTGGTGATTTCCCGAACCCTTTTGGTTAAGGGCCTTGAGTACGACCATGTCATCATCGCCGACGCTGCAAATCACTCGGAGGTGAATGACCTTTACGTCGCGCTCACCCGTGCCCGAAAGACCATCCACATCCTCGCCAACGGCACGACTCTAAACCTCGTTCAGTCACCACGAGGGCCGAAGGTACCAAAGGCTGGCCGGTGATTCGAGAAAGGCTCGACACTGGCAAGGCCGCCCACGCACAACGGTGCCACCCGGAGTCGCGAGCGGCGTTGGCTTGGACGGAATGACGCCGCTGAGGTTCAAACACGGCGTACTACTGGCCAGGATCACCGGACGCGCGTAACTGGCTTGAGAGCGAGGTCATGACCATCGGCCCGGATGTCGATGCCAGCGGCGCCGCGCACGTCAGTGATAGGGATATCGATGAACGGGGCCTGGTGGGGTGAGTCACGACACCGTCAGGCAGATGCTCCTGACACTCGCGGCGCTGGTGGTGTCGAGGCACCGGTTGCTCGCCGTTCCTATCGACATCATCGGAAGTAAGTTGCCGCTTCAGTTGCCGGGAAACCGGGGGCTTCTTGCTTGCGGTTGAGGGGCCCTTCGAGGGGTCGAGGAACCCGCCTAGGACGCGCGTCGGGCGGGACGAAGTGCCGCTGAGTTGAACTCGGACGCCGTGCGCTGCGGGTAGCGACGGAGTAGAGCGTCGACGTCCTTCGGATCCAGGTGGAGGCTGCGGCCGGACCGGACCACCGGAAGAACGCCGTCGGCGATCCGGCGGCGGATGGTCTTCACGCTGACCCCGATCCGGGCGGCGGCCGTGGGCAAAGACTCGTAGGTCCGAATGGTCATGGCGCTGTCCTTTCCCGGGCCCTGGCGGGACCTCAAGAACACAGGACCAGTTCGACGTAGTCCACGCCGCAGCCCTCGGACCGGTCTCCCTGTGACTCCCAAGTTGCTTCCTTGGTGATGGGCGAACAGTTATCCCTTGTGGGAGCAGAGTTGCGCGGTCCACGAAGCCGCCACGAGATCAAGGCCAAGAAGGGGTCGCTCTCGTTCCGAACGGGCGGACCGGTGACCGTGCTCCAGCATTCGCCGCGGCGCCAAATAGGCCTCACGTGCACGTCACTGCTTGTGGGCTGGGAGTTAGGCGGCTGCGCCAAAGGAGGTCGCGTCGTCCGTAACCCAAGTCGCGCACGTGACGTGGGTTCGCGTTCAATAACCCGAGTGCACGCCGCCGGCTCAGTCCGACGTGGTCGGGGTCTCGACGGATGGTGTGGTGGCGTGGATGAGCGCCCGTAGGTCAGCGTGGAGCTTCGCGTGGTTGAGCGTCCAGCGCGTGAGGCGCCGTCGGCGCTCCTCGTGGGCAGGGTCGCCATTGACGTAGCCGTGGTCCTCGAGTTCATGGAGATTGCGGACGATCGTGGTGCCGGCGACCTGTCCCTCCAGCGCAGCCACCAGGTCCGGGGTACTGAGGGTGCCGCCGTGCTGGGTCAGCGAGACCACGATGGCGAGTTTGACGCGGTTCATGCCCATGCCGACCAACGCGTCCAACTCGACGGGGACCGGGGCGTCCGAGTAGGTAGGCACCCGGCCATTGTCTCAGTGGTCCGGGGCAAGGGGAGACGAGACACGATGGGCAATCTATACCGCTAAGCGGTGTAGATGTGCTAGCGTGACACGCAGACGTGCGAAGCTCGATATCCCCAAGATCACGGATTTCCATGCTTACCCTTCCCGAACAAGGTCCACCCCCTGGAGAGCTTGGAGCCAGAGATGGCCGCTTCTGACAATGGCCGTACCCGCGACTACGCGGAACCGGCGCCACGAGCGCCAGACGCACCCGGGAGCTTTGGTGCTGCCGCAGTCTGGGAGACAACAACAGACAGCGCATGTCCACGAGGCGCCTCTTCGCCCCGTTATGGCCCTTAGGCGAAGGAGGATGGGATGACCCACCAAGGACTGGCCGCCAAAGCAGTGGGAGCCGTCATGGCCGCTGCGCTGATCGGTGGCTGCACTGCCGCGCCCACCAACAGCCCGACCCCGACGGGCCCGTCGCAGTCATCGTCACCCTCGCCCACGGTGACACCGACCCTCAGCCCCGAGGACCAGAAGCTCGAGGACGCGAAGACGCGCGTCGTGCTGCTGTGGCAGACCCTCGACGGTCTCTTGGTCGACTCGAGCAAGAGCATCAACGAGCTCGACACCCTGGCCTCGGGCGAGGCGTTGAGCAGCCTGCAGGTCATGCTGACCACGGTCCGTGAACGGGGGCAGGTGCAGGTAGGCGCGACGAGAATCCCCTCCCAGAGTGCCGTGGCGAAGGATGACGGGTGGGTTGTCACCTCGTGCGTCGATCGCAGCGACGCCATCCTCACGGACAAGGCCGGACAGCCGGTCACTCCGGCGCCTCAGCCGAGGCTCTCGCACGAGAGCACGGTGCAGCTGGTCGGCGCCAACCTGCAGATCACCAAGGACGAGGTCCTCGGATCATGTTGACCAAGCTGATCGCGGCGCTCGCCCTCTGTGTCGTGCTCACGATCACGCCGCTCACTGCTTCGCCCGCCTACGCGGAGGGCGGCTGTGAAGGGGCGAGTTGGGGAGTCGCGTGCGGGGTCGGTGTCCCCGGCTACGGCGGGTCGGGTCCCGCTGCTCCGCTGAAGAACACCCACTCCGGCAGCAGCGACCCCGTCGCTTGCGTGACGCAGGAGATGCCTCCCCGTGAGGTGGCGTGTTCCGACGCGGAGTTAGGGACATGGAGCAACGCTCGCGCCTGCTACATCAAGGCGGAATCGCCCCCGCCCCCTCTGACGGACGCGGTGTGGAGCGGCAATACAACGGGGTCGATCTACCGGTGTTCGAGTTCCGGTATCTGGTCGGGTCCGGGCTCCTACCTCTTCTGGGCCGACAGCGCCCCCGGCGTCATCCCTGACCCCAGAGTGCTGGCCCTCCAGGCGGTAACCCAGATGCGTCTCCGTGCGGTCGAGATCGGGATGGCGCCCGACCCTTCACCTGGTTCGGTGGGCTTGGTGGGCTTGCCGATCTGGCTGTGGGTGGCGTCCCCGGACCAGAGCACCTGGGGGCCAAACACGAAGACCGCGTCCGCCGGCGGATATTCCGTCACCGCGACGGGCAAGGTCACGGAGGTGGTGTGGAGCATGGGCGACGGCGGGACTGTCGCGTGCACTTCCACAGGCACCACTTACGCCGACTCGTTCGGAGTCTCATCGTCGCCCGACTGCGGCTATCGCTACACGAAGCAGGGCACGTACACCGTCACCGCGACGAGCTACTGGACCATCAACTGGTCCGGGATCGGCGAGTCCGGTGTCATCAACCAGACGTACACGAGCTCGGTCGTGGTGACGATCGGCGAACTCCAGACCGTGGTGAAGGGATAGGGACGTGAGGACATCGACCTTGGCGCCGACGACGGCGGCCACCCCCACCCCCCAGGCGACCGCGGCGTTGGGTCCCGTGAAGACCCGGCGGCGTCCGGTGCTGATCATCGCTTCCGTGGCCGCCCTGCTGCTCTCGGCACTGGGTGGCGTGTGGTTGTGGACGGCGGCGACCTCGTCGGTCGAAGTCGTTGTGGCGAAGGCGGCCGTCCCTCGTGGCGCGGTCATCGCAGCCAGCGATCTGATGGTCGCGCGGGTGTCGCTCGATCCGGCCGTCGCCTCGATCCCCGCCGGCGAGGTGTCGACGGTCGTGGGCCAGCGTGCGGCGCTCGACATCTCAGCCGGCGGTCTGCTCACGCCCGACGCCATCGCCCCCGAGACGGTCCCGGCCAAGGGCCAGACCGTGGTGGGCCTCTCCCTAGTGGACGGGATGTTGCCCGCCATCCCCTTGAAGACCGGCGACGACGTGCGGGTGGTGCAGACCCCCGGCGCGCAGGGTCAGGTCGGCGACGTATCCCCAGTGACAATCGCGGCCAAGGTCGTGGCGGTCACGCGCTCGCAGGACGGCCAGTTCGCCCTGGTCGACCTGCTGGTGAGCGCTGACGCCGCCCCCGATCTGGCAGCCCGGGCCGCGACAGGCAGGGTGGCCGTGGTCCTCGATTCCCGGGAGCGGTGACCCGATGCCCGTCTTCACCGTTGCGTCCGTCTCGGGCTCGCTAGGGGTGACCACCCTGTCGGTCGGGCTCGCACTGACGTGGCCACGCCCGGTAGTGCTGGTGGAAGCCGACCCGTCGGGCGGCTCGGCGATCCTGGCCGGGTACTGCACAGGCGTCGCCCGCCCCGGACTCTCCGAACTCGTGTTGGCCCACCGACACCGCCAGCTGGCCGACGAGTTGCCCTCGCGGTTGTTCCCCTTGGCCGACTCGAACGCGAGCCTGTTGCCCGGGCTACGGGCGCACCAGCAGGCGGCGTCCCTCCTGGGCGTGTGGGATTCGCTTCTGGACGCCTTGCGTGGACTCGAGGTCGACACGGGCGTGGACGTCGTCGTGGACGCCGGCCGGCTGGGCATGGTCGGCAGCCCGGAGCCGCTGATCTCGGAGTCCGACGTCACGGTGGTGGTGACCGGGACCGGGTTGCCCGAGCTGGCCCGCGTGCGGTCATGGATGCCGGCGCTTCAGGAAGGCTCGTTGGGCGACGTGCGGTTGGTCATCGCCGGCCCGGCACGTCGGTACAGCACGTCTGAGGTCACCAAGACGCTGGGCGTACAGGTGCTCGGCGAGGTCGCGTGGGACCCGGACGCCGCGCGGTGGTGGTCCCACGGGGAGCCTCAGCGTCGGTTCGATCGTTCGCCGCTACCGCGGTCGGTGGTGGCGTTGGGTGAGTCGCTTCGGGCTCTGGCTCCGCGCACGGAGGACGCGCCGCCCCGCGCCAGGGCGGGGGCGGAACGATGACGAAGCAGCCGCAGCCAACCTGGGAAGGGCCCGACCTGGCCAGCGTGCCGCTGTTCACCGCCTTCGGTGACGCGGTTGATGCGGCGCGCCCGGGCCGCGTCCGCTCTGGATTCACCCTGTCGACGGCAGTCGCCACGACGCCCACGCCGTCCTCCCTTCATGTGGTCGGCCGCGAGGCGAAGGTGGGACCGATGGGACCGCCCACGGAACACTCGCCCGAGGTGGATTGGGACGAGGCGTCGGAACTGCGCGCGCTGGCGTCCAAGCGCTTCTCTGAGCGTGCGGCGCAGTCCCCGTTCGTTGACGAGACCTCCCGCCAAGAGCTCGGGCGGGCCGTGATCATGGAAGTAGTCCAAGAGGCGACGGAGGCGCGCTTCGCCGTCCACGGCTCCGTCAGCTCCGCCAAAGCGCAGGACGCCTTGGCGCAGGCCGTCTTCGACCTGATGTTCGGGCTCGGCCGATTGCAGCCCTTGGTGGATCGGGCGGACGTCGAGAACATCATCGTTGTCGGACACGATCGGGTGTTCCTGGACCTCGTGGGCGGCGAGAAGGTGCCGGGCCCGCCAGTGGCGGCGTCAGACGAGGAACTGATCCAGCTCCTGCAGGACCTGGCCTCAAGGGCCGATCCGCCTCGCGTATTCTCGGACGCTAACCCGGACCTCCACCTCAACCTGGATGGCGCTCGCCTGGCGGCGTCCGCGTTCGTCACCCATCGGCCGAGCGTGGTGATCCGAAGGCACCGCCTGGTGCGCATCACCCTCGACGACCTCGTGGGCCTGGACACGGTGAGCCCCTTGCTGGCCTCCTTCCTCGCGGCCGCGGTGAAGGCCCGGTTGTCGATCGTGGTCTCCGGCCAGCAAGGCGACGGGAAGACGACCCTGCTGCGAGCCTTGTGTGCCGAGATCGGCCCGGAGGAGGTGCTGGGGACGTTCGAGACCGAACGGGAGCTGGGTCTTGAGCAGTTGGTCGACGAGCACCCCGTCGTGTTCTCGTGGGAGGCGCGTCCCGGTTCGGGCGAGCGAGGTCCCGATGGGCGTCCGGTGAACGAGTTCACGCTGCAGGACGGCATGCACGCCTCCTTCCGGTACGCGCTGGACCGGCAGATCGTGGGCGAGGTCCGCGGACGCGAGGTCGCTCAGATGATCATGGCCATGGAGTCGGGCTCCGGCTCGCTGTCGACGACGCACGCCGCGTCGGCGTCCGACACGATGGAGAAACTGGTCAGCTGCGCGATGCAGTCGGGCGAGTTCACCCGCGACTCGGCAGTGATGAAGCTGGCCCGTTGCCTCGGCCTCGTGGTGCAGCTGCGGTCCATGTACGTGCGCGGTC
Source organism: Tessaracoccus bendigoensis DSM 12906 (assembly GCF_900141915.1). GTDB lineage: Bacteria > Actinomycetota > Actinomycetes > Propionibacteriales > Propionibacteriaceae > Arachnia > Arachnia bendigoensis. The sequence continues at coordinate 56,579 of NZ_FQZG01000003.1, read as the reverse complement.
GCGACGGCTCGGTCCGCAAGCGGCGTGTGGTCGACGAGGTGCTGGCAATCACGCCGGGCGAGGAGTCCGCTGGCTACGCCGCGACGACCGTCTTCCGCAGTGACGCCGACGGCCCGGCTGTCGCCTTCGTGCTGCCCGACCACCTTCGGATGTTGACCGGCCACGGGTTCACTGCGAACGAGTTCCTCCTGGAGGCGCAGCGGCACGGAGGTGTTGCATGAACCCGCTCGTCCCCGCGCTTGGTGAGCGTCCTCGGCGTCGGTGGTGTGATGGGGCTGGTCGCAGGGCTTCGGCAAGTGCCGGTCGCGACGGGCGCTCCGAAGACGCCCCGGCTCCAGGCTCGGCTGGCAAGCGTCCCGCGCCGCGTCCTGATCTCCGGTCTGCTGGCGGCGGTAGTCGGCGTGCTGGTGGCTCTACTGTCGGGCTGGGTGATCGCGATCGTGCTCTTCCCGTTGGCGGCGATCGGCCTGCCGGTGCTCCTGGGAGTCTCGGATGAGTCCCACACGATCGAACGCCTCGAAGGCCTGGCCGAGTGGACGCGCAACCTGGCCGGCGTGATCACCGTGGGAGTCGGTCTTGAGGGCGCCTTGGTCGCCACGCTGCGCACGACACCCGACGTCATCCGTCCGGAGGTGACCACCCTGGTGAGCCGCATCAGATCACGGTGGAACACAGCCGAGGCGCTCCGCGCGTTCGCCGACCAGTTCAACGACTCGACCGGTGACCTGGTGGCGGCCACCTTGATCCTCGCGGCGCAGAAGCGGGCCGATGGTCTCGCTCAGATCCTGTCCGGCCTCGCCGAGTCGGTGTCCGCGGAGGTCGCTGCCCGGCGTCATCTGGAGGCCGACCGCAGCAAGCCGCGCCAGACCGCGCGGATCGTCACCATCATCACCGTGGTCTGCCTGGTCGGGATGGCCGCCACCGGCCAGTACCTGGAGCCGTACCGCTCCCCGCTGGGACAGATCGTGCTGTCGGTGCTTCTCGCGCTCTACGTCGTCGGCCTCGTGGTCATGCGACGCATGGCGCGGGTCAAGCCGCTGCCCAGACTGCTGGCGTCCGGAGGGCCCTCATGACTGGCCTCCAGCTTGCGGCCCTCACTGGCCTGCTGCTCGCCACGAGCGTTCTGTGCGCGGTGTGGTGGCTCACGCCGACCGTGCCGGCGCTCGGGCCTGCACTGGACCGGCTGACCGGAGTGCCGTCGGCCCCCACTTTCGTCACGGGCGGCGTGGACACCCAGGATCGGGTGGGCGCCTGGGTCGCGCGCTGGCTGCCGAGGTGGGTGTGGATGACGCCGGTCAAGGAACTGACGCTGCTGCGCCGGACGGAGGCCAACTTCTACGGCGAGAAGCTCATCCTGGCGGCGATCGGACTGGTGGCACCCCCGCTGCTATCGACGTTGTTCAGTTGGTTCGGTCTGCAGTTCCCGATCGCGGTCCCGCTCGCTGCGTCCTTGGTCTGCGCGGTCGGGCTGTTCGTGCTGCCCAACCTGGACATCCACGGCAAGGCGAAGGCGGCGCGCCTCGAGTTCAACCACGTGCTGACCGGCTTCATCGACCTCGTGGCGCTGGAGCGTCGTGCCGGTTCGGGGCCGCGGCAGGCGCTGGAGAACGCGGCGCGCGTGGGCCGCGGTCAGTGGGTCTTCGACCGGCTGGCGGAGGGCTTCACCCAGTCCAGCGTCGACGGCCGCCCACCGTGGGACGTCCTTCGCGCGATGGGCGACGAGCTGGCCCTGCCCGAGCTCGACGATCTGGCCAACATCATGGCCTTGGCCGAACAGCAGACGATGCCCGTCTACCAAACCCTCCGGGAACACAACCGAGCGCTGCGAGTGGCGCTCCTGACCGACGAGCAGGCCCGTGCCAACGCCGCCTCCGAGCGGCTCACCATCCCTGCGACCATGCTGGCGATCGTCTTCATCGCCATCCTGCTGGGGCCATCCCTGATGACCCTGATGAGCAACACCTGACCCCAAAGGAAGAACCCCTTCAGGAGAGGAAACCCCACCATGATGCTCAACCTGTACGTGGAGAGCCAGCTCATGCGCCGCGACCTCGAGTCGTGGCTGGCCAAGCAGCGCGAACGAATGCTCGCCGAGGACGGCATGTCCGAGACCATCCAGAACGTCCTCTGGGCGATCTTCGCCATCGCCATCGTGGGGATCGTCGCCGCGATCATCCAGGCCTACGTCGTCGGCAAGGCCGGCGAGATCCGGTAGGGAAACGACCATGTGGCGGTCCAGGGCCAGCAGGTGGCGAATGCGAGGTGAGCGCGGGTCGTCATCGGTCGAGATGGTGATCGCGCTTCCCATCGTGCTCACCGTGCTGTTCCTGGCCGTCCAGGCCGGCACGTGGTTCCACGCCCGGTCGATCGCCCTGGCATCCGCCCAGTCGGGCGCCCGCACCTCCGCGATGCTCAACTCCTCCCTGGAGGCGGGCTTGTCGAGCGCGAGGTCCTTCGCAGCCGACGTGGGAGGGACGACGCTCACCGGCGTGACCGTGACCGGCGACAGGACGGCGACCAGCACCACCGTGACGGTGACCGGCCACAGCGTCCGGCTCGTGCCGTTCATGGACGTCACCGTGTCGCAGTCGGCCACCCTCCCGGTCGAGAGGTACACGCGATGAAGCCGCGAGCTCACGAATCCCGACGATGCCGGAGCGCGAGCTTCCAGGCTCGGCGCTGCGTCGCCGATGAGCGGGGTTCCGCGGCGATCGAACTGGTCTTGTTGGTGCCGGCGCTCATGCTCCTGCTGCTGTTCGCCGTGGCCGGCGGGCGGGTGGCGATCGCTCACGGGAGCGTCCAGCAAGCGGCCGCGGACGCCGCACGCGCCGCGTCCATCGCCCGCACGGCTGGCGCCGCCCAGACGTCGGCGGTGGCGGCGGCACGAGCCACGCTGGCCAACCAGGGGCTGACCTGCGCCTCGATGACGGTCACCCTCGACACCTCGGGGTTCGCCAAACCGGTGGGCACCCCGGCGAGCGTCGCGGCCACGGTGAGCTGCACGGTGGAGTTGTCAGAGCTGGCACTGCCCGGCCTGCCGGACAGGCTCGTGAGCGCGACGGTCACGAGTCCGCTTGATGTGTTCAGGGGGCGATGATGCGCCATCACGATGAGCGCGGTTCGGTCACGGTGTGGGGGGTGTTGATCGCGCTCGTGATCACCATGGTTATCGGAATCACCGTCGACCTGACAGGGCAGGTCAACGCCCAGCAGCGCGCCCACGACCTCGCCCAGCAGGCCGGGCGAACGGCCGCGAACCAGGTGCAGGCCAGCCAGATCATGCGCGGCCAATCCCCCCAGATCGACACCTACGCCGCCCGAACGGCCGCAGCGGCCTACCTGCATGCCGCCGGCGTCGAGGGCAGCGTGAGCATCACCGGACCGACCACCTTGTCGGTGCACGTCACCATCGTCTACCAGCCGAAGTTCCTCGGAACCGCAGGCATCGGGCCGAAGACGGTCAGCGGCGACGCCACCATCCTGCTGTCGCGCGTCGTGAACGGAGCTCCCCGATGAACCCACCGCCTCGTCACCCTCGTCTGGTCGGACTTGCTGCCTTCGTCGCGCTCGTTGCCCTCCTCGTGGGGCTTCCTGCGGTGTTGCTGGCCCTCGGGTGGGGGCCGACTCCGTCCGGCCTGGACGGGTGGTGGGCGGCGCTCACCAGTCCGGATGACGGTCACCTGACGGTGCTGATCTTGAAGGGCGCGGCCTGGGTTGTGTGGGGACTGCTTGCCCTCACGATCCTCACGGAGACAATCGCAGCCATCCGGGGCCTGGAGGCACCCAAGTTGCCCGGGCTACGGTGGTCGCAGGCGCCGGCCCGCCGGCTCGTGACAGCAGCGCTACTCCTGTTCATCGCGGTGCCCGCCACGGGGATCGAGACTGCATCCGCGACCCCGGACAGCCCGAGCCCTGTGGCCACAGCAACGTCCACCGTGATCCCGGGGCCGTCAGCGTCCGCGGGAACGCCGTCCAGAGCCACCGCGCTCGTCGAGACGGCCACCCCACGCCTCACTCACACGGTCAAACGAGGTGAGACCTTGTGGTCGATCGCTGAGCACCACCTGGGGTCCGGGAGTCGCTACCACGAGATCCTCAAGCTCAACAACGATCTCCTACGGGGAAAGGCGCAGTTCCTAAGGCCGGGCTGGGTGCTGACTCTGCCCGCAGCGGCGCAGGTACACGCTGGACAGGCCTCCGTAGCGAGCGACCGCGCGTATTCCCGATACACCGTGGTCAAGGGCGACACGCTGAGCGAGATCGCACAGCAGCACCTCGACGACGCCGAGGCGTGGCCACGGATCTTCGAGGCCTCTCGGGGGATTGCGCAGCCGGACGGCCGTCGCCTAACGGACCCAGACCTCATCCTCCCCGGGTGGCACCTGCTCATCCCGTCCGCTGCGGAAGCAACACCCGAGCTGCCAACCTTCCCGGAACCGGAACGAGCTGAGCCGGCACCTCCGGCCTCGCATCCAGTGCGCGACGCCTCCGTCCCGCCCGCGACTGCCACCAAGACCCCGGTGGCCGAGAGGCCGCCTGCAACCGGCGGGGCCGTCCCTGTTCCCGCCGCTCCGTCCAGCGCACCGGCGGTGCCCTCCCCAGGTGCCTCGGCGACCGCGGTCTCGGACATGAGTAGCGACGCGAGGCCTGTGGGCGAGGGGTCCGATCGGGGCGCCGAGGCGCCGGCCCCGTGGTTGCTGGTCGGGCTCACTGGTGCGGGCGGGGTCCTCGCTGCTGGGCTGCTGGCCGCCCTGCGTCAGCGCCGGAGGGCTCAGTTCCGTGCCCGTCGGCCGGGGCGGACGATCCAGGCACCGCCACCGGAACTGGTTCCGGTGGAGAAGACCGTGATGACGGAGGGGCAGGCCGCGACGCCCAACCTGCTGACGATCGACCAGGCGCTCAAGCTGCTTGCCGTCTCCGGCGAGGACCGCGTCGCCCCACCGCAGCTCCTGGCGGTCCAGCTCCTGCCGGGCGAGGTGGCCGTTCAGTTGGTTGAGCCCGTCACGCTGGCCCATCCGTGGCGCCCGGACCCGGCCGACGGTCGTCGATGGCTGCTGGCCACTGGTCCTCAGGAGCAGGCACCGACCGCCCGATGCGCCTATCCGCAAGTGGTTTCCGTCGGACTGGACGACGATGGCGCGACGTGGCTCGTCAACCTCGAACAGCTCGGCACGATCAGCTTGACCGGTGACCCGACCTACGCCGCCGACTTCGCTCGCTACCTGGCGGCCGAGATCGCCGTCAACCCGTGGGCGCGCCAGGTCCAGCTCGACTGCATCGGGATCGCACGGGAGGCAGTGCCGCTCGACCCGACCCGTATCCGCCACCACCGTCTTGAAGACCCCACCGCGCTGGACGCGCCCATCGCTGCGGCCCGCGCGACCGTCGACAAGTGCGCCGACCATGACGTGACCGCAGCCGCCGGCCGCGTCGACGACCTGGGCGGAGACGTGTGGGAGAGCTGGCTCGTCCTGGTCAATGGGGCGCTGTCGAGCAGCCCGCTCGACCGGCTGCTCGCCCTCGTCGAGGATCATCCGGCGCGGAACGGCACGGCCGTCGTCATGGTCGCCGACACCGAGCCCATCCGTGGCTTGGGCGTTCGGCTGACCGGGCAGGGGCGGGTGCTCATCCCGTCGCTCGGCCTCGACCAGATCGCCAACGGACTCACCCCCGCCGAGGCCAAGGGCTGCGCGCTGCTCTTGGCTCACGCCGACCTGCTCGGCGATGTCGAGATGCCGAGCGACGGCGACGACGGTTGGCGTGAGTACGTGGACGCCGCCGGAGCGATCCGTGACGAACTCGTGCTGCCCCGCGACACTGACCACGACTCCGAGCCGGGGGCGACGGTGGTCCCAGCCCCGGACGCCGAGGTCCTTGACGTTGCCGCGACCACCGCGGACGACCTGCAGCAGCTCGCCCCGCACGTGCCTGACAAGGTCCGGACTGCTGTCGAGGCCGCCGACCCGGATCTGGACGCCGAACTGTCGGCCTGGGCTACCGGGGCCCGCCCGCACCTGCGGCTCCTTGGCACCATCCAGGCACGGACCGGAACGACCGGCACGCCCACGGTGGTGGCGAAGCGCAAGGCTTTCTACACCGAGTTGCTGGCCTTCCTCGTGCTGCACCCCCAAGGCGTCACCATCGACCAGGTGGTCGATGCATTCGGGACTGACGCCACCCAGATGCGAGTCCACCTCTCGAAGGTGCGGGGCTGGCTCGGCGTCGACCCCGCGACGGGTGGGCAGTATCTCCCTGAGGCTACCAAGTCCCCGGCGGGGATCGCCCGCGGCATGGGTGTCTACCAGTTGGTCGGCGTTCTAGCGGACATTGACCTCTTCCGCCGGCTCCGCGCGCGCGGCCAGGCGCGCGGTGCCGATGGCCTCACAGATCTGCAGACTGCGCTGGGTCTGGTCACTGGGGAGCCCTTCACCGGACAGCGTGGGCGCGGCTGGGCTTGGCTGGCCGACGGTGTCCGCATCGATCAGCACATGGTGTGCGCCGTGGTCGACGTAGCCCACACTGTCACCATCGCGGCCCTGCACGCCGGGGACCTGCAGGCGGCCCGCGCCGCCACCGAGACCGCGCTTCTCGCTGCCCCGTACGAGGACACCCCACGACTCGACCTCGCAGCCGTCGTGGCTGCAGAGGGCGACCAGCAGGCGGCCGAATGCATCCTGCGCGACGACGTAAGCAACCGCGCCGAGGGCGCTGACGCGCCCGAGGATCTACCTGCCCGCACGGCCGATCTGGTGTCCAACCCTCCGTGGCGGCGAAAGGAACGAGTGGCGTGATGTTGCGGCGGCGACTCGCCCGCGGCAGCTCATCAGGCGTCCACGAAGCCCTCCGCGCGGACTCTCCGATCTTCGACTGCTTCGAGCGGCCTAGAAGGGAGGATCGTCGGGATCGAGTTCGTAGTCTGGCGGCTCGTACCCGTCTAGGTCCCAGTCTGATTTGGGCTCATCGCCATCATGTTCCTCGACAGGGATAGGGGTGGCCAGCCAAGCGCTGACGAGGGTGTCGACATCCCACGGCATTCCTAATGTCCACGCCGTCTCGTATGCAGGGTCGGCGGAGTTCGGCCTGTATTCCAGTGCGAGATCGCCGACCCGGAGCAGGACAGGAACCTCCGCGGCGGCGCCGATCAGAAGAGCGGCCTGGGAAGGCAATGAGGGGAGTTCGCTCAACAGAGCTCCGACGCTGTCAGGAACCATCCGGCGAACGGCTTCCTGGTCTCTGCCATTGACGATCCGGTGCACTAGGAAGCTGTTGCACTGCGAGAGAACTGTTTCTGACAGTTCACTGGGGCGCTGCGAGGAGATGACGAGCGACACGCCGAACTTACGGCCTTCGCGCGCCACTCGCTCGAATGTCTCCCGACACAATTCCGCCATATCGACGCCAGCCTCATCAACCCCAAACTCGCCTCTGCGCCTCATGAGGCTATGGGCCTCTTCGACAACCAAGATGACGGGCGCCGCATCCGTGCCGGCGGCGCGCCGATACCGTTCGTGCGCTTCGAGCACAACGCGTCCAACGACTGACGCCAACACGTGCTGTGCGGTTGCGGGAACAAGACTCAAGTCGAGTACCGTGATCTGGCTCTTGCCCGATTCACCGAGCATCGAAGTGAGCCAAGTTGCGAGATTCTCGTCCTTGTGGAACCCGCAGACGCTTGTCAACCTGGCGTCGTTCATCGCCACCGCCAGACGGTCCTGCATGGGCGCAATCCAAGACTGAGCGTCGCCCTGCATTCCAGCGGCAATGACACCGGTAAGGTCAACGAGGTTCCTCGCGTCGAAGGTGATCGGCGTGTCGACGCTCGACGTGTCACCCTCACCCATTGGGACTCGTAGTTCAGCGAGAGCTGCATCCATAGCATCGATGAGAGCCGCCTCCTCGGACATCGCCAGAGGGATCACGTCGAACTTGAATCGGTAATCTCCGCCGGGAGGATTCAGCCTGGTCTTCAGGGTGCGATCTAGTAAAGCCTGTAGGGCCGGAACAGCGGAGAGTTGCCCAGGTGACTCCACAGCGAGGCTCTCGCAGGCATCCTTGACCGCCGCGAGCACCTCAAAGACCTGCTTACGTGATTCCTTGTCTTCACTCACCTTGTGTGCCCGGACACTCCGTCGGCCAGCAACAATGCGCACGGTCCCTCGGGGGAATGACTGCGTGTCGCTGCTCCGGAGCAGGTGGAGGGCCTGTCGGAGGACCGGCGCTTGGCTCTTCCCGCTGGCGCCACAGAAGGCGGCCCATTCCCGATAGTTCCAGAGCCAGAAGGGCACCCTCAGTTGCGTGACCCCTGTGGCCTCGGGGCTGCTGACGACGGAGAACCTCTTGATTGCGATGGATGGATCGAGCCCATCAAACGCGTGCTGGTACTCGCCGTTCAGGTCCAGAACGATCGCGCGGAGAGTCCCCACATGCGAGTCAGTTGCGGCCGCGGCTCCGCGGATGAGCTGGGCGACGGTGCAGGACTTACCGCTGCCGGTGTTCCCGAGTACGGCGACGTGCCGACCGAAGAGCCTCTTGCCGCTGACCATGACGGAGGCGTCGCCGGCGAGTGGGGCCGTACCGAGAAGGAGGGCGTCGGGCTCCGAGACTCGAGGGACCACGACCTCTGCCTCGGACGCCTCGGGAAGGCGGACAGGGTCCCCCACCGTCGGGAATCCGAGCAGGCCGCGGTCAAGGCGGCGAACTACTTGCCCGTCCTGCCCTCTTGCCGTCCGGATTACCCCAAGCGGCATGGCCCGGAGTATGCGTTTCGGCGTCGGCAAACCGACATGATCGGGGCGACTGCGGAGGGACACGAGATCGTCCGTAACCCCGATCCAGGTCACCATCGCCAAGATCGAACCTGCTTCTGCTGGGAGGATCACGAAGCCGTTGAGGCGGGGGAAGTGGTTGACCCTTGCTTGATTGAAGGCGGTGCCATGGGGCGCCTCCCGGTCGATCTGAACGGTTACGTGTGACGGGCCCACCTCAATGACGTGACCCACAGCGCGCGAGTCGGATTCCCATGGGGGGATCACGCTGTCCCCGCTGACGCAGATGGGCTGGCAGCGGTCGTGGCCCGAAGGATCTCAATTTGTGCCCGTGCCAACGGCTCAGAGGCCGGCCACGGGAGCCATCGCTCCACCAGCGCTTGCAGATCAGCGTACTTGGGGCCGTGGAGCAGACTGACTTGTCCGGTGTGGCTGTGCTCGGCGTGAAATCGCGCGATCCGTCCGGTGGGATCGCCGTAGGCGATGATTACCAAGTGCGCGCTCGAGATAGTCAGCATGTCGCGGATAACTCGGTTGATGTGGTCGTCGCCGAACCCGTAGCCGTAGGTGAGAAGGGCAGAATTTGGGCGGCAGAGCGCGGCCGACAGATCGCGGAATAGGTCCGAATAGGGGTATTCGGAGGTTTCGCGATCCTTGGAGGCGACGGGGTAAATCAGGACGTCACCCGGGTCCCTGGGCGCCGAACCGAACGGAGTTGGGACCCGCACGATATCAATGGCGTCCGACACCCAGTCGAGAGAGCCGTGCAGCTTGGTCAGGCGGATGACTCCATCGAGATGGTGGGGTTCCCTGACGCTCCCCGGGGGCGAGTAGTGGTAGTCAATCTCCAGTCGGGACGAACGGAACACGGGACGGAGTGTCCCCACGAACCGATCCACAACCCTGAGGCCACTCTGTTCGGCACCCCACTCCAAGACGCGGTCGTAATTGGTCGTGAACACATGAAGACGGTCGCGGGTCGGCACGCGAGAGGCGAAGGAACGCAAGAACCCGCTCAGCAGGCTTCGCGCGTTCTCCGAAGTTGCCCCGTGCAGGATCGCGTGTTCCGATTCGGCGATCTGTCCAGCAAGGGCACGAAGGGCCGTCCCGATCGCCTCGTCGAGCTCATCGGCCCGACAGTCGCCAATGAGTCGCAGCCCAGGGAGAGTAGCGAGAGCAACTCGCAGCCGGTCCTCGATATTCCCGCCGCCTCTCAGTGCCCTTGAGGCGGATTCCTTCGCCGCGTCTTCCAACGCTTCATTGAGTGCACGGTCGGAGGTTGTGATCATCCCGGTCATTCCGGCGGTGCCAGTCTTCGCGCCAGCAGCGTGGGCCAAGGCGGACGTCAATCCTGCGCCCACGAGCAGGTTGAGGTGCTCACTCTGAATCACTGCAGAGAGGAATGCTTGGACTTGCTCGCTTCGCGGCTCGTCGTCCCCCGCCTCGTTGATCGGACCCAGAATGATCTGGTCTTCGTCGAGTGGTGGGCTGCCCGTTGAGGCCTTGGAGGGTGTTGCCATGGGCCTCACGATATGGCAGCCGCCAGACACGAGCGAAGTCGGCTCTGCCGCCAGCTAACCTAACTGAGCCGCGGCCCACTTCCTGAGTCAGCGAGTCAGCGAGTCAGTGCACACGACGAGGCATACCGCTGCCCTGAATGATTCGAGCGCCTCACGCGGGGACGTGCCGCCGGGCGAGGGCTACGCGGGGTAACGGTCCGCCGGCTAGGCGGTTTGGTCAGCGCTAGCTGAGTCCTGAGCCGCGTTTCGATGCCGCGGAGCCCTGTGGACTACGAAAGGAACAACGTCCGATTGGTGATCTTCCCGCATAACCACGCGGAAGGACCACGGCAATGAACATCACCGAGATGTTGGGCTTGCAGGACGAACGGTTGGAGTCCGTGCTCGCGGAACACTGGGCGACTTGGGTCGCCATCGAACCCCGGCTCGGCGTCGTCGCCGACCCCAATCGGCTCGACGCCTGGCGGCGAGCGGCTGAACCCGCGCTGGCCAACGACGTCCTTCTGGGGTTGGCTCGGTTGGCGGCGTTCGATGGGGCGGACGACCGGGATGCAGCATTGGTGCTCGCGTGGTTCCTGCTGCCGACCGCCTTGCGCGTGCGGCGTCGGTTGGGCTTGAACGACGATCGGGTCGACGAGGTGCTGGCCGCCCAGCTGTGGGTTGAGGTCCGCGGCTTGCCGTGGCGGCGCCCGCACTGGGTGGCTGCGAAGGTCGCCGGCCAGCTGCGTGAGGGCGTGCTGCTGGACTGCGGCGCCTCCACGCATCACCAGCCGCGCCGCCTTTCGACCGTCTCGTTGGGGCCCGTCGACCCGGCCGACGATCGGCTCGTCGAGGACCCAGACCCGGCAGCCGAGTTGGCCGAGTTGCTCGCCTGGGCGTGCGCCGAGGACGTCATCACCGACGAGGACCGCGAGTTGCTTGTCAGTCTGATCGAGGCCGCGAAGACCCTCCAGGCTGATGGCAGTGCCCGCGAGGGCGGAGTGGCCGGCTTGTCGAGCCGCCAGCTCAGCGCCGTCGTGGCCCAGGAGTGGGGCGTGTGTGCCCGCACCGTGCGGCGTCGCACCGCTCGCTGCTTGGCGGCGCTCAGCGGCGTCGCTGGTGAGTACCTCAGGACCACCTGCTGACTGTCCACCAGGGGTGGGCAGGTCCCGTTAGGGATGGCGGAGGTGATGCCGAGATGACCAGCACTCCGGCCGACGTGGCCGCCCTGTTGAAGATCGCGGCCATGGAGCCGGAGACCCTGGACGACCTGGACGGCTGTCTGCGCAGACTCCGGGACGTTCAGAAGGCCAGACGCGAGCTGGCCAAGGTGCCCCCGGCCATGCTCTTGTCCGGACTGCTGGATCGGCGCCCTCGGGGCGGTGATCCGTCGTGACCGCGCACAGCGTGGCAGAGCTTCGTGAGGCCTGGCGCGCGATCGAGGGGGGCGAGTTCGCCCACGGGCCCCGGTCCGCGCCCAACGCCCGGAGCGCTGCGACCGCGTGGACGCCAGCGCCTGGTGAGCGGGTGGTCGCCGTCGTGGGCTGCGCCGGCGGAGTGGGGGCGTCCACGGTGGCGCTGGCGCTGGCCACCGCTGCCGCGGTGCCGGCCCGGGTGGTGGAATGCTGCCCGCCGTTGGCGTCCGGCTTCTCGGCCGCGGCCAATGCCGAACTGGGAACTTTTGGCCCGTGGCGCCGCGGCAGTCGTGGCGACGTCCTGTTGGAGCGCCCCATCGCCGGCGACGCGATCCTGCCGGTGCCGACCGAGTCATCGGTCGAGTGGACGTTGGTAGACACCAATTGGACGACCGTGTCAGGCCCGGGCGAGTGGCTGGCGTCAGTGCTGCGGACGCTCGACGACGTCGTCCTCGTCTCGAATGCCACGGTGCCCGGGGTCCGCCGCCTGGAGTCGTGCGCCGAGCTCTTGGGCCGCGACGCGCTCGGGGTGGTCGTGGGACCAACGATCAAGCGGTGGCCGCGTCCAGTCAAGGTCGCCGCAGCCGGGATACCCGCGCGCGTGCACCTGGCCGACTTCCCCCTGGACTCTCGCCTGCAGGTCACCGGGCTGACTCCCGACCCGCTGCCCGCCCCGCTCCTCAAGGCGGCAGAGAACGTCCTCGCCCTCCTCCGAAAGGAACCGACATGAACCCGCTGATCGTCCCGATGGAGATCTGCCCAGTGGCTCCCACGGGCGTCGCCGCCTACACCGACCAGATCTCGGGCATGGTCCTGTGGTCCGTGCTGTGGCTGTTCGGCATCGCGGCTCTGGTGTCCGTCGGGGCGATCCTCGTCGGACGTGCAACGCACTCCCCGCACCTCTCGAAGGGCGGCATCATCGGCCTCGCCGGCGTCCTGGTGCTCGCCGTGGTGCTGATGGGTGGCTACGGGATGCTCAACGGCATCCTCGGCGACGGCTGCGTCGGCTGATGTTCCGCCGCCCACCCCGCCCGACGAACTCAGCCGAGGTCGTGCCGCTCTCGCGCCCTCAGTTGCTGGGCGTCCTCGCGGGGCTGCTGCTGGTGGGCGGCGTGCTGTTGTACGGGCTGGGCTACACCCTCGTGTCCAGCTTCTCAGTGGGAAACGCGCCCGACGGCCTCCCAAGCAGCACTCACATGGACGCCGACCCTACCCAGCAGCGCGACCTCATTGCTGCAGCGCCGATGGCGACGGTGGCCGAGGACGCTGGCCTTACGCCGGGTGTGGCGATCGCCCTGCCTCCCGCGATCAGGCTGCCCGTCGCCACGACGGTCGGCGCCAGTGGTGTGTCGTCCGGCTTCCCCCGCACACCCGAGGGCGCGGCCGCCCAACTGGCGGCCATCGAGGTACGCGTGCTGTCCGCGATGTCGCTCCCGCTGGCCACCGAGGTCTATCGCGACTGGGCGATGCCCGGCGGTGTGGGCGCTGCCGACTGGTCCCAGACCCGCAACGTGCAGTCGTTCCTGACCCACGCCCGGCAGTCGTCGAACCAGTTGGACCCCGGCACCCTGGTCAGCGTCACCCCCGCGGCCCTCCAGATCAAGGGGACCGACGGCCCTGACTGGGTGGTCGCGTGCGTGCTGCTCGACGTGCGCGCCGCGCTGAAGGCAGAGGCCCGCATGGGCTATGGCACTTGCGAGCGCATGCAGTGGACCGGCGACCGCTGGCTGATCGGCCCCGGCGCACCACCCGTTCTGGCCCCGTCGACCTGGCCCGGTTCGGACGCCTCCGTCGAGGCCGGCTGGCAGCCGGTCGCCTCCAACTGAAGGAGCCACCATGCCCATCGATCCGTTCGGCCTGCTCGGCTCGGCCATCGCCAACGTGGTGACCGACAGCCTGACCGCGGCCATGCTGGCCCTGTGGAACGCCGGGTTGTGGGTTCTCCGGGCGGTCCTCGAACTTGAGGACGCGATCCTCACCCCGAGCCTCGGCGAAGACGGACCGGTCGGCGAGCTATACGCGACCACCTTCTGGATCGCCCTCGCGCTGGTCGGGATCCTCATGCTCGTCCAGGTCGGCGTCGCCCTCGGGAAGCGGGACGGGCACAGCATAGGCCGGCTCCTCGTCGGCGCCGCCCAGTTCGGGTTCGTGTGGTTCGCCTGGGTGGGCTACGGGGTCACCCTGGTCGCGGCCTGCAGCGGCCTGACCAAAGCCCTAATGCAGTCACTGCTCAACGTCACCCGCTGGAGCGAGTGGGAACCGTGGGAACCGTTCACCGCCAGCGACATCACCAACGGCACCGTCGCGGTCATCCTCGGCGTCATGGGGATGCTGCTGTGGCTCGCGGCGATCGGCCACACCCTGGTGATGGTGGCCCGCGCTGCCTCCCTGCTCGTTCTCGCCGCGGTCACACCCATCGCGGCGGCCGGGCTGGTCACAGACTTCGGACGCGGCTGGTTCTGGAAGTCGTTCCGCTGGTTCCATGCCGCCGCACTCACCCCGCCCCTGATGGTGCTCGCGCTCGGCATCGGCGTGAGGATCACCACCGAGGTGGCGGTCGGCGGTGAGGACGACGTCTTGAAGTCAATCGGGACGGCGTTCGTCGGCGTTGTGCTCATCTGCGTGTCGTCGTTCTCCCCGCTTGCGCTCTACAAGCTGTTCGCGTTCACCGATCCGGGCAGCACGTCCGGGTCCGCTCTGCGCGCGGGGCTGGCGGCTGCTGGCGGCATCGGCGGCGTCCTCGCCGGACGCCAGACTGGCAGCAGTGCTGCCACCACGACCGACGAGGCCGGACGCACCTCGGGCGAGGATGGCGCCGCGGCGACCACGATTGGCCGATTCGCGGCCGGCATGGGCCCGGCCGGTCAGGTGTTCTCGGCCGGAATCGGCGTCATGGCCGCCGTGGGCGGTGCAGCCGCGGCCATGGGCGCCGACGAGACCAACCAGATGGGCGTCGGCCACAACAACTTCCCGCCCGACTACTCGCGCCGGGGCGTCCGGGCCAACTCTGGCCAGCCAGGCGGCAACGGTGGCACCGACACCGGGCCGGCCGACCCCACCTACCCTGACGATCCCACCGTCGCCAACGCCGCCAACAGATTCGACGGCGGCGGCTGGGGAGGCCCACCCAACGCAGCCTCGGCCGGGTCGCAGAACTCCACCGGAGCGGGCGGGGTGCCGCCCTCGGGGACGTCCGCTGTCACTGGGGCGCGCGGGGGCACGCTGGCAGGGGGTGCAGTCAGCACCTCCGAGGTGGCGGCGGTCGCCGAGGTGGCGGCGTTGTAGCAGTCGGAGGTCGCCACTCCTCGACGGCTCGGTGACGTGGCGGGCAGGTCAGTCGCGGCCGGAGGTCGAGGCGAATCCCAGCCACGCGTGGTTGTTCCCGGCCCAGCACCATCCGACCTTGGGGGCGTCACGTCGGGCCTGACCGTCGCGGCCCGTCCCGCGGCTGATCCAGATCGCCGGGGCTCGTGCATCAACGCCACGGGCGGCAGCCTTGCGGGAGCCGACGCACATGAAGCACCGGTTGGGCTCGAGACTGCTGGGGTCCTGCAACAGCCAACTGATGCCCTCGCTGATCGTGAGCGGCGTCCGCCCCTGACCCACGATTTCCGGCAGTGCGGCGTTCGGCGTCCAGCCCAGCAGGTCGTCTCCGCGGTCCACGTCCCGCAGCAGGTACAAGGCACGGTCAGGCAGCCTGACCGTGCCGATCGGAAAGGAACTCGTCGAGATCGTTCATGTCCTCTACGACGAACCCGGGTCGGCCGTTGTGCCGCAGCAGAGGCGCAAACAACGAGGGCGGCACCAGCGCAGGGTGAACACACAGGACGCCGTCTCCAGCAAGGCCGTCCGCGAGTCCCCGGAACGCGTCAGTGCTCATCCCGGCCATTTCAGCCAGACCCAGGTCGGCCAATCGATCAACCTGCAGTCGCAACGTCATCGGACCAGTCTGCACGGGACCGCCAACAGGGGAGTGGTGCATCGGCGGCTGATGTCACAACATCACGGAGGCTCACGTTGGCCCTGGTGAACGCTGGGCTGTGATGTCCACCGAGCCTGCGGCGACGAAGTTCAGGGCGCGAGTGTTGCCACCCAGAGCGCCAGCGTGACCATGGCGGCCAGCCAGGCGCCTCCCAGGGCGAGGGTGATCACTGTCCCGTGACGCCAGCGCTGCGGCATCCACGGCAGGTGGGCCCAGCGCCGCGCCGTCACCATGGTCGCGGCCAGGGTGAGCCCGGCGGCAGCGCCGAAGACCCACGGCGCGGCCCAGTCCCACGGGGCAGCGATCCACCACAGCAGGAGCGCGCCGGCAGCGGCGAGCCCTTGTCCCAGGATGCGGGCCCGGCTCCGTCCGCGGACGGCACCCACGGAGAACAGCAGCGTGAGCAGGGCACCGACGCCGACCCAGGCGACCGTGTCGGTGTCGAAGGGGGGCAGCGCCACGGAGTCATCGAAGGGAGTGCCCATCAGGTCCATCCCGGCGCCGGTCACGTCCTGGGTGCTGTTGTTCAGGACGAGTGCCGCCTGCCCGCGGGAGCGGTCGATCGCCAGCACGGTGCGGGTGCCGCCGGTGCCCCCGTTGTGCCAGGCAACCGGGCCCTCCTCGGTGTCGGTGACGATCCAGGCCAGGCCGATCTGCCAGCCCATCATCGCCGGCCAGCGCGCATCGAGAGCCTCAACGCCGGGAGCGGTGCCGTCGAGGATGGCCTGGGCGTAGCGGGTGAGGTCGGCGGCGGTCGTGGTGACCCCGAGGCCGGCTGGGGCGTAGCCGCTGCCCGTCCAGGCTTCGGTGGGGCTGCCCAGCCCCTGGTGTGGTGGCATCAGGTCGGACGAGGGGCGACCGGGCTCGCCGACGGAGGTGTCGTGCATGCCGAGCGGCTCGAGGAGCCGCGCGCGCACGTAGGTGGCCCAGTCGGGTGCTCCCGCCGCGCGGGCGAGGGCGAAGCCGAGCAGGGACGCGCCGACGTTGGAGTACTGCATGGTGCCCCGACCCGACAGCTTCACGGCGGCCGAGTCCCGGATCACCTGGTCCGGGGTGGCGGTGGTGTAGGCGGACAGTGCGGCGCCGGCGAGGTCCTCGGCGACGAGGCGCACCATGTCGAGGCTGATCAGGCTGGGCAGCCCTGCGCGGTGGCTCACGAGCTCGGCCAGTGTCGTTGAGCCCACCTCGGTGCCGGCCAACTCGGTCAGGTGGGACTCCAGCGGGTCGTCCAGGCGCACTTCGCCGCGCTGGGCAGCGTCCGCGAGCAGGAGCCCGTCGAACGTCTTCGTGATCGAGCCGAGCTCGTACCGGCTGTCCGGGCTCACCTCACCGAAGCCGGCCCAGGACGCGTGGCCGTCGCGGATCCGGGCGACGCTGATCGTTTCGACGTTCCTGGCACTGGCGAGGGCCGCGGACGCGTCGCGGGCCAGGGCCGGGTTGCCGGTGGGGGTGCCCAGTCCGGCGGGGCGGGGGCCGAGCACCAGGAGGGCAACAGCACCCACAATGATCCCGACCAGCAGGCTCAACCACGGGTGTGAGGTGCGGGGCCGGGTGGTGTTCACCTCGTCAACCTATCGCCGGGGCCGGCATGCGCCCGACCGGGTGCCGCTTGTCATCCGTTCGGATGATGAAGGGTCGAACCGACCGGGCGATGTCACCCCCAGGTGTCGCGGGGAGGCTGAGGGCATGACGTTGATCACAGTCCAGGGGCTGCGGAAGTCCTATGGTGCACGCGAAGTACTCCACGGAATCGACTTGACGGTTGATGACGGCGAGATCGTCGGGGTCCTCGGCCCAAACGGCGCCGGCAAGACCACGACGGTGGAGTGCATCGGCGGCTTGCGGACGCCGGATGTCGGGACGATCCGGGTTGCGGGTATCGACCCGGCCGCCAAGAATCCCGAACTCCGTCAGATCCTCGGCATGCAGTTGCAGCAGTGCCACCTGCCCGCCAAGATCACGCCGGCCGAGGCAATCGAACTGTTCGCAGCCTTCTACCGCAACCCGCGCCGCACTGCCGAACTGCTCGAACTCCTCGGGCTCACCAGCCAAGCCCACCAGCGCTTCGAGAAGCTGTCGGGCGGGCAGCAGCAGCGGCTGTCGATCGCGTTGGCCCTGGTGGGACGGCCCAAGGTTGCGATCCTCGACGAGTTGACCACCGGCCTCGATCCCGCCGCACGCCGCGACATCTGGGCATACCTTCAGAAGCTGACTGACGAAGGCATGACGATCCTGCTGGTCACCCATTCGATGGAGGAGGCGTCCCACCTGTGCGACCGCGTGTACATCGTGGACGACGGCCGCATTGTGGCGACGGGGAGCCCCGCTGAGCTTGCGACGTCCGGGGGAAGACAGACGGTCACCTTCGTTCCGTCCGAGCCGATCGATCCGGCTGACCTGCTCAGCCTGCCCGGGATCGCCAGCGCGACCGTCGACCACGGACAGGTCACCGTTGGCGGCGACGCCGCCGCGCCACAGACAGTCCTCGCCGAGCTGATCGCGCGTGGCATCACCGCCAACCACCTACGGGTCACCGGACCCACCCTCGACGATGCCTATCTGCGCGTCACCCAGGAGAACTGACCATGCATGCCACCATCGCCCTCTTCCGCAACGAGTTACGGCTCCTGCTCCGCAACCCTGCCGTCGTCATCTGGACGATCCTCATCCCGATCGCAGCTCTCGTCGTGATGTGCCTGATCCCCGGCGCCCGTGAGCCCCTGCCCAACTTCGGAGGGCTGAGCGTCATCGAGTCGTACCAGCCGACGCTCATCGTGTTCGCCGCCACGATGCTGGCCCTGCAGATGATGCCGATGTTCATCGGCCAGTACCGCGAACTCGGCTTCCTGCGGCGCCTCCGGACGACACCGGCTCACCCCCGCGACCTGCTGGCGGCGATTCTGGCCCTCATCCTGACGATCAGCCTGGTCGTCGGGCTCGTTCTGCTAACCTTCCCGCTGTTGTTCGGCGTCGGCGTCATGGGACGGCTCGCGCTGCAGTCCCTGCTTCTGGTCCTCGTCGCGACCTCGTTCCTCGCGGTCGGCTCGATGTTGGCGGCCGTCATCGCCAACCCGCGCGTCGCTGCCGGCGTGGGTGCTGCGCTCGCGGCCATCATGTGGTTCTTTGCCGGGATGTGGTTTCCCCGGGTGCTGTTCCCCGGGTGGTTGGCGACGATCTCCGACTGGACACCTGGCGGCGCGGCGGCCTCCGTCCTTGGCGCCGCCGCGGCGGGACAGCCGATCGCAGCTCAGCCGCTCATCGCGTTGGGGTTGTGGACCGTTGGGGGCTTCTCCATCGCGACCCGCTCATTCCGCTGGGAATGAGCACCGGCAGAATGGAGACCGTGACTCGCCCACGTTCCATCGGATCTGCTCTGGACCCGATCGCCCTCTCCTTGCTGGTGGCGAGCCTGGCGGTGTCCGTCTCGCTGGCAGTGGTCGGGGCGCCGGCGGTCGACCCCCGGTGGGTCCCCGGCATGGTCGTCCTCACGCTCGCGGCAGCTGCCTGGCGCGTCTGGCTGATGGTGCGCCCACCCGACGTTGGTCTCCGCCGGGTCGGCTTCTGGCCGGCGCTCCTGGCCGGATGCCTACTGGTGCTGATGTCTCCGGTATATGGGTTGTACGCGTTCCTGGGCTACCTCGAGGCGCCTCTCGTCTCGCGTGGCAGGCAACGCTCGGCCGCCATGGTGGTCACGGCCGCTGCCTGTGCCTACGCGCAGATCGGCGGCTCGCGCTCGCCGCTGTGGTCCTGGCCGGTGTACGCCCTGTTCCTGGCCGTGAACATCGGAGTCGCCTTGCTGATCATGCTGATCGAACGTCAACGGGAGCGGACCATGCTGGACCTCGAACGTGTGGTCGCCGAGCTGCGCGACTCTGAGGAGCGCAACGCACGCCTGCAGGATCAGCTCCTGGCCCAGGCCCGCGACGCCGGCGTCGAGGAGGAGCGCGCGCGATTGTCGCGGGAGATCCACGACACCGTCGCTCAGAGCCTGGTCGGGATCATCACCCAGCTCGAGGCCGCGTCCGACATCGCGGCCCGTGACCACACCGCACGTCTGCAGCGGGCCGGGGCTACCGCCCGGGACGCGCTGGGGGAGGCCCGCCGGGCTGTCCGAGCTCTCGCCTCGCCCCGTCTCGACGAGGACGCCCTCCCTGCCGCGATCGCACGACTCGTTCGTCAGGTCGCAGAGGCGTCGCGCATCGATGCGCAGTTCACCCTGGACGGGGAGCCGGCCCCCACCCCCTACGACTCCGAACTCCTCAGGATCTGTCAGGAGGCCCTCGCCAACGTCGTCAGACACGCGGCTGCACAGCGGGTCATGGTGACGCTCGGTTACTCCGCCGACGAGGCGCGCCTCGACGTCCGCGACGACGGGCGCGGGTTCGACCCTGCCGTCGTCGGGACCGGACACGGGCTGCCCGGGATCCGGCAGCGGCTCACCAACATCGGCGGCACCCTGGAGATCGAGACCACTGAAGGAGGAGGCTGCACCCTCAGTGCGGCCGTACCGCGATGAGCGACCTCATCCGGATCGTGGTGGTCGACGACCACCCGATCGTCCGCGATGGGCTCATCGGGATCTTCTCCCGCGAGCCCGGCCTTGAGATCGTCGGCGAGGCGTCCTCCGGTCCCGAAGGTGTCGTGGTGGTGATGCAGGTCCGGCCCGACGTCGTGCTGATGGACCTCCGGATGCCGGGCGGCGCCGGGGTGGAAGCCATCCGTACCCTCGTGGAGCGCGGTACGCCGGCCCGCATCCTGGTGCTCACCACGTACGACACCGACCACGACATCCTCGCGGCACTCGGGGCCGGAGCGCACGGTTACCTGCTCAAGGACGCACCCAGAGCCGACCTGATCCGCGCCGTGAAAGACCTGGCCGCCGGTCGACCCGTCCTCGCCCCCCAGGCACTCGCCGCGTTGACGGGGCGCCGCAACGACCAGACGTTGACACCCCGCGAGATCCAGGTGCTGCGCGTCATCGCGGGCGGCGGCACCAACAAGACGGCCGCGGACGAGTTGATGGTGTCCGAAGCCACCGTGAAGACACATCTGGCCCACGCGTACGCGAAGCTCGACGTCTCTGACCGTGCGGCAGCCGTCCGCGTCGCCTTCGAACGCGGCCTGCTCTGAGACAGCGTCCCCCTGGACGGGCGTCAGTGGCGTAGCACCGCGTCAACGACCCACCGGCATTGGCGCCGGACGGCGTCCTCGGAGGCAGGGTCGTACAGGAGTTGGCTGGCCATGCCCTGCATGAACGCCAGGACAGCCCACGCCGCGGCGTCGGGGTCCACCGATTTCGGCACCTCGCCTTCGGCGTGGGCCCGACGCACCAGTCGTCCGATCGCCCCACGCAGTTCGTGGTCGGACGCCGCGACCGCAGCTGCTGTTCCCGGGTCGAAGGCGGCCCTTTCGACGAACGCGCCTCCCTGCAGTTCGGCGGCACGCCGGGGCTCATCGAGTGGCAGCACCGACACCATCAGGTCGACCAACCAGGAGCGGAGGGTGGGTCGACCGGGTTCGACCAGCGACTGCGTGGCCGCTGTGGCGCGGAGCCGCGCGAACATCACGCGCAGCATGAGGTCTTTGGTAGGAAACGCCTTCTGAACGGCTCCGAGCGACATGCCCGCCTCGGCCGCGACCGTTCGGAAGCTCACCGAGGTCATCCCCTCGCGGGCCAACACGCGCAAGGCGGCGTCGGCGAACTCGGCCTGTCGTGGAGTCACGTCCACGTTGTTCAGCCTGCCGTGCGTGCGGGTCGATCGACGGGAAGCTGGCGCCACAACCAGATGGCGTAGGCCGCCAGCACCGCCGTCATCAGGGCGAGCCCGGTGAGGACGGCGGGGGTGAGTTGGTCGCTGGTGCTGAGGGCCGTCAGGTCGTACACCAGGTGCCAGCCAATCCCGGGCCAGAGGCTGCCGGTGATCGCGACGAGTTCGGCCAGCACCAGGCCCACCAGGCACGCGAACGCGAACTGCAGCGCCAGGTAAAGCGGCGGACGACCGGTGAAGACGTTGAACAGGTGCAGCGTACCGAACACGACGGATCCACCGACGATCGCGTGCCGCTCACCAAGGCGTCGCAGCGTCGCCAGCAGGAGTCCGCGGAACCAGATCTCCTCGCTGAAGCCCACGCTCACGCAGAGCACCGTGTAGGCAGCCGCTTGGGTCAAGGAAACGTGGAGGCCGGCGAACCCCACCAGGATCACGGGGATCACAGCCAGCGGGAGCAACCACAGCGTCCGGTCCAGGTGCACGGGACGCCGGAACCCGTAGTCGGCCAAAGATGGCCGGGACCGCCACATCACCGCGAGCCCCACCAGTGCCGACGCCCCGACGAAAGCCGCCTGCGCGTAGGTGGCAGTGAGCAGGTCGAGTTCGCGCACCTGGCTGTAACCGGCTCCGAACGCTGTCAGGACGGTCCCGGCCAGCCCCACCACGACCGCCCACAGCCAGGGCCGCTTCGTGTCCCAGGCGGCGAGCGGCACGGCCGTGTGGTCGGACCGGGTTGGTTGGGCCAGCTGGGTGTCCATCAAGAGCCTCCGTGGGATACGTGTGTATTCAGCATACGGGTGTATCCCGCATCGTCGAGAGGGATCAAGCTCACCCCGGAGGCGGCGACCCCGTCGCGCGATGGGTCTCGTCGCCCGCTGGGCTCAGAAGTAGTTGGTCGCGGTGGTTGCCGTGTGAATGACAGCGAACAGCGTTGCCGGAACGAGGGAGGGGTAGTTCTCCAGATACAGCCCCACGCAGATGAAGTAGGCAGACGGCAGGACCGCCATCATCAGCAGGAGCATCGGCGTGATCGGCGCAGTGAAGTACAACACCCACAACATCAGGTAGCCGATCAAGCACGCTGCCCCTGCCGCTGCGAAGACTCTCTTGCTCGCTGACGGTCGTCGCCGCGTGTTGATGACCAGTATGAGCAGGGCGATCATCATCGACTGGGACACGGTTCCGATTGCCCCCACGATCGGCGAGGCAGAATCGTTCGCGGACAGGACGGGCGAAACCGGCGGCAGGAGTGCCCACAGAACATTGGGAATCATGGGCAGGAGGAAGGCGACGAGTCCTTCCGGCGAAAAGCCGAGCCTGTACTTCTTGGGGTGAGCCGTCCTCGGAATGGGGCTCGGGCGACTCTCCATGCTCGGAGTCTCTCACGGGCGAGAGTCGTTCCGGTCAGGTTGGGTCAGCGCACGCCTGTGGTGGGGCGGTCGTTCATCAGGCGTAGTGTGGCCATGTTCGTGCAAGCGCACCACTCGCGAGGGGAGAGGTATGCGGAGGCTGCTGGTGGAGCCCGGTGGGCATGCGCAGATCTGGGTCTCCTCGCGGGAACCAGCCACCGCGGGCTCACGAACCGGCGCCTGAGGTGGACGTGTCGATCCGGGATGCTCAACGCGACGTGCGCGGTGTCTACGAGGGCGGTTTCTACGGTCAACTGGTGTCGGGGGTGGTGTGGCTGGCTGCCGCCTCGGTCGCGACGTGGGTTTCTCCGTCGGCTGCCGTTCTCACCCTGTTCCTCGGTGGGGTCCTGATCTTCCCGCTGACGACCTTGGCCCTTCGGCTGTCTGGTCGGGCGGCGTCATTGCCGGCGGGTCATCCCATGGCTGGTTTGGCGATGCAGATCGCCTTCACGGTTCCGATCGGTTCGTCGCAGTCGTGGCGATGCTCGGCGGTCGCAGCGACCTGTTCTTTCCGGCGTGCATGGTGATCGTGGGCGCCCACTACCTTCCTTTCGTGTTTCTGTACGGCATGCGTCTGTTTGCCGTCCTTGCCGCGCTGATGACACTGGTCGGCGTCCTCCTCCTGTATGTGCCACTCGTTCCGTCGATCGCTGCCGGTTGGTTCACCGGCGCACTGCTCGTGGTCTTCGCCTTCCTGCTCAAAGCGTTCGCGCGATCTCAGGACGCAACGCCATCCTCATCAGGACGCTGACGTGCCGAGTCGGGCGGTTGGCGTGAATGCCACCCGACCGTCGCCGACGTTCCCGGCGCGTGCCACCGGCGGACGAGGGGCCAGGTTGCTGCGGGTGACCCGGTCCGTCTTACTGTCGGTCGTGGCGTTGGTGGCGGTCTCGACGCTCAGCAATGCAGCCCTGGGGGCGTTCGAGAAGGCCAACACCGACCCGTACGGCGACAGGGTCCGCATCACGGGCGGGCAGGTCAACGTGTCGGTCAGCGGGGATGGGGAGCGGACCGTGGTGCTGCTCGGGGGCTACGGCACCCCATCACCGGTACTCGACTTCGCACCCCTCGTCGATGAACTCGACGACACCTACACCGTAGTGGTGGTCGAACGGTTCGGGTACGGCTACAGCGATCTGGAGGTCACGGAGCGCACCGTCGAGAACGTGTCCGTCGAACTGCACGACACCCTTGCGACGCTCCACGTGACCGATTGCGTCCTCGTGGCCCACTCCATGGCAGCGATCTACGCTCTGGACTACGTGAATCGCTTCCCCCGCGAGGTCTCGGCCTTGGTCACCCTCGACGGGACCGTTCCCGAAGCGTTCACCGTCGCACCCCCGATCGGCATGGGGCAACGGCTGATGTCGGTGACCGGCTGGGTGCGGTGGATGACCATGCTGGACCCGACCCTCACTGCACCCTCCGCCCCTGCCGGCGTCTATTCCGACCGAGCCCTGGAGCGGATCCGTTTGATGACGATCTGGAACTACGCGAATCCGGCGATCACCGATGAAGGCACTCAGTCTGCAGCGAACCTGTCCGCGGTCGCGGGCCTGACGTACCCACCCGATCTTCCGGTGCTGGCGTTCGTGTCGCACCAGCTCGTCGACGCCCACCCACGTTGGCGTCCGGCGCACCAGCAACAGCTCGACTCGGTACGTCGTGGCGAACTCGTGGTCCTGGACGGCGGCCACTACCTGCACTGGACCCACTCACAGCACATCACCGAGTCGCTGACCGCGTTTCTCGGCTGAAGGCGGACACGCATCAGCTGATCATCCCCGGGCACGTTGCACCGTCCATCGGCACCCATAGGAAGGCGAGTTGCATCATCGTGACAGCAGGACAGCGGTCGGATTCCCTGAACAGCATCATCGACGTGGTGAAGAAGGTCGCCGGCTCGGCAGCGGCGCGGTTCTACATCGCAGTGTGGCTCGCAGCCGTCCTCGTGCTCGCCCTTGGGGGACACGACATCCCGGTGGCGGGCATCGTCGTCGGACTCGTCCTGCTCTCCCTCAGCCTGCTTGTCACGGCGGCCACGACCCCGCACGCGCCCCGAGCGTCGTGACCGGCGCTGCACGCCGACGTGTATGGGTGCAGCTGGGGCTGGTGTCGGTCTTCATCGCACTCACCGGGTGGAACAATCTCGCCTTCCACCACGTCACTGCCGACGATGCGGCCATCCCGTGGTGGACCCCGTTGTCGCGCTGGCTCCAAGGGTTGGGCGAACGATGGTTCGGGGAGGGTCTCGGCAACTTCGTCGTCAACCCGGCCACCTACGTCGTCATCCCGCTGCTCGTACTCCTCCTCGCGGGCGCCCGTCCCTCCACCTTGGGCTTCGGCAAGGGCCACCGGGTCGGCCGCGCACTGCTGATCTGCTGCGTGATTCCGGTTACCTGGTTCGCCTACACCCTGATCGTTGGCCAGGAGACGATCGTTCGCCTGCTGGGCCGCTTCGCCTCCCACTTCATGCAGAACGGCTTCCTCGAAGAGTTCCTGTTCAGAGGCCTCCTGCAAACGCGGCTACGGCTCATCGCGGGGCCAGGATGGGCTCTCGTCGTCCAGGCCCTCGTGTTCGGCGTCTGGCACCTCGGGTCCGGTTACACGAACACTGACCATGCCGGGCTCCTGCCCGCCATCGCGATCACCATCGTCCAGCAGTCGCTGCTGGGGCTCGCGCTGGGCATCCTGTTCGAACGCACCCGCAACCTGCTCGTCCCCTCCGTTGTGCACGTTGCGCTCAACAGCATGGGGTAGCAGCAATCACGGTCGCGCAGGGAGGTAACTCGGCCGAGTCGGGTGGCGTCGCCATCGCGTTCTACGCGCGCTACGGACGCCGCCGCCGGGCCGACGATCCTTCTAGCAGCAAGCCCTGCTTGAAGTTGCCCAGGACGCGGATGCGCACGGCGCCGCGAAGGTGAGTGTTGGGTGTCGGATCGGACCTCGAGACCTAGCGCACCTCAGATGGGGCGATGACGGCGAGGAGGTGCCGCGTGTGCACAAGCCGATCCGTTCCTGCGCCGCGGGATGTCCACGGGCCAGACCCCGCCCCCGTTATGCGGGTGAGGTGGCGTCGGTCACCCCAGACGACAGGAGGCTCCCGCATGGATGACTGGACCTACCCCTACCAGGACGCCGACGCACCCGACACGCAGCCAGCGCTTCTGGACCAGGACTGGCGCGTGAGGGAGACCCGCCGCGTCCGCGCCCAGCAGGTCGAAGCCGCCCGCGTCGCCGAACTCGCGCTCACGGACGTCCCGCACGACGTCCGCGATCCTCGGCTCGACATCCCGCTCCCGTTCGCGTCACCTTCGGGTGTCGCCCCGACCTTCTGACAACGGCGGTCTCGTCATGGCTGCGGTGTACGACGATTACGGCCCGGATCGAGTGGGCTTCTTCTTCGGGCTGACCGGCCCTCGGCTGGCGGCCCTGACCCTCGCGGTCATCCCGGTGTTCGTGGCCGCCAACCAGCAACGCTGGCTGCTCGCGGCCCAGCTCGCCGCGCTCGCTGCGGTGGTGACGGTGCTGGTCGTCGTCCCTGTCCGCGACCGGTCGGCCACAGGCTGGTTACTCGCCAGCCTCAGCTTCGCCGCCGGCAAGGCGTTCGGCTGGACGTCGTGGCGCAGCAAGGCCGCGACGGGGAAGGCGGAGACCCTCGAGAACGCTGACCTCCCCGGCGTGATGACCGGCATCGAGGTCCACGACGGAGCCCCCAAGGGTCCGGCGCAGACCCGGTACGCCGTCATCCAGGACCACGGCCTGCGCACCTGGGCGATGACCGCCGCCATCCGGCACCCCGGGGTCGGCATGGCCGAAGGCGAACGCCGCGACCAGTACGGCCGCGGCCTCACCGAACTGCTCGACGTCGCTGCCCGGGCGTCCCTGATCAGCGACATCGTGTTCCAGGTCCGCACCGTCCCCGACGACGGCGCAGAGCGGCAGCAGTGAATCGCGACGCATCGGCGTCCCGACGGCCCCGAACTGGCCAGGCGGATGAACGACGAACTCGCCACCGCCTTGACCCGCGCCGCGGTCCGCACCGAGGCGTTCGTCACGTTCGTGGTCCCTGAGACCCGGATCGCGAAGCAGGCCCGCGAGTTCGGCGGCGGCCTGGAGGGGCGCACCCGCGTCCTGTACGCGCTGGCCGACGAGGTTTCCGCGATGCTGCGCGGCGGCATGGGGATGACCGACGTGACCTGGCTCACCTCGCCCCAGTTGGCGCTCGCGGTCCGAACCGGCTTCGCGCCCGCCGACCGGGTCGGGATCATCGACGCGCTCGCCGCCCACCAGACCGACCCGTCGGTGTGCACCGAAGTGCCGTGGGCCATGGCCGGCCCCTCCGGTGCCGACACCACGATGCGGCACTACTCCCACGACGCCTGGAACTCGATCAGCTCCACCATCAAGCTCCCCGACCGAGGCGCCTGCCTCGGTGCCCTCGCGCCGGTGCTGACCCCCAGCGAACCGGGAGAGCGGCGCAGCTACACGGTGGTGTTCCCGATCCTGCCGTTCAGCCGCGCCGACCGACAGACGGCCTCCGGCGAATGGGCCGCCGACATGGGCGAGGGGCTCCGTGGCCGGCTCCAGATCCGGCAACGCTCCCGCGACCGCGCCAACGTCACCCGCGCCCACCGCCTCGACGCGAAACTAGCCTCCGGCCACGCCCTCACCCGCCCCTACGCGGTCGCGTGCGTCACCGTCGCCAAGACCATGCGCGTCGCCGAGTTCGGACGCCGCCTCGACGCGTCCATCCGGCGCGCCGGCTTCGCCCCCCTGCGCCTCGACCTCGCCCAAGACGCCGGCTTCGCCGCCGCCACCCTGCCGCTCGGTCTCGGACTCACCCGGAAGGCCGACGAATGAGGACGCCACCCCGCGGCCGGTCAACCGCCCAACTGCTGGCCGACTTCGGCCACGACCTGCCCACCAAACCCGAACCCGAACGGCCCGGCAAGGAGCCGTACCTGTTCCACGCGTCGCCGCGCCGCGGCCTGCGGCGTCCGGGTCGGGGTTGGACACCGGCCGGGACGCCGGTCGTCCAGTACCGGATGACCAGCGACCAGGCGGCGGCGTGGTGGCCGTTCATCGCGAACCCGCCCCTGCCTCCCACCGGCGCGCAGATCGGGATCGACGAACTGTCCGGGGGCAGCTTCTACGCCGACCCGCTCGGCTGGGTCCTCGACGACACCGTCCCGGTCACCAACCCCAACGTGATCACTTTCGGCAAGCCCGGCGGCGGCAAGTCCACCAACACCAAGAACTTTGCCACCTTGATGATGGACTTCGGCTACAAGGTGTTCGTCCTCGGCGACCCCAAGGACGAGTACGAACCGCTGTGCCGCGCGTTCGGCGTCCAACCCTTCGCCGTCGGACCCGGCATGAGCGCCCGCATCAACCCGCTCGACTTCGGCCCTCTCGGCGACGGCTGGGACACCCTCGACCGGGTCGAAGCCCAACGCCGCGCCGGGATCATCTTCCGCCGCTGGCTCACCCTGATCCGCGGCCTGGTCGGCTCACAGTTCGTGGGCGAGCAACGCGTCCCGTTCGGACCCACCGACGCCCGCGTCGTCGAGGCCGCCCTCGCCCAGCTAACCGGCTACCTCGACGGTCACCACACCCTGCACGTGACCACCATCCCCGCCCTGTGGCAGCTGCTCGCCAACCCCACCGACCAGTTGGTGACCGAATGCCGGTATGCATCCACCCGGCAGTTCCTCGACGAGACCCGGCTGCTGCGCGACGCACTCGGCCAACTGGTCACCGGCGCGCTGGCCGGTCTGTTCGACGCGCCCACCACCATCGCCGTGGACTGGTCGGCGCCGATCCAGTCGTTCTCGCTATCGCGTCTTGAACCCCTCGGCGACGAGGCCATGGGCATCGCGCTGACCTGTTTGTCCTCGTGGGGGCGCGCCATGCGCGAGATCAAGGCCCCCGGCGACCTGCGGATCAACATCCGCGACGAGATGTGGAAACAGATGCGCCTCGGTCTGGAGGCCGTCAAGAGCCTGGACGCCGACATGCGGTTCTCCCGCCGGGACGGCGAGATCCAGTTCGTCGTCGGCCACAAGCCCGGCGACATGCTCACCGTGGGGGAGTCGACGTCGGCAGCGACCGCGATCGCCAAGGAACTGCTGAACCTGGCCGACCTGAAGATCCTGCACGGGCAGGACCCAAGCGTCGCGCGCGAGCTCTCCGAACTGCTGGAGCTCGGGCCGATCGCCGAGCACCTGATGGCCGACTGGGCCACCCAGCGCAAGGGCCGCGCCCTGTGGTGCGTGGGCAAGCAGATCTACAAGGTGCAGACCGTCCTGCACCCCGCCGCCGCCGCGTTCACGTACACCAACCAGGCGATCGACGGCGCTCGGTAGAAGTTCGCCGGAAGAATGACCGAAACGAGCTCACGATGAAGGCGATTGCCTGGGCCCTCGCACTCTCGCTTGGGGCTCTGCTCACCGTCCCCCTCGCGTTGGTGTTGTTCGTCACGACGCTCGCCACCCCGGCGGTCGCAGCCAACAGCTGCACCCCGCCGGCGTCCGTGGTCGGTCTGCCGCAGCCTGGGAGCCCTCGTCAGGCCAGCCTCCACAACCCGCCGACCGAGATCCCCGCCGACGTGCTGGCGCTCTACGAGGCGGCCGCTACCCAGTACGGGCTGCCCTGGACACTGCTTGCCGGGGTCGGCATGGAGGAGACCAACCACGGCCGCCACAACGCCACGTCGAGCGCCGGCGCCCGCGGACTCATGCAGTTCATGCCGGCCACCTTCGCCTTCTACGGGGTCGACGGCAACGGCGACGGACGTGCGGTCATCACCGACGACGCGGACAGCGTCCACTCCGCGGCCAATTACCTGGTCGCCTCGGGTGCGCTGTTGGGTCCCGACGGCGTCCGGAAGGCGCTGTTCGCCTACAACCACGCGCTCTGGTACGTCAACGACGTCCTCTATTACGCGGCCGCCTACAGCGGCGGCGACGTCGCAGAGAACCCGTGCGTCACCGACGACTCAGACACCACCGGCACGCCTTTGACCGGCACCGGCCCGGCGACGGACGCCGTCAACGCCGCCCTCCGCTGGCTCGGCACCCGCTACAGCTGGGGCGGCGGCACACCCAGCGGACCCTCAACTGGCATCTGCTGCTCACCCGGCGGCCAGGACGGACGCGTCGTCACCGGGTTCGACTGCTCCGGCCTCGTCCTCTACGCCTATGCCCAGATCGGCGTCCGTCTCCCACACCTTGCCCACGACATCACCTACAACTCCGGCGGCCAGCCAATCCCTAGGGACTTCGCGCAGATGAGGCCGGGGGACGTGATCGGCTTCTCCCACAGCCCCCGAGGCCGCGTGTTCCACGCCGGCATCTACCTGGGTGACGGCCGCATGGTGAACTCCGACGGCAGCGGCGTCTCCATCGACAGCCTCACCACCGGTTACTACAGCCGCCTCGTGTGGCGCGTGGTCCGATTCGTCGAGTAGGCGTCCCATCCCACTCACTCCCACCGCGCGGGACGCGGAGGGGTCGCAGCGTCGCCTTCGCGCTGGATCGCGGGTCTGACAGGAAGTGTCGGGTGGGCCCGCTAGGGTCGGGATGGAAGTATGCAGACGCAATGGGGCTCGCGCGTGCCGGGAAGCCGGCGCACCGGTCGTGAATGGCATCGCCATCGGCTGACGAGACCCTGACGACGACCCGAGCAGAGGAGGGATCGATGAACGACGCCGCAGCATCGGTGGCCCCCTTGCGCTATGCGTTGTCCTTCACCACAGGCACCCTTCTCGCACGCGAGGCCGCACTGCTTGCGCCGCTGTACGTCCAGCACCGTGACTGGGAAACGGTCCGCCGCTTGGCCTTGGACGGCAATGTGCTGCAGGTGAGGACTCACAGCACGGGGATCCGCCTCGTTCGGGAGACCCTCAAGCGTCTTTCGGCGTTGACCGACGACGAGGTGGCCCTGGTGGCTGAGGTCACCGCGTCCGAGAGGAGCCACCTGATGTGGGCTGCCGCCTGCCGCCGGTACGAGCTGATCGGGGAGTTCGCCGAGGAAGTCCTGCGCGAGCGGTTCCTGCTCTTGGCCCCCACGTTGGATCACCACGACTTCGATAGCTTCGTCCGGAGTAAAGCGTTGTGGCACGAAGAACTGGCAGAGATCAAAGACTCGACGTTACGGAAGTTGAGGTCGAATGTGTTCCGGATGTTGAAGGAGGCAGGGTTGCTGTCGGTGGCTGGGCGCATCATGCCCGCCTTGTTGTCGGAGCGACTCTCGGTCGTTCTGGGTTCCCATACTCCGAGCGACCTACGATTCTTCCCGATCCGGCCGATGGCTGGAGAGGTGACGGCGCTGTGATCCCCAAGACACTGCCCGAGCAGGAGGAGCACCTGGTCGCTGTTCTCAGGGGCGATCGCTTCTTGCAGATGGAAGGCCTGGGCAGTGAGGTTCCCTTCTTCATCTACCCCTTTCCGCCTGAGGCGGCGCTTGAGGTGGCAGGGGCGAAGAAGCGGGTCAAGAACCGGCTAGCCGCCGTTGGAGTGAAGGTGTTCGAGATCAACCTCTACGACTTGTCGGTCGAGCTGCTCAAGGCGCGGAAGGTCTGGGATCGGGTGTTGGCGGTCGAGCCCGACCAGGACAAGGCCGACTTCCGCGAGTTGCTCCAGGGAATGCTTGACCCGCAGCTCCACATCGCCCCAGCGATTCGAGACCGTCTGGCGCAGGAGGAGTTCGACATCTTCTTCCTCACCGGCATCGGCGAGGTGTTCCCCTTCATCCGCTCCCACAACGTGCTGAACAACCTGCAGTCGGTGGTCAAGGGACGACCGATGCTGATGTTCTTCCCGGGCCGCTACGAGCAGTCCGACACCTTGGGCTCGTCGCTCGTGTTGTTCGGTCGGCTCAAGGACGACCAGTACTACCGAGCCAAGAACATTTTGGAACAGGAGGCGTGAGCTGATGCAGCTCGACCAGATCTTCGCCAAGGACATCCAGCGCCCGATCGAGGGCGTCATCAAGGCTGATGACGCTTCGCATCTGGCTACTGAGGTCGACGAGTATGTGCTGACCAACGAGGCTGCCAAGGGGTTGGAGATCCTGCTGGACGAGTACACCTCCTACACCAACGGCAACGGCGTGTGGATCTCCGGCTTCTTCGGCTCTGGCAAGTCGCACATGCTCAAGATGCTCGCCCACCTCTTGGGCGACGTCGAAGGCCAGGACTTCTCGCGCCAGGACGTCTCCGACAACTTCCGATCCAAAGCTCCTGACGCTTTCCTTCCGGGGCTGCTCAACAACGCAGACCGGATCCCCGCCAAGAGCCTGCTGTTCAACATCGACCAGAAGGCCACCCTGATTAGCAAGGACCAGACCGACGCCCTACTCAAGGTGTTCGTCAAGGTCTTCGACGAGTCTCAGGGCTACTACGGCAACCAAGGCCACGTCGCTCGCTTCGAGCGCCAGCTCGACAACCGAGGCCAGTATCAGGCCTTCCAGGACGCGTTCGAGCGCATCGCCGGCATCCCGTGGGCCCAGGGGCGCGAACAGACAGCGCTCGAAGGACCGAGCATTGATCGTGCCTTCACCGAAGTCGACGGCAAGACCCACAGCGGGGTCATCCAGCAGTACAGCGCCTCGTACTCGGTCTCGATCGAGGATTTCGCCGACCAGGTCAAGGCCTGGCTGGACAAGCAGCTAGACCCGACCTTCCGCCTGAACTTCTTCGTCGACGAGGTGGGGCAGTTCATCGGCTCAGACACCAAGCTGATGCTTAACCTGCAGACCATCGCCGAGTCGCTCAACACCAAGTGCGCCGGTCGGGCATGGGTGTTCGTGACCAGCCAGGAGGACATGGAGAAGGTCTTGGGCGACCGCACCCGCCAACAGGGCAACGACTTCTCCAAGATCCAAGCGCGATTCAAGACCCGGCTCAAGCTGACGAGCGCCGATGTCGAGGAGGTCATTCGCAAGCGGCTGCTGGAGAAGAACGACGTCGGGGTTGGTGCGCTGTCGGTGATCTACGCCGAACAGCGCGCCAACTTCAAGACCCTGTTCGACTTCGTGGACGGCGCCAAGAGCTACCGCAACTACACCGACGAAGCCCACTTTGTCGGCACCTACCCGTTCGTCAGCTACCAGTTCCCGCTGTTCCAGGCCGCCATCGAAGGCATCTCCGATCACAACGTCTTCGAGGGGCGCAACAGCTCGGTCGGTGAGCGCTCGATGCTCGGCGTCGTTCAGCAGGTTGCCAAGGACATCGGCAACGTCGAAGTCGGCCACCTCGCCACGTTCGACAGCATGTTCGCCGGCATCCGTGCCTCCCTGAAGTCGGCAGCTCAGCGTTCGATCGACGTCGCCGAGCGCAACCTCGACAACCCCCTCGCGGTCCGGCTCCTCAAGGCCCTGTTCCTCGTCAAGTACGTCGAGAGCTTCCGGGCGACCCCCCGTAACCTCGCGGTGTTGGTGTATGATCGCTTCGGCCTCGACCTGCCCGCGCTGTCGGAGCAGGTCAAGGAGGCGCTGACCGTACTGGAGACGCAGACCTACGTTCAGCGCAACGGCAACACCTATGAGTACCTGACCAATGAAGAACAGGTCATCGAGGAGGAGATCAAGAACGTCGACATCGACGGCTCCGAGGTCAGCGGTCGGCTGTTCAGGATCCTGTCGGGCGACGTCATCAAGACCAGCAAGATCCGCTACACCAAGAACGGGCAGGACTTCCCGTTCGGCTTCAAGCTCGACGACCAGGCCCACGGCTCCCAAAAGGAGCTGTCGGTCCACTTCATCTCCCCGGAGTACCCGTACTCGCCTGAAGAGATCCGCATGCACAGCGCGGGCAAGGATGAGCTGCGCGTCATCCTCGAGCCCGATGCTCGGGTGCTGTCCGACCTGCGGCTGCTGATCAAGACCGAGAAGTACATCAAGCGCAAGCAGGGCGCGTCGATCTCGCCCATCGAGGGCCAGATCCTGCAGACCAAGGGTGCGCAGAACATCGGCCGCGAGAAGGAGCTGATCGAGCGGGTCAAAGGCTCGGTGGCCAAGTCCACACTGGTCATCAACGCCGCCGACATCACCTCCAACTCACAGGACGCGCTGGCTCGGGTGAACGACGGCTTCCAGGAGCTGATCAGCCGCACCTACACCCAGCTCAAACTGCTCGACGGTCGAACGTACAGCGAGCAGCAGGTCGCCGGAGCAGCCAACCCCGACAGCGGCCTGTTCGACGCTGCTGAGGCCAGCAAGCTCTTCGCGCCGTCAGAGGAAGTGTTGTCGTTCGTCCTGCGCAAGGAGTTGCTCGGCGAGCAGGTCACGGTCAAAACCACCATCGACAGCTTCACGGCCAAGCCTTACGGCTGGGACCTCGCTTCAATCGAAGTCCTGATCGCCTACCTGATCGGCACCTCGAAAGTCACCCTCACAGTCGACGGGAACCTCCTCAAGCGGTCCGAGGTCGCTGCCGCCCTGCGCAACACCCAAAAGCACGCCCACGCCGTGGTGTCGCCGCAGAAGACCTTCGACGAGCGCAAGGTCGCAGCCTTCCGCAAGTTCTGCACCGACTTCTTCGACGAGCCCAACGCCCCCAAAGACCCGCTCGAGTTGGCCCGCCATGGCGCCGACAAACTGAAGGCCAAACTCGACGAACTCAAGGCCACGATCACCAGTTCCAAGTACCCGTTCGTCAGCCAGCTCTCTGTCCCGATCGACCTGCTCGACCAGCTGGTCGGGAAGCCGAACGACTGGTACCTGACCGACTTCAACCTCGGCGACGATCTGCTCGACGCCAAAGAATCGACAATCGATCCGGTTCAGGCCTTCCTCAGCGGCGGTCAGAAGACGATCTACGACGACGCCCTAGCACTGCTGACCACCCACAGTGGCAACCTCGGCTACCTGCCCTCCGGCAGCGACGCCACGGTGCGTGCCGCCCTGGACGACCCGAACGCCTTCCGCGGTAACAAGATGGCCCAGCTGAAGCAAGCCATCGACAAGCTGCGCGCCCAAGTCGACCAGGTTGTTTCTACCAACCGCTCCGGCACCATCGAGGCGATCGAGGGACGAAAGGCCGAGATCCAGCAGAGCGCCTTCTTCGCCCAGGCAACTCCGGACGCCCAGACGAGCGTCCTGGGACAGGTCGACCAGACCCTCGCCCGGCTCCGCGCCCAGAACCAGATCGCCCTCATCCGCGAGTCGGGCACGAGCTTCGAGGAGACCGTCTACCCAAGCCTGCTCGATCAGCTGGCTGCCTCGCAGCTGAGAGAACGTGACGGTGACGAGGTGACACCACCGCCGCCGAAGCAGACCGTGTCGGTCAAGACCATCTCAGCTGCCGGTGTTTCCGGGGTACTGGAGACAGAGGCCGACATTGACCGCTACCTCGACGCCCTGCGCACCGCGCTCACGAGGACCCTCAACGATGGAAAGCGAATCTCTCTCTGATGGAAACCGCACCGCTGAAGTCGTTCGCCACCTGGGCACGCAAGGAGCTCATCCGCGAGGTGGGCGCCCGGATCGCCGTCGTCCTCGCTCCGGCCTCGCCCGAGCGGGTTGAACAGCCTAGGTCCGTGGAGGCCCTGGAGAAGGCCGTCATGGTGGGCGGTGGGGGCGACGTAGGGCGGGCCGCCGTCGCCGACAAGGTCGCCTACACCTGGTTCAACCGGATCATCGCCCTGCGCTTCATGGACGCCAACGGCTACACGGGTGTCGGTGTCGTCTCCCCGCACGCCGGGGTCCAGACCGGACAACCCGAGATCTTGGCCGAAGCCAAGCGCGGCAACATCGACAGCGGGGTGGTCGGGGTCAAGGCCCGCGACGTTGTTGCGGGCCTGCTCAACGGAACCCGTCGCAGTGCCGATGCGCAGGGCGAGGCCTACGCCCTGCTCCTGGCGGACTACTGCCGCTTCTGGAACAGGGCCATGCCGTTCATGTTCGAGCGGGAGGGCGACTTCACCGAGCTGCTCATCCCGGCGAATCTCTTGGCCGACGACTCGGTCGCGAGCCGGGCGGTCAAGGTCCTCACCCGGGACGTCTGCCAAGACGTCGAGGTCATCGGCTGGCTCTACCAGTTTTACATCTCGGAGCGCAAGGACGAGGTCTTTGACGGCTTCAAGAAGAGCAAGAAGGCTGGCGCCGACGAGATCCCGGCAGCCACACAGCTCTTCACACCGCATTGGATCGTTCGCTACGTCGTCGAGAACTCGCTTGGTCGGCTGTGGATGCTCAACCGACCGGCTTCCCGCTTGGTCGACCTAATGGCCTACTACATCACTCCACTAGACCAAGATGCCGACTTTGTGAAGATCGGTGGGCCGGAAGAGCTCAGAATTGCTGACCCGGCCTGCGGTTCGGGGCACATGCTGACCTATGCCTTCGACTTGCTGTACGCGATCTATGAGGAGGAGGGCTATGCCCCGGCCGAGATCCCCGGCCTCATCCTGACCAACAACCTGTACGGCGTGGAGATTGATCCCCGCGCGGGGGCCCTGGCCGCCTTCGCATTGAGCATGAAGGCACGCGCCAAGCAGCGCACCTTTTTCAGCAAGCAGATCGAACCCAATGTCTGTGTCCTCGACCCGATCAGCTTCAGCCCGGCCGAGATCGACTTCTTGGTGACTCGCGCCGGGGATAGGCATGCAGAGGCAGCTTTCTGGAATCAATTCCTACACGCGGACACCGTCGGGTCACTCATCCAGCCGGACCCGGTGCTGACCGCCCGCCTCGGCCAACACATGACTCAGCTCGACGATAACGGCGATATCCTGTTGGCCGAAACGCTCGACTGGGCGCAGCGGGTCATCGAGCAAGCGAAATATCTTGCGCAGCCCTGCCACGTGGTGGTTGCCAACCCTCCCTATATGGGAAGCAAGAACATGGCCGGACTGCTAGCAAGCGTCCTAAGAAGCGAATATATTGGTTTCCACTCCGATCTTTTTGCTGCATTTATTGCTCGCATTCGAAGCCTCCTTCTTCCGGGCGGCCAATTCGGAATAATGTCCCCCAATACGTGGCTATACATCTCGAGTCACGCGTCGATCCGCCAGCTCCTCTCGACAAAAGGGACGCGACTAGGAGGGCTCGTTGAGCTTCCGCTGTCGGGATTCAAGGGCGCAACCGTTCAGATCTGCGCCTTCTTCGGCGCAGCATCAAAGGGAGCGGGTCCGTCGCACTTCGTCAGACTGGTGCGAGAGCCCGGCGACGAAGAAGGACTGGCTCGCCTCGTGCGGGAAAGCTCCCGGATGGCCTGCGATTCCGAGTATGTGTTCATCAGGGAACTCTCCCGATTCTCGAATCTGCCCAACGGGGCGTTCGCCTACTGGCTATCAGCGGAAATGCTTGGCGCGTTCGAGCGCGGAACCAGACTGGAATATGTTGCTGAACCCCGCCAAGGGATGGCGACGGCAGACAATGGCCGGTTTCTCCGGTTGTGGTCGGAGGTTGGTCAGGAGCGGTTTGGGGTCGATCTGTCCCGCGAGGAGGCTGCTCTGAGCGGCAAACGTTGGTTCCCGCACAATAAGGGCGGGGACTACCGTAAGTGGGCGGGAAACCAAGAGTGGGTGGTGGACTGGGAGAACGATGGGGCCGAACTTTTTGCCGAGCGGCCGAAGGCGGTGATTCGCAGTCCGCAGCTGTACTTCCAGCCTTCCGTTTCCTGGTCTAAGATTGGCACTGGCATGCCCGCCTTTAGGTACTTTCCAAAGGGTTTCTTGTTCGACTCGGCGGGATTGTCCATCTTTGGGGGCGAGCGAGAACTTCTCCGCCTGATGGCGGTCTGCAACTCGACGGTGGCTCGTGACATGCTCGCGGCCACAGCGCCGACTCTCAACTTTGAAGTCGGGACGCTCGCTCAGCTCCCTGTGGTGGAGGTCTCTGAAGCGGCGAGGGTGTTGGCCGCCGAACTAATTCGAGTGCATCAGGATGATTGGGATGGACGAGAGACGGCCTGGGGGTTCTCCCGTCCAAGGACCATTGAGTGCCCGGGCTCTAGCCTTGCGGAGCGGCTCCAGCGGGAGTTGGCGGAGTCGAACTTGCTTGTCGCAAGGGTACGGTCGATGGAGGAGCAGCTCAATGCCGAAGTTGCCGCGGCCTACGGCCTGGCCCAGACCTTCGACCCGATCGTGCCAACCAGCCGCGTGACGCTCAGCGTGAACCCCGAGTTTACTTATGGCCCCGGCAAATCTGAGTCGGAGTACAGGGCACTGTGGATGGCATCGCGCGTAGGAGACCTCGTCTCGTATGCCGTGGCGTGCATGTTCGGGCGCTATAGCCTGGACGAGCCCGGCCTCATCTTGGCCGACCAGGGCGCCACCGTTCGGGACTACCTGGCCAAGGTGCCGAGTCCGACATTCGCGCCCGACAAGGACAACGTGCTTCCCATCTTGGATGGTGACTGGTTCGAGGACGATATCGTGGCTCGCTTCCGCAACTTCCTTCGGGTGGTTTTCGGGGAGCAGCACTTCGAGGAGAACCTGCGCTTCGTCACCGAGTCTCTCGGTGTGAAGGACATGCGCGACTACTTCGTGCGGTCCTTCTACAAGGACCACGTCCAGCGGTACAAGAAGCGTCCGATCTACTGGCTGTTCTCCAGCCCCAAGGGATCGTTCAACGCCCTGATCTACATGCATCGCTACACGCCGTCCACGGTTTCGACGGTGCTCAACGAGTACCTGCGCGAGTTTGCCGCCAAGCTCACGTCGAGTTTGCACCAGCAGGAGCGTCTGGCGGCCGGCGGCGGAACGCCGCGTCAGCAAGCGGCCGCCCAGAAGGAGGCCGACCGGCTCCGCAAGGTACTGCTCGAGCTCGAGGAGTACGAGCACGACGTGCTGTACCCCCTGGCCTCGCGTCAACTCGCGATCGACCTGGACGACGGCGTGAAGGCGAACTACCCGAAGTTCGGTGCCGCCCTGAAGAAGATCCCCGGACTTGAGGCCAGTGATGAGTGACGCCGCCACGGTCCGGCCACACCTGCTGCGGTGGTTCGACAGCCGCCGGGTGGTCTTCTGGCATGACCCGGAGGGGCAGTACACGGCCGAAATCGACAGACTTGACCTGCCGGCGATCCAGACGATCCGTGTCGCTAACGATGAGTTCGCCGTCAAGAGCCGGTTGTTGCACGACGAGCCGGACGGCAAGTTCCTCGTCTACCGCTCGGGCCAGATTCCAAGCGGTATCGGCGACTGGCTGCTTGATCTGGAGCTGGCATACGGGATCTTCACGGCGGACCGCACCGCACTTGTCGCGCAGGATCTCGGGCTGGTGGGCAAGGCCATCGACGCAGTCGTCCAGGCGCATGAGAAGTTCTTCAACGCTGCCAAGCGTGTCCAGAGCCTGAAGGCACTGCTCAGCCCGGAGGACGATGCGGCTCGGCTGCAGGCCAAGATCAGCGCCGTGGTGCTCGGCCAGCGTGAGCACAGTCTGCTGGAGATCACGCGCACCCTCCTGACCGACAACGCCAAGGGATCGCACGCCAAATATGACGCCCTCGCCGACTACGGTCTCGACGCTTTCTACTGGCAGGGCGTGGCCCGCATCTACGGCTACGAATCGCCTACGCCGAGCATCGACGATCTGGTGCTGTGGATTTTCCAACGAGCGCTCGAGGGCTTCAGGTCGGACCGCCCGGGCGGGCTGCAGAACATCCAGCTTGATTTCGCGAGCCTGCGAAACGACCGACGAAGTCAGGAGACGATTTCGACGCTCGCCAAGCGGGCCGCCGGCGACTTGGACTACAAGTCGAAGATCGAGGACGTCAGCTTCCGTGACCTGATCAGTCTCGACCTGTTCGAGGAGACCGATCAGAAGATCATCAGTGATCTGGCGCGCGCGGTGGCCGAGCAGACCGTCACGCCTCGCGAGGTTGCCGAGGTGGTCCGGGCACGGCAGAGCAGCGTCTGGAACGACAACTACCGACGGCTCTACACGGCCGTGGCGAGCGCCTCGGAGCTGCTGGGCGAGCTGGCCTCGCTGAACCTGGCGATGCAGTCGTTCGACACCGGTCTGGAGCGGTACCGGCGCGAGTGGTTCCGCATCGATCAGCTTTACCGCCAGTTCGTCGTCGCCGCCCGCACTGCGGAGTACCCCAAGCCCCTCGAAGCGCTGCGTGAGCAGGTTGAGAAGCGTTACACCAACAAGTACGTCTACGAGCTGGGCAACGCCTGGCAGCAGCAGGTCGACCAGGTCGAGACGTGGCGCTCGACTGCGCTGCGCTCCCAGACCGACTTCTATGCCCGATGGGTCGAGCCTCTGGTACGCGACGGTGACAAGAAGGCCGTCGTCATTATCTCCGACGCCATGCGCTACGAGGTGGCCGACGAACTTGGCTCGCTGATCCGGCAGGAGGATCGCTTCGACGCGACCCTGGAGGCCGTCCTGGGGGTGCTGCCCAGCTACACCCAGCTCGGTATGGCCGCCCTGCTGCCGCACTCGACGCTCAAGCACTCGGCCGACGCCAAGACCGTGCTGGCCGACGACCAACCCACCAACAACACCACGCTCCGGAGCAAGATCCTGGAGACGGTCGGTGGGTCGGCGATCCAGGCCGAGGACTTCAAGGCCCTACCCGCCGACGAGCGGCGCGAGCTCTACAAGGCCAATCGGGTGCTGTACGTCTACCACAACCGGATCGACGCCACGGGGGACAAGCTCGGCACCGAGCGCCAGGTGTTCGAGGCTGTGGAGGACACGCTGCGCGACATCGTCGACCTCGTGAAGAAGCTGGCCGGCGCCAACGCCACCAACATCTTCATCACGGCCGACCACGGCTTCCTGTTCCAGGACGAAGCGCTGGCCGACCCCTTCTTCCTGTCGACCAAGCCGCAAGGCGACGACCTCAAGTACGTCAACAAGCGCTTCGTGCTGGGCACCGGCCTCAAGGTTGATCCCGCCTTCGCCACGTTCAAGGCTGCCCAGCTCGGGCTGGACAGCGACCTGGAAGTCCAGATTCCCAAGTCGATCCACCGCCTGCGGATGGCAGGCAGCGGATCGCGCTTCGTTCATGGTGGGGCGACCTTGCAGGAGATAGTCGTCCCGGTGCTGGCGGTCAACAAGAAGCGCAGGAGCGACGTTCGGCCGGTGAATGTGAAGATCCTGCCTGAGTCGGACAAGATCACCACCGGGCAGGTCGTCGTCCGCTTGTTCCAGTCAGAACCGGTCAGCGACAAGGTCCAGCCGCGCTCCCTCCGAGCGGGGCTCTATGCCGGCGAAACGCTGCTCTCGAACCTCGTCAACCTGACCTTCGACGAGATGTCAGCCGACGCACGAGACCGCTACCAGAATCCGCGGATGCTCCTCAGCCAAGACGCCAACGACTACAACAACCGGGCTGTCGAGTTCCGGCTGGAGGAGCGTATCCCCAACACCACCCAGTGGCGCGTCTACGAGAAGGCCATCTACACGCTGAAGCGTTCCTTCACGTCAGACTTCGACTTCTGAGGAGAGGCGAGATGAGCGAAACCCAGAACGAGCCCCGCAACGCCGACGAGCCGCAACAGAGCGACCTCGACTACAAGATCAATCTCCTCTTCGGCGGAGTGGTCGTCCGGAAGGATCTGGTCAAGGCCGTCAAGGGCAACGCCATCGTGCCGTCCTACGTCCTGGAGTACCTGCTGGGCCAGTACGCGGCGTCGGACGACGAAGCCACCATCCAGGCCGGCATCGACACCGTTCGCCAGATCCTCGCCGAGCACTACGTCCACCGCAGCGAGTCCGAGCTGGTCAAGTCCAAGATCAAGGAACGCGGCCGCCACCGCATCATCGACAAGGTCACGGTCACCCTCAACGAGAAGGCCGACGTCTACGAGGCCGAGTTCGCAAACCTCGGCATCAAGGGCGTCATCGTCGACTCGCCGATCATCAAGGCCCACCCCAAGCTGCTCGTGGGCGGAGTGTGGTGCATCTGCGACATCGAGTACTTCCACACCGACGACCAGCGGGTCGTTCCCTGGATACTGGGCTCGATCAAGCCCATCCAACTCTCGCGATTCGACGTGGACCAGTACCTGGAGTCCCGACGCGGGTTCACCACCGACGAGTGGATCGACCTGCTCATGCAGTCGATCGGCTTCAACCCCGAGATGTTCAGCAGGAGGGGGAAGTTCTTCCAGCTCGTGCGCCTCATCCCGTTCGTCGAACGGAACTACAACCTGGTCGAGCTCGGCCCCAAGGGCACCGGCAAGTCCCACATCTTCTCGGAGTTCTCGCCCCACGGGATGCTGATCTCCGGCGGGGAGGTAACCGTCCCCAAGCTCTTCGTCAACAACGCCAACGGACGCATCGGCCTTGTGGGCTACTGGGATGTGGTGGCCTTCGACGAGTTCGCTGGCAAGAAGAAGCGCACTGACCGGGCGCTGGTCGACATCATGAAGAACTACATGGCGAACAAGTCCTTTTCCCGGGGTATCGAGACCCTGGGCGCGGAGGCGTCCATGGTGTTCGTCGGCAACACCTCACACACCGTGCCCTACATGCTCAAGAACTCCGACCTGTTCGACGAGCTACCCGAGGCCTACCACGACCCGGCCTACCTGGACCGTCTGCACCACTACATCCCCGGGTGGGAAGTCGACATCATCCGCGGCGAGATGTTCTCCAACGGCTACGGGTTCGTCGTCGACTACATCGCCGAAGTCCTCAAGTCCATGCGCTCTCAGGACTACTCCGACCGCTACCAGCAGCACTTCACGTTGTCGCCCGACATCTCCACCCGAGACCGCGACGGCATCCACAAGACCTTCTCCGGCTTGATGAAGATCCTCTATCCCGACGGCCACGCCAGCAGCGAGGAGATCGAGGAGATCCTCCGGTTCGCCATCGAGGGTCGGAAGCGGGTCAAGGACCAGATTCTTCGCATCGACGCCACGATGCCCGAGGTCAAGTTTGGCTACCTCGACAAGGAGGGCTCATGGCACAGCGTCGCCACGCTTGAGGAAGACGAGTATCCGACCTACTACCACCGAGGGCGCAAGGAGGACACTGAGCCGGCCGAGGCTCCTACCGAAACCGACCCGCTTGTAGGTGCCCCAACCTCGACCGGTGAAACGTCGACGGACCAGAGTGCGGCGCCCGTGCCGGCCCCCGAGCTCTTCCAAGGGCACCGGGAGTATCACGAGGGTCAGCGGGGCGTTTCCTACGCTGAATTGCTTGTCCCGCATCTCCGTGGCGCCTCGCAGATCAGGATCGTCGACCCATATGTGAGGCTGTTCCACCAGGCCAGGAACCTTATGGAGCTCGTCGAGGGCATCGCCCGGGGCAAGGATCCGGCGGACGAGGTCACGCTGAAGCTCGTGACGGTTGAGTTTCAGGACGACCCAGTCAAGCGCCAGAAGCAGTATGAGTACCTGCTTCAGATCCAGAAGAGCGCCGGGGTGCTGGGGATCGTCCTCGACGTCGAGTTCGCCGAGCCCCAGGCCATCCATGATCGCTCGATCACGACCGACACGGGTTGGAAGATCCTGTTGGGCCGCGGCCTCGACATCTTCCAGCGCATGTCTGACAGCCCGTTCGACCTTGCCACCAAGTACCAGAAGTACCGCGACGTCAAAGCCTTCGGCATCACCTACATCCGGGAAGCCATAGTAGAGCGCTCGGACGCCGGTGCGGACTCGCCGCCCGGCGCTTGACGGTTTCACGACACGCGACCTGTCGCGGCTGTCCCCGAGTCTGTCCCCGGCCCCGTTAGGTAGGTGGACACGAAGGAGACGTGATGCAGCGGGAGCGTGTGCAGGACCAGTACCCATGGACGTGGGAGCTCCCCCTGGTCGTGATCTGTGCGGTGCTCCTCCTGGGAGCGACGGTGTGCCAGTTGGGGCGGTCGCTGGCGAACTGGTTCGCCGGCGGTGGGTGGTGGTGGCCGGCCTACGACAAGTGGGTGACCAGCGTCCCAGGCGTGATAGCCGGTGACGCCGCCGCCGGGCTGCCGCACGTCCACCAGGTGGCTGGCGCCGAGGCCGTGTGGGCGTGGCTGGCCGTCGTCGGCCTGCTCACGGTCACAGCGTCCACCCTCGCCTGCGTTTGGGGGTGGCGCCGGTGGGGGCCAGGGCGGATGCGCGGCATGGCGACGGTCACCGAAGCCCACGAGCTCCTCGGTGAGGATCGGCTGTGGAAGGTGCGACACGTGGTGCGTCCGGACCTGTTCCCCGCAGGCAGAAAGGCCAACCGATGAACGCCGCTCAAGCCGTCGAGCCCCCAACCAACCGGGCCAAGCGCTTCGATCCCGCCCAAGTGGGCTGGCGCATCGGAGCCGGTCACCAACCGAGGTCCGGTGAGCTGTGGTGCCCCTGGGACCGGACCGCGGGCATCATCGGCCCCCAGGGTTCGGGCAAGACGCTGGACCTGCTGACGCCGGCGCTCATCAGTGCCCCTGGCGCTGCAATGGTCACGCTCACCAAACCCGACGACCTACTTCTGTCGCTGCCTGAGCGCTCCAAGAGCGGCCGGCCCTGCGTGGTGCTGGACCCGTTCGGTCTCGTCCCCGGCCTGCCCGAGCTTGTTTGGGACCCGATCGCCGGGTGTGTCGACCGCATGGTGTCGGAACGCCGCGCAAAGGCGTTCACAGCAGGGACCATCCATGGGACGAGCCACGGGTCGGGGGACGCCGCAGCGCGGTTCTACGCCGCCGAAGCCGCGAAGGTGCTGATGGCGTACTTCCACGCAGCCGCGCTTACCGGCAAGACCCTGGATGACCTGCTGGGGTGGGTGGCCAAACCGTTATCGACTTCGCAGCCCGAGGAGATTTTGCGCCGCCACCCTCATTCCGATCCCTTGTGGGCCGGGCTCCTGCAGGGGGCGCTGCGCGGTGACGAACGCACGAGCGCGAACACCATCACAACCGTCCAACAGGCCATGTCGCTGTTCTTCCAGGACGACATCCGACGCCGCTGCGTGCCAACGGAGGGGCGACCGGCCTCCAACGTCGCCGAAGTGCTTCGCAACCGGGGGACCATCTACCTACTCGGTCGCGAGGACCCGTACGCGTCGGCGTCCCCATTGATGACCGCCGTCGCCGAGCACATCCTCGATA
The DNA here is from genome assembly GCF_900141915.1 of Tessaracoccus bendigoensis DSM 12906. Classification (GTDB taxonomy): domain Bacteria; phylum Actinomycetota; class Actinomycetes; order Propionibacteriales; family Propionibacteriaceae; genus Arachnia; species Arachnia bendigoensis. Next base: position 11,747 of record NZ_FQZG01000003.1, on the reverse strand, counting down.
CCGCAATCCAGCAGGCAAACGGCAGCCAGTTCGGACGCCTGTGCCCACCCATGCTGGCCTGCCTGGACGAGCTGCCCTCCACTGCTCCGTTGCCCACGCTCCGGACGCGGATGGCGAACGAGCGGGCCCTCGGCCTGTCGTTCATCTACGCGGCCCAGACGTTCCGCCAGTTGGCAGCGATCTTCGGCGAACAGGAGGCCCGCGCCCTCGTGGGGCTCACGAACGTTCTCGTGTGGTTCGGCGGCTCGAAGGACGTGTCGTTCAATCAAGAGGTGTCCGACCTGGTCGGCCGCGTCCGGGTGCCTCGTTCGTCGTGGCAGATGGGAGGTGGACGGGCACGCACGATCCACTCCGAGGAGATCCCGATCCTGCGCCCCGAAGAGTTGCGGCAGCTGCCCGACAAGCAGGCATTGGTCATCGCAGAGAATGCCAGACCGATCATCGCCCGGCTGCATCGGTGCATCGAGGGACGCGATGGCCGACGGCTGCTGGCCCAACAGCGAGCGCTTCGGGAGGAGCTTGCCGCGGGACGTGCCGGCGGCCGCGACGTCGAGGCCCGCACCGCCGCCGCCCTCGTGGAAGCGCAAAGTCATGGTTGGTGAGCAGGCGACCCAAGCAGGCGCTCTAGTGATGGGCTTCCCGGCGCCGGGTAGTCGGGTCCAGAAGGCGTACCACGATCTGTGGGACGCCCAGAATGGCAGCGAGGAGCGCAAGAAGAAGTTGGGCAACCCCGCCAACCTCCCGCGCCCGTGGGACCCGGCCACGTGCCTGGAGCGGGGTCTTCGGTGGGAGGTCTGGCTGTGGCTCGACCAGGTGGTGGAGTGGATCAACACCGAGTACGTGTGGGAGGGCTCGGGAGGCGGGTGCATCCCTCACTGCTGGCCGCTGCATCCACACCTGGTCCACGAGTTGGCCGTGGTGGCCGACCAACGCCGCCGCGCCGGCCACGCGCCGACGTCGGACGTCCTCGAGAATTGGCACCGCTACGTTCTGCCCGGCTTCATCGATCGGATGCGGCAGCGGCTCAAGCAGTCCTGCGACGACGAGCACCAGCCTTGGCCCAGCCGCAGCCGCTACACCCGCCACACGGGCGAAGAGGCGTCTGCCCGGCGACTCCGAGCGTTCGAGGTTGACCTCGTCGCACTCGTCCACGACCAGGACGTTCGGCTCTCCCGACACCAACTCACTCTCCTGGATGGCGGTGATGTGATCGACCCGTCCACCGGCGAGGTCCTCTAGCCTCGACGGTCAGCACTCGCCTGGTTGCGACTGCCGCCTCTCACCCGAGCATCGCGATAGCCGCCAACGCCCCAAGGGCCAGCCAGGGACCGAACGGGAAGGCGGTGCGGCGGCGGCGGAACGGGGTGGCCAGGATCGCCGCGACGCAGGCGATCAGGAACGCCCACCACGCGACGGTAAGGCTGACCGATGCGGTTGCGGCGCCAATGATCGGAATGTACTTGCCATCACCCCATCCGAAACCGCCGGGCTGAGCCCGGTCGAGGATCCAGAAGACGACGAACGCCACCAACCCGCCGATGGCGGCTTGGATGGCGATGTTGAGGTCGCCAGCGATGAGGGCGGCGGCTCCCACCCCCACCGCCACAAGGACGCCGTGGACGGCGAGAAGGCGGTTGGGCAGTCGGCGGACGTCGAGGTCGATCGCAGACAACCATGGACCGAACCAAGCGAGCGGCAGTGTGGGTAGGAGCAGCGGCCAGCGCTCAACTCCGAAGCGCCACGCGAGGAGTCCACTGCCAGCTGCAACCGTGACGGGGATCCACCAGCGGGGGCCGGGAGGAGTCTGGCCAGCCTCGTCATCGTGACGGTAGTTGAGCGTGGCGACTCGCCACCTGATGGCTAGGCCGATGACGGCGCCGAGAAGGGTGAGTGCCGCGATGAGGCTCAGGTCTGCGCGAGTCATCGCTGGGACCCGTGTTCCTGCTGGTGCCTATAGAAGGTGGCTCGGCTCCACCCCACCAGCTGCGCGGCGTCGGCGGCGGTCATGCCGCCGGCACGCGCATCCTCGACCGCGCGGATCTTGCCTCGAATCTCCGAGGGATCGAGCGGCGGTCGGCCGACTCTCGTGCCCGTCTTTCGAGAAGACGCCAAGCCCGCCGCGATCCGCTCGCTGGCCAGGTGTCGTTCGTATGGAGTGAGTCTCACGAGGAGTTCCACCATGAGGCGTCCGGTTGCGGTGCGCGAGTCGATGCCATCCTGCACGGAGAGGAGGTAGAGGCCACGCTCGACCATCATGGTCACGGTTTCCAGAACCTCGCTGAGCGATCGGCCAAGGCGGTCAATCCTCCACACGGCAACGGTGTCTCCCTCCTGTGCGTACTCCAGGAGGCGTCGCATGCCGGCACCATCCGAAGCGTCGTTTCCACCGGGGGTCTCGTCGGAAAAGACGCTGTGAGGCTCGACCCCGACCGCCGTCAGCGCCTCGACCTGGATCTGGGCGCTCTGTGCGGTTGTACTGACGCGTGTGTAGAGCAGGAACCGCATGTCTCACAGTGTCTCAAAAAACCTTCGGCTCCTGATGCGACACGCCGCCCGGGGTGCGTCACGACGGTTCGCTGCGTTCTGTTCGCCTCTTCAAAGGGTTCTTCTCGCTGGCACGCATGACCGTTGCCATGCTCCTGGATGCGCTGACGCCTGGACGCGAGTGACCGGCAGGTCGTCGACGGCCCCGCCCAAACCGCTAGGCGAGGCCGCCGACTCATGTGTTAGCGCGTTGAGTCGATCACCACTCCAAGCCCAAGGACTCGGGGTCTAGGTCGTTCATGGTCGCGGACTTGGTGATCGTGTCGCCCTCTGCCCACACGTAGTACTCCGCAGCCCATCCAGCAGTGGCTAGCTCCTTGGCCCAGCCGAACTCACGACCTCCGAAGTCGTAGACGTCGTACATCGTCGTGCGGTACCGCAGCTGTACGGGGCGATCGCCGCTGGAGTCGGCCGGCCCGACCCACAAGTCACCTGACACGTTGAACGAGAAGTGGCCCAAGGCGAAGTGCCAGTCATTCAAGCCGTTGGCGTCGTAACCCTGCCAGCCGCTCGAAAAGGGGATCACCTTCGACTGGTCGCTCGGGACGGTTGCCGCTTCAGCCTTGGCCTCGGCGACCTTCGTCCGGAGCCAGTACTCGTAGCTCGCCCAAAGCGGCCGCTCCTCCCAGATGAGGTCCCCAATGTTGAGCCTGTAGTCAGCCCCTGTGGCCTTCAGGTAGTGCTTGCCCATGTCGTAGCACACCATCCACTGGCGGACGCCGCAGCTGGCGATCAAGTCCTTGAACCTCGATAGATTCGCCGGGGGCGTCGCCTGGGGCGGGGCGACGGGGTCGGGATGCTCGGCATTGGAGAGCAGTTCGGGAAACACCACGTCCCCCTGCGGCTGAGGATCGAGCGCCGGCGCCGCAACTTGGGCGGGAGCATTGGCATCGACGCCCAGGATGGAGAAGGTCACCTGGTTCCCTTCGGAGGTCGTCGCGGTGACCTGCCACGTGGATCCGGCGTCGACTGGATCGCACTGCCAACTCATGCTGAGTCCGCCGCTCCAGTCCGCCGTCCCCGGAAGGAGTCCGCCGACATCTGGGGAGCTGAAGGTGATCCAAGCGCCCGGTGTTGCACCTGAGAGGCGCCCAAACGATCTGGCTTGGCCGTCGCAAGCGAAGGCGTATCCCGGCTGGTCGGCCTGGAACACGGTGTCGGCGCGGGCTTCTGCGTGGACGAGGAAGGGGAGTGCCAGCCCGACGAGCGCGGGGAGGATGAACAGGCGAATCTTCACAGTGGGCTCCAGTTCGATGGATTCGGCTGTGCGGACTACGCCGCCAGCTTGTGCGATGGGGCACGCGGCCACGTAGGCCGTGTTGAGGCAGCTCGATGCGAGGGTCGAGCTTCGCGTATGAGTCCGGTGTTCAGTCCATTGCGCCTGCATCAACATCATCGTCGGTGCATTACCCTGTCGCCAAATGCAGGCAGCTCCGGCGGTGGTGCAGAATAATGCACAAGAGAGGAGGCGTCACCGTGGCGAACAGGGATCCTGGGTGGCGCACGTTCAGCGATGAGCTCAAGCGAGCCATGGCGCTCAACCGGGTGTCCGTGGAGGACCTGGCGTACGACCTCGGCCAGCGCGTGGGCTCGACGGTCTCGCGGGACAAGGTGGTCGCTTGGAGAGCGACCAGGTCAACGCCACCCCTGGCGTATCTCCCGCACATCGCGGACTTGACTCGAATGGGCGCTCAAGGAACGGTCCCGGGATCACCCTCGCTGTACCTGGCGGAGCGCATGGGGATCATCGGGTCATCGCCGGACAGCAGCCTCCTCATCGACGCGGCATATCGCCTGCAGAAGTTGGAGGCGAAGATTCTCGATTCCCAGATGCGGGTCGCTCGGGCAGATCGCTCGGACAGCCTTCAGGAATTGATCCAAGCGGTACTGAGCAGCCAGGGCTGGTCTGTCAACATCATGGCGGAAGTGGTCGAGTTGGCGGAGGGCTGTGAGTTCCATGTTGCCGACCGGCTTGACTTGCGGGGCCCCTCACGGAGTGGCACGCAAGTGGACGAGGTCCTTCAGGTTGACCAACTGCGCCGCGCGCTCCGAGGGAGCTACGCGGCACTGGTAGACCCCCGGATAGATCCCGTGGGCGAGCCCTCGGAATCGCAAGCGACGAGATGGCGCATTCCACGGTTGGGCCGCCCCACCTCTCCTCAGGTGTCTCGGCCCTATCCGCGGTTGCGGAGTGTAGCGGTCACAAGTGTCACGGGGCAGGCCCAGCCCGACGTGGTGGCCGCCTTGCTCGCGCTGTCGCTCGGTTATGGCCTTACGACGACCAACAACTTGGCCATGACCGAGATCGGGTTTCATCCTGCCGCAGCCCTACCAAAGGAGCGCTGGTCGATCCACCAGCGACTGCTTCACGAACCCCCGAAGCGTCGGACTTGGAGTCACTATGGGATGTTGGATGAGGAACCCCTACTCCGGTCCGGCAGGGTCCCGCGCCACACCTTCGTGGTCTGGCTCCGGGAGTCCGATGCGCTCCTCCAACGCGCCCGACCCGACGCGGACGAGGTCGTGGCAGCCAAGAATCAACGCGCTGTGATGAAGTCGCTCCTACGCGACGCTCCCCCGAACGTTCTGATGGTCGATTTGGATGACCACGACGACCCCCATTTGCGTTTTCAGGCTTCAGCCACGGCGGCGGTCAGAATCGTGCAAACACTGATCGAGCGCGGCTATGTCTCGGAGGAATTGCTCAAGCAGGTGTGGCCCTCAGTCGTAGACGTGCACCGAGAGATGGGCGATGCGTGGATCGCGTGGCTGCGGGGCAACCTCTCCCTTTAGCCACTTGCCGTCAAGAGTCATTCGGTCGCCGGATGAGCACCGCGTGCCAGTGAGCGGAGAGCTATGAACTAGCTCGCTCACCAAGTGATAGCGCCGCGGTCTTGGTTCGGTCGGTTGCTTGGCTGGGGGTCCGCAAGCGTCGCCTCCGCTGCCTTGCCACTGGGGTCTTCGGTGAAGGGCTCGCCATTCGTGAGTAGCTCCAACCGGCCAGCGAGGTCTTGGGCCGGCGTGTCTGGGTTGAGGGGTCCATCTTCGAGGGCCACCGTGATGGCGTCTGGCACGTCCGCTCGGCGGGCTTGCGCGTCGTGCAGCGCGGATGCAAGTGCCCGCCAGTCCGGATCTGTGACGAGGCGCGGGTCGATTCGGCTGGCGAGCGCCTCCCAGCGGCGTGCGCTCGCGGCCGCCGTGAGTCGGTCCCGGACCTGTGCGGTGAGGCCGAGTTGCTGGTCGGCGACGTGGGTTGGGTCGTTGTTCCAGGCCCGGATGAACGCCGAGACGCTGGAGCGGACGACGTCGGCGTCGACGCCGACCCTCTCCGCCACGGTGTGGACGGCGCGCTCCCACGCGTCGACGGGTTGGGCGGCGATGACGGGCGCTGCTGCGAGGGCCGCTTCGACGGGGGGCAGGTTGGCAAGGCGCTCGTCGATGAGGACGCCGGCCAGTGGCCGAGCCTGGTCGAGGGCATCGACCAGGTTCTTGGCGCTGCCGGTGGCAACGAGTTCGGCGGGATCGGAGCCGTCAGGCAGGGCCGCATAACGGGGCTGGAGGAGTTGCGGGGTGAGGATCCAGTAGTCCCGCTGTGCGGCCACCTGGCCGGCGACATCGGCGTCCGTGGCGATGATCGGGTCGACGCCGTAGCCGCGGAGTTGGGTGGCTTGTTCGCTGGTCAGGTTGGTGCCGAGCGGTGCGACGCCGACGTAGCGGCCCTCGCTGGCGAGCGTGACGGCAATGGCGTCGGCGGGGCCCTCGACGACGACCGGGATGCCGCCGGCGTCCAGATAGCGTCCACCGGCGACGAACAGCTGCGCCCGCTTGTGGAACAGCAGCGTCTCGGCGGTGTTGAGGTACTTCGGTCCGGCGTGGTCAAGATCGGTGGCGTCGGGGTGGCGGCGTCCGACGAACCCGAGCACCTGCTCGTCGTGGACGATGGGGAAGACCGCGCGGTCGCGGAACCGGTCGATAAGGCGTCCGGTCGAGGCGGTGACGGCCAGTCCCGAAGCGAGCAACTCGTCGCCGGTAACGCCGAGGCGGTGGAGGTGGGTGACCAGGCTGGTCCAGCCGGTTGGGGCGTAGCCGGGGCGGATTTCTGGGTCGTCGGTGATGTCAGTTCCGAAGCGTCCGGTCAGGTAGGGCTGGGCCCACGAGCCGGGATAGCAGTCCTGGTAGTACTCCAGCGCGAGTTCGTGGACGGCCGCGAGGCGTTCGGGGGTGTGGGGGCTGGCGCGCCAGGCGTCGGCGCGGTCAAGTTGGGCGTTCAGGTCCGCGGAAGAGATCTCAGGCGGCGTCATCACCCGGCGCTCGAGGGCCTCGAACGTGAAGGCCAGGTTCGGTTCGACCTGGTCGATCTGGTGGTCCTCCGCTGTCCCGCTGGCTGCGTCACCGAGATCGGCGTGCGCCGTCCAGTGCTCGTCCGGGGCGGCATCGGCGGGGTCGGGGGGCAGGTCGTCACTGTCGGGGAGGGGGTCGAGCAGAACGCTGGTTCGCCACACGAGGGCCTGGCAGTCGTCGATGTCAACTGCACCCCCGGGCGTGCTGATCAGGTCGGTCAGCTGCCAGCCGCGAGCGAGTGCCTGCTCGACAGAGACGACGAGCGCCGGCCACCACGGCGAGGCCTGCAAGGTGGCTGCCCGTTCGCGGCCGACGTTCTGCTCGAGATCAGCCAGCCAACTGGTGGTGACGGCGCTGTGCTGGTCGGCGAGCTGGGTTGCGACGGCGGGGGTGAGGTGCCGGCAGATCCGCCACCACAAGGCTGACGCCGCGTGGTCGTCAGGGAGCTGGCCCTCCCTCGTCGCGGCCTGGAGGAGACGGTGGGCGTCCAGGCCGACGCCGGAGATCTGCGCGAGCCGATGCGCCAGTACGGGCAGGTAGGGGTCCCGGTCTGCGGCGGGCGCGAGTTCGTGAAGCAGCGGCGTCCATTCGGCGACGGCGGGGGCGAGGTGGTCGATGATGCGCCGGTCGAGGCGGGCCTGCCAGCGGGCCTCGACGGCCGAGAACTGCCGTTCGCCGGTGGGCCGGGTATCGGTGGGGGGAGTCCCGTGCGCGGCGCGCCACACGGTGAGGTCGGCGACGGTGGCGGCGTCCGGGCGGAAGCTGCCCGCCGGCGCCCACGCCGGGAGCTGGGTGGAGGCCAGCGCGTGGTTGCGCACCTGGTCGGCGAGGGCGACGACGAGTGCGTGACGCCGCTGCAGGTAGTCGCCCCAGTCGTGGTGGTGGGCGAGACTAGCCGGAAGCGCGGGCAGCCACGGGAGGGGTCCGGGCTGGGTGTTGCGTCCGGTGGCGGGTTCGAAACGCCAGTCGAGGACGGCGGCCGGGTCGGCGGCGCTTCCCAGTTCACGGGCCTGGACTGCTTCGGTGAGCGCCTGCACGGGGTCGGTTCCGGACGCCGCGATCAGGAGCAGATGGGCGCGGAGCGTGGGCCACGTCGGGGCGTCGGGGAGTCCGTCGACGAGGTCGTCGGCGGTCTGTTCGAGGCGCTGGACGAGGTCGGCGCCTGCCGTCTGTTCGGCGGAGTAGCCGAGGGCGTCGCTGTAGCGGGCGACGGCGTCCGCGAGTCGGTTGGCCGGGTCGGCGAGGGTGCGTGCGGTCGTGGTGGCGGAGGTGTTGTCCTCGTCACGGGCGAGGATGCGTTCGAGAACGTCGGTCGCGGTCGGCGGGATGATCGCCTCGGGCCGGATGAGGGAGTGGGCGTCGCCGTCACCGACGACTTCGAGGTGGACGTGGTTGGCGTACCGGCCCCGCGTGAGCATGGTGTATAGCTGCTGGCGGGTCTCCGCGCCGGTGGCGATGCCATGAAGGACGTCGGCGGTGACGCCCTGGGCGCCGTGGATGGTGCAGGCGTAGCCGAGTTCGACGGAATCGTTGACGTAGGCGGTGGGAAGGATCACGGTCTGCCGGTTGGTCTGGTGGATCGCGCGGAGGTCGCCGTTGGTGGCGATGGCGGTGATGGTCCAGCGGTCGCCGTTGCGGACCCAGTCGGTGCCCGTGGTGCGCAGCCTTCGGTCGTTCTGCCGCGTGATGATCACATCACCTATCGCGGCGTCGCTGCCGTCGGCGAGGGCGACGCTGCGGGTGGGCTGGACGCCGTCGCGGAGGTGGGCTTGGGCGCGGGCGTTGAGTTCGGCGACCAGCGTCCGGGTGGGGGCGACCATGAGGGCGTCCGCGCCGGTCTGGCGGGCGGTGAGCCAGGAGTCGAAGACCTGGTCGGCGCAGGTGCCGAGGTCGCCGACGTGGACGCGGTGGTTGTCGAGGTAGAAGCCGAGCGCTTCGGGGTCGCCGGCGCGGAGGGCGAGGCTGGCGGCGCCTTCGGCGGGGTCCGCGAAGCGGACGAGCTCGTTGAGCTGGACGGCACCGTGCTGGGCCTGGATGTCGCGGAGGAGGCCGCCGGCGCCGATGGCGGCGAGTTGCTGGTCGTCGCCGATGAGGCGCACCGATCCGCCGCGGTCGAGGACGAACTCGACGACCTGGTCGAGCGAGAGGGTGTCGGCCATGCCGGCCTCGTCGATGATGACCAGGCTCGTCGGCCCGATGTGCTCGGCCCACTCGGGGAGCGGTCGCCGGTGGTTGAGGGCGTGGGTGAGCAGGGCCATTGTGTCGGCGTGGGTGTCGATCTGGGCTCCCAGTTGGGCGGCCGCGGCGGCCGACGTGGCGAGCCCGACGACGGTGCCGCCGCCGTTGCGCCACGCGGTGGCGAGGGCGCGCATGGCGGTGGTCTTGCCGGAGCCGGCGGGGGCTATGGCGAGCTGGAGGCGGGCGCCGCTGGTGGCCATCTCGCGGACGAGTGCGACCTGGCCGGGGTTGAGCGGGGTGCGGTTCGCGGCCGCCTCGATGAGGGCGACCTCGACGGCCGGGGTGGGGACTTGGTGGCCGCCGCGGCGTCCGGCTGCGTCGAGGAGGCGGTGTTCGGCGGCGACGATCCGGCGGGAGGTGTGCCAGGTGGCGCGTGCGACGGTGTAGACGCTGTCGCCGTCGGAGCGGCGCAGCGCGGCGGGTTCAGCGATTCCGTCTGCGGGGGCCTGCAGGGCGACGGAGTGCCGGGTGAGGGCGGCGTGGGTGAGCCGTGCGACGACGTCGTCGACCCGGCGGCGGGGCACATTGGCGGCCCGGACGATCCGCAGCGCTTCGGCGCGGACGTGCCAGTCCTGCCAGGTGGAGCGCGAGGCTTCCATGGTCGAGACGATCTGCGCGGACTGGGTGCGCACCCAGCCGCGGGTAACGAAGACCGGATGCCGCAACTGCCGGGCAGTGAGGGTCGCGGTGAGCATCGAGCCGACGCCTCCGGCGCCGCCGAGGACGGCTTCGGCTTCGGCGCGCCAGGTGGCGCGTTGTTCGGCGAGGGTGCGGGGTTCGTGTTTGGCCTGGCGGGTCTCGAGGTTGGCCTGCTGCGCCAGGGCGCGGGCCTCGACCATGGTCGGGGGGCGGTGGTGCTCGCACTGGAAGGCGGCCGTCAGCTCGGTCTGGCGGTGCTCGATGGATGCCCGGCGCTGCGACCAGCGGGCGTTCAGCGCCGGGTCGACGCCGACCAGTTCGCGGACCGGTCGCTTGCCGGGGTCGGTGGACGGGCGTTCGGCGAACCGGACGGGGAGTGCTTCGGAGAGTCGGCGTTCCAGGGCGGTGTTGTAGACCTCGGAGGCGGCGACGATGGCCTTGAACAGGAGGCGTCCGTCGATGGAGAGCCAGCGGCCGTCGAGGGTCTGGACCTTGTTCGCGACGGGGACGTGGGTGTGCAGGTCGGGGTCGCCGGCGCGGCTGTCGCGGTGGGTGAACCGGGCGGCGACCAGTCCGGTCACGTCGACCTGGCGGACGCCGTTGTGGCCGGTGCGCGTATAGAGGGCGTGGGTCTCGATGAACCGCAGCGCATCACCGATCGCGGCGAGGTGGGCGCGTTCGATGGTGGCCGCGGTGGCGGGTTCGGCGAGCGCCCACAACGTCGAGACGCTCTTGACGGGGGAGAAGGTGAGGTCGTAGCCGGCGACGGCGGTGGTCTGGGGGCGGGACGCTGTGGCGATCAGCCCGGCGAGTTCGCGGGCGTCGACGGGGTCGCGTCCGAAGGTGGCCCGGAACGTCTCGCGTCCGACCTGGGTGCGGATGGCGGCGCGAACCTGAGCGGGGACCGGCGCGTCGTGCGGTGCGCCGGTCTGGGTGTTGTAGGTGGCGAAGCGCTTGGCAACCTCGATGCGGAACTCGGGCATGTCGTGGGCATAGACCTTGAACGGCTGCCCCAGCCGGATCGCATCGCGCGCCTGGGCGGCGGTGGCGTCCGGCGGGAGGGCTTCGCCGCGTTGCCGGGCGAGGGGGTGGTGCCCAGAGCCGAACAAGAACCTCATCTGCTCGGCGGTGACCGGGTCGCCGGCGTCCAGACCCTCGATGCCCGTCATCCCGGAGCCGACCCACACGCCCGGGGTCTCGCCCTTCTGCGTGTAGTAGGACGCCAGCCCGGTGTGCCCCTTCTCGGTGGAGTCCATCGCAGCCACCTGCCGGGTCAGGTACTCGTACCCGTCCCCGGCGGTCAGCTTGTGCAGACTCATCACACCCGCCTAACGGGCGCGCCGATGCCTCGGCGGACAGCGTCCTCCTGCACCTTCGGACGCGAAAGGGTTGCTAGCGGCGCGAATGCCGCTTGACTAGGGCAAACCGGTGATGCAACAGGTGTGCGGGTCTCGAGGTTGAGGGGTTATGGGGGGTGGACGGGGCTTGTTGTCGTCGTCGGCGGACGGATGCGGGCATGGTGATCGGACGCTGGAGCGCGGTCGGTAGGAGACCGCGGCTCGGAGGGGGTCGACGGCGTCGAGCGAGCTCTGAGGGGTTGGATGCTTCAGGCGGGCGCGGTGCGGTCCTTAGCCTGAATCCGTGGACCGGTGGGTGGTGGTGCGGCGGGTCGGAGTGTGAGAGTGCCTTCTGAGTAGGGATAATCGGGAGTGTTGACGTCCTGATCTACCGCACACAAAAGGCACTGATAGTGAAGCTACACCATGTTTGGAGCAAGGCCACCCCGATCTTCGATGATGAGAACCTGATCTCGTGTGCTGGGTTGGTGCCGGTGGTGAGTTTGGCGGAGCAAACAGGCTTGTCAGAACTGGTTGCCGAGAAGGTACGGTTCAAGACCTGCCGGGTGAAATCGGCCGGGTCGAACCCGGCTGGGAAGGTCGGCTCCATTGTTGCGGGGATGGCGGCCGGCGCGGACTGCATCGATG
>NZ_FQZG01000005.1 GCF_900141915.1 Tessaracoccus bendigoensis DSM 12906 | reverse complement strand
GACCACTGGCCGATTTTCGGGGGCCGGTTCGGGGTTCGGGGACCCGCGCCCGGACGGCGTCGGCAGGGCATTGGCCCATACTCGACACCAGACCAGCCAGAATCGACCACTGGTCGATTTTCGGGGCCGAGTGGGGGACGAGACGGCCGGTAAGCCGGATTCTGTCGACGGATGATCATCTATCTGAGGCCCGCCGTTGCCGACGCGCTCATGCAACCTACCCGGACGCCTCGCGCGAGCAGCGCTCAAGCGGCGTCCGCGGCCGACCCTGGGGTCGACCTTCTTGGTCTTGCTCCGGGTGGGGTTTACCTAGCCACCCCAGTCACCTGGGGTGCTGGTGGTCTCTTACACCACCGTTTCACCCTTACCTGTCGCCAGGCGGTTTGTTTTCTGTGGCACTTTCCCGCGGGTCACCCCGGGTGGGCGTTACCCACCACCCTGCTCTTCGGAGTCCGGACTTTCCTCAGCTGTCTCCAGCCGCGATCATCTGGCCGTCTCGTCCGCGACCGATTCTAGCGGGGGTTGGCAGATGACGCGAAGCGCTAGGCTGGCCGCCGTGACTGCCGAGGCGACTGCGAGTACCGCACTGGCCGCCTATCGCGCCAAGATCGATGGGCGAGACGAGCTGACGGCCGCGACCGGGCTCAGGCCCGAACAGGTCCTGCTGGCCGATGCGATCTCGGAGCTGGGTGCCGACGGCCTGGCCGCGGCGCGCGCGGAGCTGGCCCTCCTCGTGCGAGACGAGGGCATCCTCTACGGTGCGCACGGCCGGAACTGGAGCATCGACCCGCTCCCGCTCATCCTCACCTCCGCGGAGTGGGAGAGGCTGGCTGCCGGTCTTGCGCAGCGGGCCAGAGTGCTCGGGATGCTGCTGGCCGACATCTACGGCGAGCAACGCCTGCTCGCCTCGGGCGCGGTCCCGCCCCAGATCGTATGGGGGCACCAGGGATTCCTCCCACCGGCCTCAGGGATCCCCACGCCCCGTGAGGACTGGCTGCCCCTGGTGGCGTGCGACCTCGGGCGTGACCCGTCCGGCGCCTGGACGGTGCTGGGCGACCGCACCGAGGCCCCCGCAGGCGCCGGGTACGCCATGGCAAACAGGCGACTCACCTCCCGCGTCATGGGCGAACTCCACCTGAACGCCAGACCGGCACGACTCCGTTCGTACTTTGCCGCCATGCGGGCCACGCTCCAACAACTGGCACCGCGTCGCGGACACACCCCCAAAGGCGTGCTGCTGTGGTCCGGCGCCAAAGCTCCGACCGCCTACGAGCAGGGCTTCATCGCCACCCTGCTCGGCTACGCGCTCGTCGAGGCCGAAGACCTAGTCATCCGTGACGGGCAGGTCTGGATCGACTCACCGGACGGTCGGGGGCTGGTCGATGTGATCCTGCGCCGCGTCGATTCAGGGTCGGGCGACCCTCTCGAGTTCCGGGGCGATCCGGGCGCCGGGGTCGCGGGTCTTCTGGAGGCCACCAGGCTTGGCAACGTCGTAAACGTCAACCCGCTCGGGGCCGGGGTGTTGGAGAACCCAGCCATCGTTGGGCTCCTGCCGACCCTCACGCGGCAACTCCTCGGCGAGGATCTCATCCTGCCGTCGGCGACCACCTGGTGGTGCGGCGACGCAGTTTCCTTGAGCCATGCCCTCGCCAACCTCCAAGGGTTGCTCATCAAACCCATCGACAGGGGCCCCGGTCCGACGGCGATCCCCGGCTGGGAGTTGACCGCCGCGCAGCGGGCCGAACTCTCGGCCCGCATCAAGGCCCGGCCATGGGCATGGTGCGCACAAGAGCCCCTCCCGCTCTCCACCGCGCCCGTCGTGACCGGAGATGGCCTCGTTCCACGTCGGTTGGCACTGCGGACGTTCGGGGTCCAGACCGAGGGAGGCTACCAGCTTCTTCCCGGCGGTCTGGCGCGGGTGGCCACCGACGACGGATTCCTGCTCGGACGGGGCCAGTTCACACTGTCAAAGGACGTTTGGGTGATGGATCCCGACGACGCGGCCGAGACCTGGCAGTCGACCTACGACGCCGACTCGCTCACGGCGTCGCGGCCCAGCCAGGTCGCGCCGAGGATCGCCGACAACCTGGTGTGGCTCGGCAGGTACGCCGAGCGGGCAGACAGCAGTGCCCGGCTGTTGCGCCGCGCCCTCGACCTCGCGCAGGATCACGGGCACCGCCCAGGCACGCGCGGGGCACAGGTGCTCACGGCGGTGCTGGAAGCGGCAGAAAGGATCCTCGCGGTCGACTTGGGCAGCGGTGAAGCCACATCGGCCCGGGAACGGATTCGCTCGGCGGTCACCGACGGTGAGCTGAGGGGGTCCCTGGCCCACTCCGTCCGAAGGTTGAGCGCAGCCGCGCACGAAGTGCCCGACCTGATGTCGGATGACATCTGGCACGTCCTCGGGCGACTCGACGAGCTTGTAGAGGGGGCGAAGAGCCGACGCGACCTGGCCGGGGCGCTCGACGCGATGGTCGCCTCGACCCTGGCACTCGCGGGGATCAACGCCGAAAGCCTCACCAGGGATGCCACCTGGGCCTTCATCGACGCGGGCATGCGCATCGAGCGTGCGCAGCGCACGCTGGCGCTGCTCGAACACACCCTCGGCAGGGAGCGGGCGGCAGTCGTGGAACAGCAACTCGCCGATGCCGTAGCGGAGATCGGGGAGTCGCTGATCACCAAGCGGCGCCTCGCCGCCTCCGGCGCAGCTCGACGGCGGCCCGGCGCGGCCGTCACCCACCTCCTGGTCGCCGACGCCGCCAATCCGCGATCTGTCGCGTTCCAACTCGACCGGCTACGCGGGGATCTGCTCCTGATCGGGGACGATACCCTCTCGGACCGGGTGGAAAGGCTGGCGCGTACCGTCAGCGACATGGACGTGGCCGCCGCATTCGATGAGGACCGGGCCCGTCTCGCGGCCGCACTCGCAGGGCACCGCGTCGCGGTGCGGGGCATCGCAGACGAACTGGCCCGGACCCACCTCACCCGGGTCGGCACGCGTCGCGCGGTCGTCACCGGCTGGACCCCGGCAGGGGGTCGACGGTGAGACAACGCCAGGAGAACCTGACCGCGCGCCGCTACTTCGTCCGACACAAGACGGAGTACACGTATCCGTCGGCGGTAACGAGAAGCCATCAGCGTGGGGTCCTTGCACCGCGCGACACCGGGAGCCAGCGCGTAGTCGCCCACGCCGTCGCAATCGAACCGGCCCCGTTGCTTCTGACCAGACACATCGACATCTTCGGCAATCACAGCCAATACTTCGAGATCCACTTTCCCCACACCCGTTTCAGCGTCGTGAAGGAATCCGTCATCGACGTAGAATGGCCGCCCGTCGACGTCGAGTCGCTCGACCGGTGGAGCCTCTCCAGCGCCCAACGGGTCATCGCCGACAACCCGGCGCTACGGATGGAAAGGGCCGTCTTCGGGCTGCCGAGCCACCACGTCGTCCCCACGGCTGAGGTCATGGACTACGCCGACACGATCATCGCTGCAGAACTCGGTTTCGGGCAGGCTCTCGGTGAGCTGACGCGTGGCATCTGGCGCGACTTCGACTACCGGCCCGGTGTGACGTCGACGCGCACCACGGTCGACGAGGTGCTCGCCCTCCGTGCCGGCGTCTGTCAGGACTTCGCGCACGTCGGTATCGCGGTCCTGCGCGGCCTGGGTATTCCGGCGCGCTACGTCTCGGGGTACCTGGAGACCGTCGCGCCTGCCGGTCGGGAGAAGCTGGAAGGCTCTGACGCCTCACATGCCTGGATCTCGGTGCTGGCACCCAACGGGGCCTGGATCGACATCGACCCCACCAACGGCCAGTTCGCCGACTCCCGCTACCTCGTGACGGCATGGGGACGCGATTTCGCCGACGTCAGCCCTCTGCGGGGGTTGGTTGAAACGGAAGCGCCAACCTCTGAGCTGAGCGTCGGCGTCGACGTCATCCCGATGGAGGGGGAGTCGCTGCCAGAGGCCAGCCGACTGCGGCTGCAGTGGGCAGATCCCCTCACCTGAGCGCGACCTGCCGGAGGCCATCGTCCTCGGGCAGTTGGCCGTCGACCCAGGCACTGACCTGCATCCACTTCAGGTTCGTGAACCCTCCCAGCGTGGTCATGAATGCCGTGTCGGACGCGTCCCGCCCGGTGCAGATCCGCACCATCGAATCCCGCGGAGCCAAACCGGTGGCGTCGATGAGCCGCCATGCGCCGTCGACGTAGGCCTCGGCCGCGGCGTGGAAGTCCATCGGGCTCAACCCGGGCGCGTATACCGACACGAAACGCGCGGGCAGGTTCAGGCCACGCAGGAAGGCGATCACAAGGTGGGCGAAGTCGCGGCACACGCCAGAGCGGTTCAGGTAGGTGTCGAGTGCCCCGTCGATGCTCCGACTCGAACCGATCAGGTAGGCGATCTTGGTGTTGACCCAGTCGCGGGTGGCGGCGACCAGCTCAAGGCCTGTCAGGCCCGCGAAGTGGGTTGCGCTGAGGTTGGCCAACCGGTCCGAATCGCAGTAGCGGGAAGGTCGTGTGTAAGCGATCTCGTCGATGCCGAGAAGCGGCGCCGGAGGTGCTGGGGCCGACACCGTGGCCCGGTAGTCGACATCGAGAAGGCCGACGGGCGTCTCCCTGATCCGGTGCAGTCGGGCACCGGTCGGCGCGACCACCTCCTCGGCCTCCAGTTCGACATCGCCGACGCGGAAGGTGAGGGTCTCGTCGATCTCCGGATATTCATCGCTGACAGCGACGGAGAAGATGAGATCGGCGGTGCTGACGACCTCGATCGTGAGGTGGCTCGAAACGTGGCGTGGGGCGGAAAACACCGGCATACCTTATCGCCAACCCTTCGGCCATTCCGAAGCGGCGGGCGATGGGAAGTCAGCCACCGTTCAAGGTGCCGTCAGGATCTCCGCGCCGTCACGCGTGACGACCAGGGTCTGCTCGAACTGGGCGCACCTCGAACCGTCGGCGGTGACGACCGTCCAGTCGTCGTCCCAGACCTCGGTCTCATGCGTGCCGAGAGTCAACATCGGCTCGATCGTGAACGTCATCCCCGGCTGGATGGCCGTGCTCAGGCGCGGCTCGTCGTAGTGGAAGATCACCAGCCCGGAATGGAAGGACGTGTGGACCCCGTGGCCGGTGTAGTCGCGCACCACGCCGTAGCCGAACCGTTTCGCGTAGGACTCGATGACGCGCCCGATCACCGAGATCGGACGACCCGGTTTCACCGCCCGGATGGCGCGGTTCATCGCCTCCCTTGTGCGTTCGGCCAGGAGCCGTGACTCCTCGTCGACGTCGCCGCAGAAGAAGGTGGCACAGTTGTCGCCGTGTACCCCGTCCTTGAACGCGGTGCAGTCGATCTTGACGAGGTCGCCGTCCTCGAGTGGCCGCAGGTCGGGGATCCCGTGACAGATGACTTCGTTGACCGACGTGCAGATCGACTTGGGGAAGCCCCGGTAGCCGAGCGAGGACGGGTAGGCGCCGTGGTCGAGCATGTATTCGTGCGCGACCCGGTCGAGCTCGTCGGTGGTGACTCCCGGCGCGATCGCCTTCGAAGCCTCCATCATCGCGTTGTGCCCGATCCGACCGGCCACCCGCATCCGCTCGATCACGTCGTCGCTCTGCACATCGGAACCGGTGTAGGGCTGCGGGGCGGGTTTGCCTACGTAGTGCGGGCGCTCGATCGAGCGCGGAACATCACGCATGGCGGTGACGGTGTGGGGGACGATGGGGTTCACGACGATCAAGTCTACTCAGCCGTCCCAGCGGAGGCTCTCCAGCATGCGCTGCGCCTCGGCCTGGTTGTCGGCCAGGTCGATGGTTGCGCAGGTCACATAGACCGCGATCCGGTTCTTGTCGTCGGTGGGGATGAGCACCAGGTCGACGGTGTCGCCCTCGATGCCCTGAAACAGTTGGTTGGTGACGTAGATGTTGGAGGTGAGGCGCCACCCGATCCTGCCGTCGACGTTGTAGTCCTCACTTCGCAGGCGTTCACGTCGCTCGAAGCCGTCGAACATGCCTGAACTGGCCATGCAGCTCATGAACTCCTCCGCGGCCCGGGGCAGCGAGGAGGAGAACCCGTCGGAGACGCGGATGTGGCCGAGGTTGACGTTGCTGATCCAGCCTGGCGCGATCGAGCGGATCATCGAGTTGTCGTCCCACATCCAGGAGATCCAGGCGGGCTGCTCGACCCACTTGCCGCCGGGAGCCTCGATCGACAGCCCGCCTGCGCTCAGGCGGCCGTCGACCACCTCGCTGTTGGGCGTGGAGTCGGCGTACGGGCAAGTGATGGATTCACCGAAGCCGGTCTCGACCGGGGTCGGCGACGGCGTCTCGCTCGGGACCCGCTCGTCCCACTGTTTGCCCGTCGGCTTGGAGCTTCGGGGGTCTTCGGGGGTGGCGCCGAACACGTTGCCGCCACTCGGCCACAGGATCAGGCCGACGACGAGGCTGGCCACCACCACCAGGGTGATCCCTAGCCACAGCCAGGTGTTGGACGGCTTCCGCGGGGCGGACGTGTCCATCCAGCGTTGACCGTCCCAGTAGCGCCGACCGTCGGGCGCCGTGGGATCTGCGTACCAGCCCGGCCGTGCCATGCGGATCAGTCTAGGTCGCTGCCGAAGCGCTTCTTGATCTGGAGCCTGGTGTCCAACTATGCGTCGGGCTCCGTGGGCGCGGACACCAGCGAAATAGCTGGACACCAGCGGAGTTTCCCCGACACCAGCGAAATAGCTGGACACCAGAGGAATACGGCAGGTGACGCGCCATTAGGCAGGTGTCCGCGACGAACCGCAGGTGTCCGCGACGAACCGTTGGTGTCTGCGACGAACGGCTGGCAACTGCGACGAACGGCTGGCAACTGCGACGAACGGCTGGTAATTGCGACGAACCGCTGGTGATCGTCGAAGATCGCTGGTAACGGCCAATCCCACCCGACGACGCGGTCACGACGAACCGCTCGGCGCGGTCTTGACGTTGAGCACTATCCGGAAGTCGATTGCCGAGACGACCCGTTTTCACGTTCAAATTGGGATCGAACCCGCGATAGTGCTCAAGGCCCGACGCGACCACGGCCCCCAAGGACCCAGGCCCCCAACGACCCAGGATCCCGACACCTCCATCCGACAGCGCCCCCCGACACCAGCGAAATAGCTGGACACCAGCGAAGTTGCCCCGACACCAGCGAAATAGCTGGACACCAGAGGAATACGGCAGGTGACGCGCCATTAGGCAGGTGTCCGCGACGAACCGCTGGTAACTGCGACGAACCGCTGATGACCGTCGACGGTCGCTGGTAACGGCCAAACCCACCCGACGCCGTCACGACGTACCGCTCGGCCGGTCTTGACGTTGAGCACTATCCGGAGGTCGATTGCCGAAACGATCCGTTTTCACGTTCAAATTGGGATCGAACCCGCGATAGTGCTCAAGGCCCGACGCGACCACGGCCCCCGTTGGTAACCGCTGGCAACCGTCGAAGATCGCAGGTCGGGTAGTTCCGCTCGACGGTTCGTCACGCGGCTGTAACATCCGGCGGGCAAACTGGCGCGCATGGATAGGCAGACTGAGTTCGTCCTACGCTCCATGGAGGAGCGCGGTATCCGATTCGTGAGGCTCTGGTTCACCGACGTGCTGGGGACGCTGAAGTCCGTGGCCATCGCCCCCGCGGAGGTGGAGGGGGCCATCGCCGAGGGCGTCGGCTTCGACGGCTCCGCCATCGAAGGGTTCTCCCGGATCTACGAATCCGACCTCGTGGCACATCCAGACCCCTCCACATACCAGGTGCTGCCGTGGCGACAGGGCGGCCGTTCCACCGCGCGCATGTTCTGCGACATCAAACTGCCCGACGGGTCACCCAGTTTCGCCGACCCCAGATTCGTGCTGAAGCGCGCGATGCAGAAGGCCAGCGACATGGGCTTCACGTTCTACATCCACCCCGAGATCGAGTTTTTCCTGCTGCGCCACCTACAGCCGCCGGAGCCGCTCGACGACGGTGGTTACTTCGACCACACCACACTTGGCGACGGCACCGACTTCCGTCGGGATGCCATCACGATGCTGGAGCAGATGGGTATCTCCGTCGAGTTCAGCCACCACGAGGCGGCGCCCGGCCAGCACGAGATCGACCTGCGTTACGCGGATGCCTTGACCATGGCCGACAACGTGACGACGTTCCGCGTCGTGGTTCGCGAGGTCGCAGTCAGTCAGGGGATCCACGCCACCTTCATGCCGAAGCCCTTCTCGGACTTCGCTGGCAGCGGCATGCACACCCATATGTCGCTGTTCGAAGGCGACACCAACGCGTTCTACGACGCCAGCGACCCCTACAACCTGTCGAGGACCGCCAAGCACTTCGTCGCTGGCCTGCTCAGGCACGCACCCGAGATCACCGCGGTCACGAACCAGTGGGTCAACTCGTACAAGCGGCTGGTCAGCGGCTCCGAGGCCCCGCAGTTCGCCTGCTGGGGGCGCGCCGATCGTTCGGCGCTGGTGCGGATCCCGCAGTTCACGCCCGGGAAGACCTCATCGGCCCGCGTCGAATACCGCGCAGTCGATCCCGCGGTCAACCCGTACCTCGCCTACGCCGTGATGCTTAACGCGGGCCTCAAGGGCATAGAGGAGGAGTACCCGCTGCCCCCGGAGTTGGAGCAGGAGGCTTGGCGGCTCAGCGGCCGGGAGCGCAAGGCGCTCGGGATCCGTGAACTGCCCCACAACCTGGACGAGGCCATCCATCTGATGGAGGAGTCCGAACTCGTGGCAGACACGCTCGGCGAGCATGTCTACGGCTACTTCCTGCGCAACAAACTCGACGAGTTCGCCGCCTACCGACGCCAGGTCACGCCGTGGGAACTTGAGCGTCACATCCGCGTGATGTGAGCGGGAAGGCGCGCGCGACCTCGTCGGCGTGCACCCCGCTGGCCCGCACCGTCGCATCCTCCCAGGCGAGCCGTCCGAGGGCCAGGTCGATGAACGTTTCGGGGGTCATCTCCACGACGTTCGGCGGCGTTCCGCGCGTGTGCTGTGGCCCCGATCCGAAACCGATCTGCACAGCGGCATAGGGCGGCACCCGAACCTCGATACTCGCACCCGGGTGGCGTTGCCCGAGAAGGCCGCAGCCAGCCCGGCAGACGGCCGCGGTCAGGTCCCGGCCCAGAGGCGCTGCATCGGCAGCCGCCGTCAGCAGGAGCCCCGTCAGATCGGGACGTTTCCTGGCGAGTTCGGCGTCGAGCGCGGCCTGAGAGACTCGCTCCCGCAAGGCGGCGACGACCCTGGGTGAAGGCTTGAACATGATGGGTCCAAGGGTAGCGGCCGGGCGCTAGCCTGACCTCGTGACCAGGTACCAGTCGCCCACCGCCGAGTTCGCCCGACGCGGCTTCGAGTCCGCGTCCTCGGCAGCGCGCATCTGGGAACGCTGGCAGGAGCGAATCGGTGGCCCGCCGCCCGTGGATCTCGCCCTGTTCGAGTCGGTGGCCGACCGTGACCAGGCGCTTGACTGCCTGGAGCGCCTCTCTGTCGACGCGGTCTTCGACGAGGTCATCGGGGACGCGGGATGGCTCAGACGCCTGCTGCTGGTCCTCGGCGGGTCGTCGGTGCTGGCGCAGACGCTCGTCAGGCACCCCGAGGAGGCCCGCGTGCTGCAGGCCACTCCGAGGCCGCGGGGCCGCGACGGCTGGCTGGCGTTCTTCGCCGGGCGGGTCGGCCTGCGCGAGGGTGTCATCGAAGGCGACACCGATGCGCTGCGCCTCGCCAACCGGGTGGCCCTCATCGAGGTGGCGGGCCGCGACCTCGGCGCGGACGATCCGGTCGCCATCGTCGATGACATCGCCGCCGAACTTTCGAATGTCGCCGACGCAATCCTCGAGGTCTCCCTCTGCTACGCCCGCGCAGAGGTTGCGGGCTCCGAGCAGGTGCGCATCGCGATCCTCGCGATGGGAAAGACCGGGGCCCGGGAGCTCAACTACATCTCCGATGTGGATGTCGTCTACATCGCGGAACCGGTCGACGGGACCGGGTTGGATCAGGCGCTGGCCATCGGCACGAGGGTCGCCGCGGCGCAGGCGCGGATCTGCTCCGCCCACACCCAAGAGGGCAGCATCTTCCCGCTGGATGCGGGGCTACGCCCAGAGGGCAAGGCCGGCCCGCTGGTGCGCACGCTCGAGAGCGCCCGCGTCTACTACGAGAAGTGGGCGAGGAACTGGGAGTTCCAGGCCATGCTCAAGGCGCGGCCTGCGGCGGGTGACCCTGATCTGGGTCAGGGGTTCGTGGACATGGTCTGGCCACTGGTGTGGCAGGCCGCGGAGCGGCCTGGGTTCGTCCGCGAGGCCCGCGCCATGCGCGAGAGGGTCATCTCGCTGATTCCCGCCAAGCAGGCGAACCACGACATCAAGCTCGGCAAGGGCGGGCTGCGCGACACCGAGTTCTCCGTCCAACTGCTCCAACTGGTACACGGTCGCGCCGATGAGCGGCTGAGAGTGCGCGGTACGTTCGGCGGGCTACACCAACTGGTGGAGTGTGGCTACATCGGCCGGGCCGATGGTGCCGAGATGGAACAGGCGTACCGTTTTCAGCGGCTCCTCGAGCACCGGGTCCAGCTCCGACGGCTGCGCCGCAGCCACCTGTTGCCCGACGATGACGCGTCGGCATTGGGGCAGATCGCCCGCTCGGTGCGGAGCGACCCCGACGGCTTGGTCAAGGGCTGGCGCGACTCCACCCTGCGGGTCAGGCAGTTGCAGCAGAGAATCTTCTTCTCGCCCCTGTTGGAGGCCGTCAGTGCCGTTCCAACTGACGGCCTGAAGCTGACCACAGACGCGGCCCGGGACCGGATGCTGGCAATGGGGTTCAAGGATGCACGCTCGGCGCTCGGTCACATCCAGGCGCTGACCCGCGGCACCACCCGGGCGGCCGAGATCCAACGCCAACTGCTGCCCGCGATGCTGGGCTGGTTCGCGGAGGGGCCGAACCCGGACTTCGGCCTGCTCGCATTCCGCCAGTTGTCGGAGGCGCTCGGCAGCGTTTCCTGGTATCTGCGGGCCTTGCGGGACGACGCGAACATGGCCCACAGGCTTGCCCGCATCGCCTCGTCGAGCCGTTACATCGTCGACCTGCTTGGTCGTGCTCCCGACATGATCCGGATGCTGTCTTCCAACGAGGAGCTGCGGCCGCGTTCGGCGGCCGAGTTGACCACGGCCATGCAGCGGGCGGCGTCGCGCCATGAGAGCGTCGACAGTTCCATCGCCTCGGTGCGTTCCCTCCGACGCACCGAGCTGTGCCGCATCGCGCTGGCCGACGTGCTCGGGCTCGCCGATCTCGGCACGGTCGGAACCGCGCTCAGCGACCTAGCCTCTGCCACCATCGATGCCGGGCTCTTCCTGGCGCGCTCCGAGATCTCGGCCCCCGAGGTGGGGGTGATCGCGGTGGGCCGCTGGGGCGGCTGGGAGATGAACTACTCCTCGGATGCCGACTGCATGTTCGTCGTCCCTGACGGTGTCGACCCGGAAGCAATCTCCAAGGCGACCGCGCTCGTGCGACGTGCGGTGGAGATCATCGGCAAGCCCGGGCCCGACCCAGCGCTGATCATCGACACCGATCTGCGGCCGGAGGGCAAGGGCGGGCCGCAGGTGCGCACCGTCGGTTCCTACGGCGTCTACTACGAGTCCTGGGCCTCCACCTGGGAGGCGCAGATGCTGGTGCGGGCCCGGCCAGGGGCCGGGAACCTGGGCCTGGCGGCCGAGGTGCTCAGCGCCGCCGACCGGTTCCGCTACCCGGCGGGAGGGCTTCGTCCCGAGCAGGTTGCCGACATCCGCAGGCTGAAGGCCAGGATGGAGAAGGAGCGGATCCCGCGCGGGGTCGACAGGGAACGGCACCTGAAACTCGGACCGGGTGGGCTCTCCGATGTGGAGTGGACGGTGCAGATGCTGCAGCTGCAGCACGCTGCCGCCCTCCCTGAGCTGCGCACCCCTTCGACCCTGCGCGCGCTGGAGGAGTTGACGCGGCTCGGGGTCATCCAGGAGGGGCAGCGTTCGCGGTTGGCCGGGGCGTGGCGGCGGGCCAGTGAGCTGCGGGACGCCGTGATGCTTGTGAGGGGCAGGGCCAGCGACACGTTGCCCTCTGATGCACGCGAGTTGGCCGCGGTCGCCGTGGTGCTCGGGTATCCGACCGGGGAGGCCTCACGGCTCGAGAACGAGACACTGCGGCTGCTGCGTCGGGCGCAGGGGGTCGTCGAGGACCTGTTCTGGAGCTGAGATGGCCGCTGCCGCGTCCAGGCGTTCAGGCCGGTCTGCGGCGCAGCACCGACAGCCCGATCAGCATCAGCACCGGGAACATCATGCCGAGAGCCATGCCCTGCGGGATCGAGCCGAAGGCATCGGAGGCGGCACCTACCAGCGCAGGGCCGATGGCGCAGCCGGCGTCGCCGCCGAGAGCAAGCAGCGCGAACAGGGCGGTGCCGCCACGAGGGAACGCTGCAGAGCCGAGGGTGAAGGTACCCGGCCACAGCATGCCGACCGAGAACCCGCCCAGCGCCATTCCCGCCAAACCCAGCCACGGCCAGGGGCTTAATGACGCCAGCGCATAGGCGGCCACGCAGGCGATCAGCGTCCCGGTCATGATGGAGCCGACGTTCTTGACGGTGGCCCGCGAGCCGTTGGTGACCCGGGCGGTGCCCATCGCGACGGCGAAGAGCATCGGGCCGAGGAGGTCTCCGGCGGTCTTGCTGAGCCCCAGACCTGCCTGCGCGTAGGCGCTCGCCCACTGGCTCATGGCCTGCTCGGATGCCCCTGCCGTCAGCATGAGGCCGACGAGCAGCCAGAACCGGCCGTGTCGCGCCAGGTCGAGGTAGCGCATCGGCCTGCCATCCTCGACGAGGCTGTAGTAGGGCACACGCCACAGCAGGACGGCGTTGAGTGCCGGAACCAGGGCCCAGGCGAAGCAGAGCCATGGCCAACGACCCTCTCCGAGCAGTAGGAACCCGACGGTGCTCAGCCCGACGACGGCGACGTGGCCCCAGCAGTAGAACGAATGCAGCAGGCTCATGTGGAAGGCCTTGTTCTCTGTCGGGCAGGCCTCCACCACCGGGCTGACCAGCACCTCCAGTAAGCCACCGCCGAACGCGCAGATGCACATGGCCAGGATCAGGCCGGTGAGTGGGTTGGAGAGGGCAAAAGGCAGGATCCCCATGGCGACGAGCCCGAGGGCCGCGGCAAGGTGCGCCACCACCATCGAGACCCGGTAGCCGACCTTGTCGATCACCTTCGGTGAGACGAGATCGACCACCAATTGGAGACCGAAGTTGACGGCTACGATGCCGCCCAGCGCCGAGAAGGAGACCCCGAAGCTTGTGTGCCAGATGATGAACAGCAGCGGGCCGAGGTTGTTCACTATCGCCTGGGTCACATAGCCGACGTAGCAGGCTGCCAGCGTGTGGCGATGATCGAGATGCACGTCCCGACCATACTGGGGGAGGCCGGGGGCGGCGTGCTAGGGTGACCGCAGAAACGTGTTCCGGGGTCGGTGTAATTCCGAACCGGCGGTGACAGTCCGCGACCCCCGAGGCCCAGCAGGGCCAAAGGGCTGACCCGGTGAAATTCCGAGACCGACAGTCAGGGAGCTACTGATCGATATCGATCAGTGGTTCCTCAGAGTCTGGATGGGAGGAGCACGCGCCACGGCCGTGGTGCGCCATTTGTGCGCGCCGATTCTTGCGGCCGTGCCGTCGGCTACCCCGGAACCAGAGTCGGAAGCGGGGACAGGTTCCATGGGTCAGCGTCACCCCATCGCCCATCTTGGGCTCTGGTCGGCCTACCCCGCCCGCACCCGTCAACTGCCGGGCCGGTGGGTTCCGGCGACGTTGGTGTTCGTGGCTCTCATGCTCATGTGGTGGGCAGTCACCGCCACCGGGTGGATCGACGACTATCTGTTGCCGAGCCCGGGACAGGTGCTCGGCCGGATGGCCGATCAGGTGCGGCTCGGGATCGCCTTCCGTTACCTGACGCCGACGCTGCTCGCCGCGCTCTTCGGCGCCGGAATCGCCATCGTGGTCGCCATCCCGCTCAGCGTGGTGGTGGCTCATTCGCGCCTGCTGGCCGCCATCATCGAGCCGTTCGTCGCCATCTCGCAAACCATTCCACTGGTCGCGATCGCGCCCCTGCTGGTGCTCTGGATCGGTTACGGCACCCTCCCGATCGCGGTTCTGTGCGCCATCGTCGCGTTCTTCCCGATGGTCACCACGACGGTCGTCGGCCTCCGGGCACTGGACATGCGGGTGGTCGAGAATGCCATGCTCGACGGCGCCAGCGGCTGGCAGCGGCTCATCCACATCGAGTTCCCGATGGCGGCCCCCGCGATCCTCGCCGGCGTCCGCGGCGGCGTGGTGCTCTCGATGACGGGCGCGGTGGTCGGCGAGTTCGTGATGGGCGGCTCCGGCCTCGGAACCCTGTTGACCCTTTCCCGTGACGCCGCCGACACCGCGGGCGTCTTCGCCGTCGTGGCATGGATCTCGCTGGCTGCGATGTCCCTCTACGGCCTGATCACGCTGCTCGAAAGGGCAGCCAACAACCGTCTCCAAGGAGAAGCCTCATGATTGCCAGAAGATCGTTCCTGCTCGGAAGCCTCGTCGCAGGCTCGGCGCTTGGCCTCGGGGCCTGCGGCCGCGCCGACCCGGCGGCCACGGGCGGCCAGCTGACCGTCGGGCTCACCTACATCCCGAATGTCCAGTTCAGCGCCTTCTACCTCGGCGTGGACCGCGGCATCTTCAAGGACCACGGCGTCGACGTGACCATCCGGCACCACGGGGAGCAGGAGGATGTGTTCGGTGCGCTGCTTCGTGGTGACGAGGCGGTGGTGTTCGCCTCGGCGGATGAGGCCATGGTCGCGGCGGCGGGCGGGCAGGACATCCGCAGCTTCGCGACCAGTTACCAGACCTACCCCGTCCAGATCCTCGGCCTCGACGGCACCGTCGCGCTGCCGTCCAACCCGCTGGAGGTCCTGGCAGGCCACAGCCTCGGCATCCCCGGCCACTACGGTTCAAGCTACTTCGCGGCGTTGTGCGCGATCCACCAGGCGGGCCTCACCGTCGACGATGTCGAGTTGGTCGACATCGGCTACACCGCTATCAGCGCACTTGAGACCGAGAAGGTCGACTTCATCGCCGGATTCCGGAACAACGAACTGGTGCAGCTCGCCTCGCGGGGAGGCAGCCCGCTGGCCATCCCGGTGATGGACGACAATGAACCGCGTCTCGTCGGGCCGAGCCTGATCACCAAGGGCGATACGGTGGCGGATGCCACCCTGCGTGCCCTTGCTGATGGGATGGCGGAGGCCGAGCAGGCCGTCATCGACGACCCCGAGGCGGCCCTCGACGCGACCGCCAAGC
Source organism: Tessaracoccus bendigoensis DSM 12906 (assembly GCF_900141915.1). GTDB lineage: Bacteria > Actinomycetota > Actinomycetes > Propionibacteriales > Propionibacteriaceae > Arachnia > Arachnia bendigoensis. Next base: position 100,075 of record NZ_FQZG01000005.1, on the reverse strand, counting down.
AGGTGCCCGCGCTTTCCGATCCCGGGCAGCGCGAGGCTGCCGCGGCGGTGCTGAAGGCAACCAGCGAGCTGTGGTTGCGTGACGGGAAGGTCGATGTCGGCATCGATATCGAGGCCTTCGCGCGGATGGGGGATTTCCTCACCGAGGCAGGGGTGATCGAGCAGGCGCCGCAGAACCCCTACCGGGTCGTCTGAGCGTCAGTTCTTGCGCCGTTCATCGAAGCGCCACTGCGCCAGCGCCCCGATGATGGGTGGTAGCAGGAGCATCGCATAGATCACGACGACACTCGGCAGTAGCAACGCGACGAGGCCGAGCAGCGCCGCCACCAGCAGGGCGATCCCGAACCAGATCATCCCGAGCCTGAGCCACAGGCTGATCGCGATCGCGGCCACCGCACCGATCACCAGCCCGATGACGCCGGACAGCAGCGAAGGGGGAGCCGAGTTCGGGTCGAGGGCACCGGCGCCGGGATGTAGCGCGTCGTAGATGGCGATTCCCACCTGGGCGCCCGCGGGGATCAGCAGCCAGAGCAGCACTCCTGCGGCCATCCTGCGCGTCAGGCGCTGAGTCGACGGGGACATGTGGCAAAGCTTAGCCGGGCTGGCCGATCCGCGCGTCAGGCGGTGGAGAGCGTCGGACGGGTTGGCGTACGAAAGCTCAGGCCGACAAGCTGACGGTCAGGAGATCTCGACCAAGGTCCGGCCGTGCAGGCCGCCGGTCAGGAGTTGCTCGCCGGCGGCGATCACACCTTCGAGCGGGATGCGGGAGGTCATCAGGTCGAGTTGCTGGGGGTCGATGCCCTTTGAGAGCAGCCGCCACGCGTCGGCGCGGTCCTCAAGCGAGGCCCATACCGAGTCGATGCCTGCCAGGGTGACCCCCCGCAGGATGAAGGGCATGACGGTGGCTGGCAGCGCCGCCGACCCGGCCAGCCCGCAGGCCGTGACGGTGCCGTTGGGAAGCGTGCGTGCGATGGCGTTGGCCAGGACCTCGCCGCCCACGGAGTCGACCACTCCCGCGTACTGGGCCTTCTGGAGCGGCTTGCCGCGACCCTCAAGCTCCTCGCGGGCCACGATCTGGGTCGCACCGAGGCTGGACAGGTAGTCGCCGAACCGGTCGACCCTGCCGGTCGAGGCAGCGACCTCGAACCCGGCGGTCGCCAGGAGCATGGTGGCGATCGAGCCGACCCCGCCGGTGGCGCCCGTCACGAGCACCGGGCCGTCTCCGGGCGAGACCCCCTCGCTGACGATCCGCAGGACGGACAGCGCGGCGGTGTAACCGGCGGTGCCCAGCGCCGCTACGGATTCGGGGGAGAGCCCGTCGGGGATGGCGACCGCGAGCTTGGCGTCGATCCGGGCGCGGGTGGTGTAGCCGCCGTGCTTCGTCTCCGACAGGCCCGCGCCGTTCAGCACGATCCAGTCGCCTGGGCTCCAGCGTGGATCGTCCGTCTCGGCGACGGTGCCGACGAGGTCGATGCCGGCGATCAGGGGAGTGGTGCGCACCACACCGGGTCGCCCGGTGACGGCGAGCGCGTCCTTGTAGTTGAGGTCGGAGTAGACGACGTCGACCACGACCCCGCCGTCGCCGAGGAATGCCTCGTCATACTCCTTGAGTGTCGCTCCGCCGTCTTCGACCACCATCCCGTGAACCATGGAGGCAGTCTAGGAGCCTGGCCAGAACCATGCCACGGCTGGGTGCATCGGATCGGGCGATCTGACACCGCCGACATCTGGATATGGACATCCAGTGCCGGTCTTGAGAGGGCCAGGGTCACGCGATCAGGGTTGTCCGTGAGTCGGCTGGCTGATGGCTATCCTTGTTGTCGCCAGAGCCTTACACCACTTTATTTCGCTAAAGTGGTGTAGCGTGCCGGTGTGAACCAAGAACGAGGCGGACTGCATCCCGAGTTCGTGGTCGGCTGGGAGGCACATCCCTGGCACCGCGAACCGGAACACGCTGCCTCGCGTCGCAAGCAACTCTCGGCTCGTGGACCGTACGAGGCGGCCGTTCCGGTGGCCATCGCTGACTGCACGCTACAGGTAGACGCAGGACTCCAGGCCGAGGCCGAGGACGTGGTGCGGGAGATCACCCGCTTCGATGCCGAGGTCACGGCTATCGCGGAGCGTCGAGCTGCTCGTGAGGGTGAAGACGCGGCAACGGAGCTGGCGCCTCTGGCGTCGGTGCTGTTGCGGACGGAGTCGGCGTCGTCTTCGGAGATTGAAGGCGTGACCGCCGGTGCGCGTGAGCTCGCGCTGGCAGCCATCGAGGCGAAGGCCGGTCCGAATGCCCAACTGGTGACGGCAAACGTCAACGCCATGCAACGGGCCATCGCGTTAGCCGGCGACATCAGCGTCGACACGCTCCTCGCCGCGCATCAAGCACTGTTGGACCGCCACGTGTACGCATCCCCTGGACAGTTGCGCGACCAGCAGGTGTGGATCGGCAGCAACGCGCTGAGCCCGCACACGGCATCGTTCGTACCACCTCACCACACGAGAGTCCCAGCGGCTCTCGATGACCTGATCAGGTTTGTGCATCGCGTCGACCTGCCTGTCCTGGTCCAGGCCGCCCTCGCTCATGCGCAGTTCGAGACGATCCACCCGTTCAATGACGGCAATGGTCGCGTCGGGCGGACCCTAGTCCACGCGATGCTGCGTCAATCCGGGGTCACCCGGAGGCTGACCGTCCCAGTCTCGGCGGGCTTGCTGACCGACACCTCGGGCTACTTCCAGGCGCTCACCGACTACCGCGAGGGATACACCGAGACCATAGTCCATCAGTTCATCAACGCCTCGTTCCGTGCGATCGGAAACGGGCGTGTCCTGGTGGACGACCTGGAGAACATCTTCGAGAGGTGGAACGAGAGGCTGATTGCACGTCGAGGCTCCGCGGCACGGCGGGTCCTACCGCACTTGCTGAACCAGCCCGCCGTCAACGTCGCTTACGTCGAATCCACGACGGGGGTCGCCCTGTCTGCTGCTCAACGATCGGTGGAGCAACTGGAAGAGGCGGAGATCTTGCAGCGCACGAACGGCAACAGGCGCAACCGCGTCTGGATCGCCCAGGACGTCATCGATGCACTCGATGCTTTCGCGGAGCGGGTCGGGCGCCGCTGCTACCGCACTCACAGCCCCAAGGACGGCCCACTGGACGACGACCCGGAGCGGTAGGGCGCGACGAACTCGACGAGTGAGTCGGCATGGTCAGCCATCTTGGGGTTTCCGGGCATCTGTCAGCGACAGGTTCAAGTGCAGCAGCTCGATGGGGGACCACTTGAAGCCGACAGCGCTGCGAAAGGGCCCCCGACACTGCAAACATGCAGGTCAAGGGCCCTTTCAGGGTTGCGACGTCGGTCAGATGGCGTAGTAGAGCTCGAACTCGTGCGGGTGCGGTCGCATCGCGATGGCCTGGATCTCGTCTCGCTTGAGCTCGATCCAGGTCTCGATCAGATCGGGCGTGAACACGTCGCCGACGAGCAGGAACTCGTGGTCGGCCTCGAGGGCGTCGAGCACGGCACCCAGGTTGCCCGGCACCGTCGGGACCTCGGCGTGCTCATCCGGGGGCAGCTCGTAGAGATCCTTGTCGATCGGGGCCATCGGCTCGATCCGGTTCTGGATCCCGTCGATGCCAGCCAGCAACATCGCGGCGAACGCGAGGTACGGGTTCGACGACGGGTCGGGGCAGCGGAACTCGATGCGCTTGGCCTTCGGGTTCGAGCCGGTGATCGGGATGCGGATGCAGGCCGAGCGGTTGCGCTGCGAGTACACCAGGTTGACCGGTGCCTCGAAGCCAGGCACGAGCCGGTGGAAGGAGTTCACCGAGGGATTGGTGAACGCCAGCAACGCGGGGGCGTGCTTCAGCAGGCCGCCGATGTAGTAACGGGCCATGTCGGAGAGCCCGGCGTAGCCGTTCTCGTCGTAGAACAGCGGCACGCCGTCGTTCCAGATCGACTGGTGGCAGTGCATGCCCGAACCGTTGTCGCCGAAGATGGGCTTCGGCATGAAGGTCGCGGTCTTGCCGGCCTCCCATGCGGTGTTCTTGACGAGGTACTTGAACTTCATCACGTCGTCGGCGGCCTTGAGTAGCGTGTCGAAGCGCCAGTTGATCTCGGCCTGGCCCGCGGTGCCGACCTCGTGGTGCGCCCGCTCGACCTCGAGGCCGGCGTTTTCCATGTGGCGGACGATGTCGTCGCGGAGATCTCCGAAGTGGTCGACGGGTGCGACGGGGAAGTAGCCGCCCTTGTACTTGACCTTGTAGCCGCGGTTGCCGCCGTCCTCGACCCGGCCCGAGTTCCACGCTCCGGCCTCGGAGTCGATGTGGTAGTACGAGGCGTTCGCCGACGTGTCGAAGCGGATGTCGTCGAAGACGTAGAACTCGGCCTCAGGGGCGAAGAAGGCGGTGTCGCCGATGCCGGTCGACTCCAGGAACGCCATTGCCTTGCGGGCGATGTTGCGCGGATCACGCGAGTAGGGCTCCTTCGTCAGTGGATCGTGCACGAAGAAGTTGACGTTTAGGGTCTTCGACTTCCGAAACGGATCGACGTAGGCGGTGGTCGGGTCGGGCAGCAACGACATGTCCGACTCGTGGATCTTCTGGAATCCCGTGATCGACGACCCGTCGAATCCCAGGCCGTCCTCGAACACCTCCATCCCGAACGACGAAGCAGGGACGGTGAAGTGCTGCATCACGCCGGGAAGATCACAGAAGCGGACGTCGACGGTCTCGATGCCCTCTGATGCGATGTAGGCCAGGAGATCTTCTGCGCCTTTGAACATGGGGTGACCCTTCGTAAGTGGAGTGTTCTTGGGAGTTCACGCTATGCGGGGGGCGTTGCCCCGCAGTTGCGTGTTCGTTTCAGCCACGTTACAAGGCGAGAAGATCTGGAAACAGAGCCTCCTGCTACGCTGCCGGTTGTGACGACAGAGGCTGAGCCGTACCCAGGGCAGAGCATCGGGCTGCCCGTTTCCGGGCCCGGGTCGCTCGCGCCTTGGAGGGCACGGGTCGGTGCACTCATCGGCGACTGGGCGGCCAGCATGATCGTTGCCATTGCGCTGTTCGGCATGGAAGTGTTGACGGGCTCGGGCTGGAAGTCGTTCATGATCCTCGCGGTGTTCTTCGTGGAAGCCAGCATCCTCACCATCCTCACCGGCGGATCGTTTGGCCAGCTGATCGCCCGCATCGGCATCATCCGGTTGGACGGTGAGCCGCTCGGCTGGTGGCGCCCGATCGTCCGGACCGCGTTGAAGTGCCTCGTGCTCCCTGCCCTGGTGTTGGGCACCGAACGTCGTGCCCTCGACGACCTCCTGTTGGGAACCGTCGTGGTGAGCCGACGGCGCTGAGTCGCGTTCAACGTCGCCCCCATTCCCAGACAGGCTTTGACAGGAGCCCCTGCCCGGCGACGATGGTCTCACCCGTGTCCTTCTCCAACTCCACGAGTTGGAAGTCCTCTGCTGGGAGGGCGTCGGCGACAGCGTCGACCAGTGGCTGCGAGTGCGTGACCACGACGACCTGAGTGTCGCGCACCGAGGATGCGATCAGCCTGCCGAGGGGGGCGAGGAGTGACGGGTGAAGGCTGTTCTCCGGTTCGTTGACGGCCATCAGCGGCGGTCGCGTCGGGGCCAGCAGGGCCGCCAACCACATCAGGTACCGCAGCGTGCCGTCCGAGAGTTCGGCGCCCAGCAGAGGGCGCAGCATGCCGGGTTGTTCGAGGGCGACGTCGAACAGCCCAGCAGTTGTTGTGATGTAGAGCCGACTGCCTGGGAACGCGTCGTCGACGTGCCGGTCGATGGGCTCGCTTCCCCGTTCGATGATCGTCTGCAGGGCGGCGGCGACGTCCGCACCGTCGCCTGCCATGGCCCCGGTACGGGTACCCACGCGGGGCTGGCGGGCGGGTGCTGCCGCATCTGTTCGTAGGGCGTCGTAGAAACGCCAGGCGGAGAGTTCGTCGCGCAGCGCCCTCGCCTCCGGGACGTCTGACAGCATCGACTGGTGGGGGCCGAGGCTGAAAGGCAACCCCTCCAGTGGGCCATCGCCGTCACGGACCTCCACCAGCGACCGACGGCGTCGGGCGATGAGCGTGCCGCTGCGCATGACAGGACCGGCCCAGAGGGCTTCGCGTTTGATCTCCGGATCGCGGCTGAATGCGGAAGCGCTGGGGACGGGTAGCCCGAGATCAACAAGATAGGAATACCCGTCGGCACCGATCCCGAGCCTGAGCGAGATGGGGCCACTGCGGGTCGTGCCCTGGACCAGCCCCGTCCGGCGGGCCCCCTTGAGGGATTCCGGCCCGGCCCAGAGCACGGACCCGAGACCACCCTCACCTGCCAACGATCCGATCGCGTCACCGAGGGCGCAACCCGCCAGCAGGCGTAGGGCACGGTACAGGCTTGATTTGCCTGAGCCGTTTGCGCCGGTGACGACCGTGACACGGCCAAGTGGCACGGTCAGGTCACGCAGCGACCGGTATCCGGAGACGGCAAGGGTGCGGTACATGTCCCCAAGCTAGCCTCCGGTCAGGACAGTTCCCTTCGGCGGTCGGCCTATTCGTAGAAGATCCGGCAGGAGGGCAGCCAGGGGAGCAACCTGCACAGCGTCAGCGACGGGGTCGCGGTGTCGTCGGGGGTCACGGACAGATTGGGTGCGGGCAGGAACGCGGTGAGCGCCAAGGCGCCTACGACGAGTCGAGTGATCATGATGGTTCACCTTTCAGGGATTGATACTGCTGCATTACGGACGGTCCAAAGTGACGAGCCCCAGCTCGAAGGCGCGCACCACGACGCGTAGCCGGCTGTCGACGCCGAGCCTGGTCATGATGGCCGAGACGTGCGCCTTGACGCGCGACTCCGAGAGGTGGAGTTCCTTGGCGATCTCGGCGTTCGACATCGCCTGGCACAGGAGATTCAGCGTGTCGAGCTCGCGTGGGGTGAGGCGGATATCGGCCGGGGGCTGCGACTGCTGGGCATCCGCGAGCCGCGAGAGCGGGCCCTCGGAGAAGACCGTGGTGCCGCGGTGGACCGCCCGCACGGCATCCACCATGGCTTCCGCCCCCGAGGACTTGAGGATCAGGCCGTTCGACCTGGCCCGCAGCGCCTCGACCACGATGTCGTCGGTGTCGAAAGAGGTGACGAGCAGGACGCGAGGTGCCTTGCCGCTCAGGTTGCCGATGGCTGCGGAGGCCGAGAGGCCATCCTGTTCGGGCATGCGCACGTCCATCAGCACTACGTCCACCTCCAGCCCCGAGGCGAGCAGTTCAAGGGCCTCGCGCCCGGTGGTGGCCTCTGCGGTAACGAGGATCTCGGGGCTCGACGAAAGGTGGGCGCGCAGCGCCGCACGGACGATGGCATCGTCGTCGGCGATGAGAACTCGGATCTGATCCTCGGGAGTCGTGGTCACTGCAGTGCGGCTTCTGTGTTCTGCCCGAAGGGGATGCGCGCGTGCAGGACCCAGTTCGGCGCATTGTTGGAGACGTTGAGTTCACCGCCGAGGGATCGGATCCGCTCGCCAAGGCCCAACAGGCCGAACCCGTTGCCGTGACGGAACCTCGCCCCGCACACGGTGTTGGTGGCGACGAACTCGACACCTTGACCGGTGCGCTCAAGCAGCAGCGAACAAGGTTTGGACGGGTCGCCGTGCCTCGCGATGTTGGCCGCGGCCTCGGTGATAGTGCGCACCAGCGCCTGCCGGGTTGCGGGAGGCAGATCGTCGAGCGAGCCGTCTGGTAGGATCGCCGGCCGGAAACCGGCCCGCTCCAGCGTCACTTTGGCGGTGGCCAACGCGGCCCTGGGGGAGACTTGCGGCTCGTCCGCGATGGGCTGGTCCACCGGGCCGCGGATGGCGGCCAGCAGCTTCCGCAGGTCCACCGTCATCTGTTTGCAGGCCGCAGCCATGAAGTCGAGGTCGGCAGTCATCAGGGGCTTGTCGTCGAGATGCTCGCGTGCGGTGGTGGCCCTCAGTAGCGTCAGCGTGGCGGTGTGGGCGATCGTGTCGTGGAGTTCACGGGCGATGGCCCTGCGCTGCTCTAGGAGTTCGGCCTCTCGCCGCTGTTCGGACGCGATGCGCTGGGTCCGGATCCGGTCGAGCCCGGCGGCCAGGACCACTGCGATGCACAGGACCAGCGACCAGGTCATCGCCGCATGCATCAGGTTCAGGGGCTGAAGGTCCGGGGCCTCGAGTACCGCCAACACCGTCAGGTACCAGGCGGTCAGCCCGACGGTGAGCCGCCAGCGGCCCTGGCCACCGGCCACGATGATGGGGGCGACACAGGCGAACGCGCTCATCCTGGTCTGGCCGTCGGTTGTCAGCGCGAGGAGCATGAGGAGGACGCCGGTGGCGACCGAGCCTGCCACCGTCCATCGGGTGCTCAAGGCGGCTGCGACGCAGATGCTGAGTTCGAGGGCCATGATTTGCCAACGGGTGTCCGGATCGGACATGAGTGCGATGTAGATGGCGAGGAACAACACAGGCGAGGCGGCCAGGAGGTCCCAACCGTGGTGGGCGCCGGATCTGGGGGCAGGCGTCTCACCGGGAGGCGCTGCGCCCCCGACAGACCGCCGTTTCAACCCCATGGCGGAAAGTATTGCAGGTTGGGGGCATTGTAGACACCCCAGGGTTCAGGGCAGGACCAAAGTACTGCGAAACAGGCCGAAGGGACCCTGGTGGGTCCCTCGCGCTCAGGGCAGAGTATGCGTATCGGATCTCGACCCCCTGCGAGATTCGGTGAATAGTGAGACGAATGAACGGTCGTCTCACTGGGCCGATCAGGCTCATGAGTACGCTGCCGGAGGCCATCCCCCCGAAGTCGAAGGCGGTTGGAGTGGAAATTTGAGGGCCGCCGCAAGGTGGCCCTCAAATTTCTTCTGGCAGAGCGGGCAATTGGAGTTGAGATGGCGATGGTGCTGGTCTTGTGGGCGGTGATGTTGGTGCTCAGCGCTGCCGCCTGGTTCGTTCAGCGCCCGGACCGGCCGGCCAGCCTGCGGGTGGCTCTCGCCATTGGGCAGGGTGGCTACCTAGCCTGGGTCGCGATCACCCAGTTCGAACGCGTCGGCCTCGGCTGGCTGGTCGTCGCGCTGGCACTCATGGTCGCGGTGTCGTTCCGGGCCGACCCGGTTCAGGTTTTCGCCGGACCCTCAGACTCCTGAGCCGCCTTTCGAGGGATTCCTCCCAGCTCCTTGGGCGGGGTCGTCCCTGACCTGAGAGAATCGGGTCATGGTCGCAGATCTGAGACTCAATGACGGACACCTCCTACCCGCACTCGGTTTCGGGCTCTACAAGGTCGCACCGAGGGAAACCGAGGCGGTGGTCCGCGCCGGATTCGAGGCCGGCTACCGCCTGCTCGACGGAGCCGAGTTCTACCAGAACGAGAACGAAGTCGGTGCCGCCCTGAGACAGGTGAACCGGGCGGCGCTCACCGTCACGTCCAAGTTCTGGGGTGAGGAGAGCCAGGATCCCGAGGCGGTGCTGCGTGCGTTTGACGCTTCGACCAAGGCGCTGGGGACCGGGATCGATGTCTACATGATCCACTGGCCGCGCCCGAAGAGGAATCAGTACGTCGATGTGTGGCGGGTGCTGATCGAGTTGCAGGGACAGGGCAGGGTGCGCACGATCGGGGTCTCGAACTTCGCCCGGAACCATCTTGAACGACTGATCGAAGAGACCGGCGTGGTGCCGGCGATCAACCAGGTCGAATCGCACCCCTGGCTCCCGCAGCACGACCTGCGGGCGTTCCATGCGCGCCACGGGATCGTTACCCAGGCGTGGAGCCCGCTGGGGCGGGGGCGCCTGCTCAACGACCCGGTGATCGGGCGTATCGCGAGCCGTTTGGAGGTAACGCCTGCCCAGGTGATCATCCGGTGGCATCTGCAACTCGGCGGCACGTTGATCCCGAAGTCGACCAATCCCCGGCGCCTCAGCGAGAACCTTGACGTCGACAACTTCGAACTGAGCGTGCAGGACATGGCCGACATCGCCACCCTTGAGAACGGCCAACGCACGGGAACCCACCCCGACGACCGGAACTGACAGGCCGGTGGGCTCTAGTCGGCGGCCTCCAGCCAGGCCTGTTCGAGCTCATCCTTCCGAGACTCGGCCCCGCGCAGATCGTTGTCCAGGCTCGCCAACCGCTCGAAGTCGGAAGCGGCTGCCGCCATGGCGGTGTGCAACCTCCCGATCTCCGCTTCGACCTTGTCGAGTTGGCCCTCGATGCGGGTCAGGTCCTTCTTCCGCTGGCGCTCGTTTGCGGCATCCGACCTGGGGGCCGGGCCGCTCTGCGTGGCCGGTCCTACGTCGTCGGCCGTCTCGCGTCGGCGCGCCAGGTACTCCTCGACGCCGCCGGGAAGCAGGACGCAGGACCCGTCGCCCATCAGGGCGTACGAGACGTCGGTGACCCGTTCCAGGAAATAGCGGTCGTGGCTGACCAGTATCAGGGTGCCCGGCCAACCATCCAGATAGTCCTCGATCACGTTGAGCGTGTCGATGTCCAGGTCGTTGGTCGGTTCGTCGAGGATCAGGACGTTGGGCTCGCTCAGCAGCAACCGGAGGAACTGGAGCCTGCGCCGCTCACCGCCCGACAGGTCACCGATCCGGGCGACCAGCTTGTCACCGGTGAACCCGAACTCTTCGAGCAGGGACGATGCGCTCGCATCGCGACCGGTGGCGAGCTTCGTCTCCTCCCGGAGCCGCTTGACCGAGGCGAGGACGCGGTCCTCGTCGTCCAACTCGCCGACCGTCTGTGACAGGTAGCCGAGGCGCAACGTCTTGCCACGCTTGATCTTTCCTCCGCTTGGCGGCCGGAGCCCAGCGAGCAGGTCGAGCAGCGAGGTCTTGCCCGCTCCGTTGACCCCGACGAGGCCGATGCGCTCGCCTGGCCCGATGGACCAGGTGAGCCGGTCGAGCAGCGTGCGCCCCGCCACCCGGTAGGTGACATCGGTCAGGTCGAAAACGTCCTTGCCGAGCCTGGTGACCGAGAACTGCTGAAGAGCGAGCCTGTCCCGAGGTTCGGGCTCGTCGGCGATCAGCACGTTGGCGGCCTCGATGCGGAACTTCGGCTTGGAGGTGCGCGCGGGGGCGCCCCTGCGCAGCCAGGCGAGCTCCTTGCGGGCCAGGTTCTTCCGCCGGGATTCGTTGGAGGCCGCCTGACGTTGCCGCTCGACCCTGGCGAGCACGTAGGCCGCGTAGCCGCCCTCATAGGCGTCCACGATCCCGTCATGTACCTCCCAGATCCGGTTACAGACGGCGTCCAGGAACCAGCGGTCGTGGCTGACCACCAGCATCGCCAGCCCTGCGCGGATCCGATCCTGAAGGAAGTCGGCGAGGAACGCGATCGCTTCGACATCGAGATGGTTGGTCGGCTCGTCGAGCACGATCAGGTCGTGGTGGCCGAGTAGCACCGCCACCAGCCCAACCCGTCGCCTCTCGCCTCCGGAGAGGGTGTCGAGCCGACGTTCGAGGTCGATCCCGGGAAGTAGAGCCTCGACGAGACCGCGGCTGCCGGCCTCCGCCGCCCACACATGGTCGGGTTCGCCTGCGACGATCCAGTCGCGGACGGTGAGTGAATCGTCGCCGACGGTGGCCTGCGTGAGGACACCGATCGAGGCGTTGTTGGCGATCGTGACGCGCCCCAGGTCGGGGGTCAGATCACCGGTGAGGATCCGCAGCAGGGTCGTCTTGCCGTCGCCGTTGCGCCCGACCACACCGATCACGTCACCGGCGCCGAGCCCCAGCGAGACACCGTCGAGCAGGATCCGGGTGCCGAAGCCGTGTGTGACAGACTCCAGGTTGACCAGGTTCGCCACGGATCAGCGGCCGCGCATGGCGGAGCGGGCGCCCTTCATCGACACCGGACCCTTCGGAATCGGGGCCTTCGGACGCATCGCGTCGAGCGCACGGAGGCGCTGCTTGACCTCGGTGATCTTGTCGTCGGTCAGCGACTTGGGCAGCTTCTTGATGTGCGACGTCAGCTTGTCGAGGGGGACTTGGCCCTCCTTGTCGCCCATCTGGATGACGATGACCGATACGCCGTAGGCGACCTGCTCGTGCTTGCGCTTCTCGCTGGCCAGCAACGGGCGCAGCCGACCGGGCTCACCCTCGCCGATCAGGATCAGGCCGTTGGGTCCGATGGTCCGGTGAACCACATCCATGTTCTTCGTGACGGCGATGACCGGGTCGGAGGTCCACTTCTTCGACAGCATCTGCAGGGCGACCTCGCCTGAACCTGCCTGCCCCTCGAAACGCTTGTACATCGCGCTGCGGGCACGCCAGGCGAAGACCGCCATGGCGGCGAGGAAGCCGAACGACAGGGCGAGGACCACCCACATCACGATCTGGAAGGCGCCGGTGCCACCGAAGACCAGGCCGAGTGTCAGGACCACCGCGGTAGGAACCACGAACGATCCGGCCATCAGCCACGGCAGTGCCTTGTCGTACTTCGAGGTGACCTTGTAGGTCTCGATGACCTGGCGCCAGCGGCCCCAGTCGGCTGGATCGGTCGAGTTCTTCTTGCGCTCCTTGAGGGCGCGCAACTCGGCCTTCTGCTTGGCCTCTAGGGCCTTCGCGCGTTCGGACTTTGCCATAGCTCGCTTATTTCTCGGTTCGGTTCTTCTTACGGGCGTCCATCGCCGTGCGGTACAGGCGCCCCGCTCGGTACGACGAACGCACGAGAGGGCCGGACAGCACTCCAGAATATCCGATCTCCCGTGCCTCTTGCGCCAGCTCGTCGAACTCCTCCGGTGGGACCCACCGGTCGATGGGGTGCAGCGTCGCGTTCGGGCGCAGGTACTGCGTGACGGTGATCAGTTCGGTGCCGGCCTCGTGGAGATCTTGGAGCGCCTGCGAGATCTCTTCCCTGGTCTCGCCCATACCGAGGATCAGGTTCGACTTGGTGACCAATCCCGCGGCCCGGGACATGGTCAGCACCTCGAGGCTCCGTTCGTAGCGGAATCCGGGCCGGATGCGCTTGAAGATCCGCGGTACCGTCTCCACGTTGTGGGCGAACACCTCCGGTCGGGCGTCGAAGAGTTGCTGAAGCAGCTCCGCCTTGCCGGAGAAGTCTGGGGCGAGCATCTCGACACCGACTCCGGGATTGACGCCGTGGATCTGACGGATCGTCTCGGCATAGAGCCAGGCTCCCTCGTCGGCGAGGTCATCCCGGCAGACGCCGGTGATCGTGGCGTAGCGCAGCCCCATCTGCCTGACGGACGCGGCGACCCGCATCGGCTCGGCCGGGTCATAGCCGTCGGGCTTGGCGGATTCGATCTGGCAGAAGTCGCACCGTCTGGTGCACTTGTCGCCGCCGATCAGGAAGGTCGATTCGCGGTCTTCCCAGCATTCGTAGATGTTGGGACAGCCGGCTTCCTGGCACACGGTGTGCAGATCTCCCGAAGCCACGATCTGTTGCAGGTCCTGGTAGTTCGGACCCATCCTGGCCGTCGTCTTGATCCAGGTTGGTTTCCGTTCGATCGGTGTCTGGGCATTCTTCGCCTCGACGCGCAAGAGGCGTCGGCCATCGGGCTGAACTGCTGTCACCCGGTCGAGTCTACCTTTCGGTCCGGCCGGGCCCGCAGCGGAGCGAGGGCACAGATGAGGTGCGGTTCCAGATCCCTGGCGACCTCGGCTACCTCCCAGCGGCCGGGCAACTCCTCCACGATTGAGGTCACCCCGGCGTCGGAGATGCCACAAGGCACGATGTTGCCGAACCGTTCGGCGGAGCTCTGCACGTTGAGCGCGAAGCCGTGCATCGTGGTTCGACTCGCCACCCGTACCCCGATTGCGCAGATCTTGCGTTCGGGCCGTCCTTCCGACGCGCCGAGCCAGACGCCCGTCCGGCCGACCACGCGACCGGATGGGAGGCCGTAACCGGCGAGGAGTGAGATCACGCCCGCCTCAAGTGCGCGGACGTAGTCGACTACCCCGACGCCGTCAGCCAGCCTGAGGATGGGGTAGCCGACCAGTTGGCCGGGGCCGTGGTAGGTGATCTCCCCGCCCCTGTCGACCGGGATGACCGGCGTGCCGTCGACCGGGTAGTCAGACTCCCTGGTGCGTCGGCCAGCGGTGTAGACGGGGGAGTGCTCAACATAGATCACGTGGTCGCCCCGCAGGCCGCCGGCCACCGCCGCGTGGACCTCCCGTTGGTAGTCCCACGTCTCCTGGTAGTCGCAGTAGTGGGGTTCCGGGCCAAGGCCGCGGTACTCGAAGCTCAGCACCCAGCCGATGCTACCCCTGGAAGAGGGCCGCGAGCGGGACAAGGGCGGGGGCGAGGAACAGCGCGGGGAGCAGGTCGCCGACGGGGATCTGCTTGACGTTGAGCAGGCGCAGGCCGAGACCTAGAAGAATGACACCGCCCGCAGCGGTGAGCGCGTCGACCTGGGCCGCGGTGAGCACGTCCCCGGCGAAATAGCCGACGGCGGTGAGTGATCCCTGGATCACGGCGACGGCACCCGCGGAGGCCAGCACGCCCCAGCCGAGAGTGGATGCGAACGCCATGGCGGCGAACCCGTCAAGGACGGCCTTCACATACAACTGTTCCGCGCCGCGCCCCAGGCCGTCTGAGATCGAACCCAGGAATGCGAGCGGGCCGACGCAGAACACCAGAGTCGAGGTGACAAGGCCGTCGACGAAGCGTGCCTCCGACCCGGTGCCAGCGAACCGGCCGCGCAGCCAGGTGGCGCCTTGCTCGAGTCGATCCTCGATCCTCAGCGCAGAGCCGATCAGGGCACCGACCAGCAACGAGATGAGCACCACGATCATGGCGGCCGATCCGACCGCCTCGGTCAGGGCCTCGGAGGTGAGCGACACCACCGAAAGGCCGCCGATCACGAGGGTGAACAGGCCAAGGACCGAGGTGATCGTCTCCTTGGTGCGTTCTGGCATCCGGTTTCCCAGGACAATGCCGAGGAGTGCACCGACGCTCACCGTTGCCACGTTGACGATGGTGCCCATCCCGATGATCACGGGCTCATCAAACCAGATCTGACGCGAGGCGCCCCGGCTCGGACGCGGTCCTGAGACGCGGAAACGGCCCCGGGGCCGGAGCACCCGGGGCCGTTTCCGTCACCGTCAGAGGCCGAGTTCGCTGGCGAAGTCGCCCTCTTCCAGCCGTGCCTTGACCGCCGACAGGAATCGGGCCGCGAGGGCGCCGTCGATGAGGCGGTGGTCGTAGCTCATCGACAGGTACATCATGTGCCGCACCGCGATCGTTTCGGCACCGAACCGGTCTTCCACGACCACGGGGCGCTTGACGAGTGCACCAGTGCCCAGGATGGCGACCTGGGGCTGGTTGACGATCGGCGTGTCGAACAGCGTGCCCGCCGAACCGTAGTTCGTGATGGTGAACGTGCCGCCGGACAACTCGTCAGGGGCGACCTTGTTCGTGCGGGTCCGGGCGGCCAGGTCGCCGATCTTCTTCGCCAGGCCGGCAAGGTTCAGATCGCCTGCCGCCTTGATCACGGGAACCAGCAGGCCCCTCTCCGTGTCGACGGCGATCCCGACGTTCTCAGCGTCGGCATATGTGACGGTGCCTGCATCGGTGTCGATGGTGGCGTTGACGATCGGGAACTGCTTGAGCGCCTCCACCGCAGCCATGGTGATGAAGGGCAGATAGGACAGCGAGGCACCCTCGCGGCGCTTGAAGTCGTCCTTCGCCTGCGCCCTCAGATGGCTGATAGCGGTGACGTCGACCTCGACGGTTGCCGTGAGTTGGGCCGAGACCTGCAGGGATTCGACCATGCGCGCCGCGATCGTCTTGCGCAACCGCGACAGCTTCTCCGTGGTGCCTCTAACAGCCTGGGCGGCAGCCGAGGGAGTTGACGCCGGCTTCGTCGGAGCCGCCTGCTGGGTCGGGGCCGCCGCCGGTGCCGCGGGCGCGGCCGGGGCCTGCTTGGCTGCGGCGGCCGCGTCGAGGATGTCCTGCTTGCGGATGCGCCCACCCACACCGGTGCCCTTGACGCTGGTGAGGTCGACGCCGTGTTCCTTGGCAAGCTTGCGGACAAGTGGCGTGACGTAGGTGCCGTCGCCAGACGCCTCTGCCGCTCGGCGCGCGACGGCGTCGGCCACCGCGGGTGAGTGGACAGGAGCGGCAGCCGGTGTGGGGGCAGGCGTCGGTGCTGGTGCCGGAGTCGCGGCTGGGGCAGGCGTGGGTGCCGGGGCAGGCGTGGGTGCCGGGGCAGGCGTGGGTGCCGGGGCAGGCGTCGCGGCTGGGGCAGGAGTGGGTGCCGGGGCAGGAGTCGCGGCTGGGGCAGCAGCCGCGTCGCCGACGATGGCGAGAACGGCGCCGACCTCGGCGACATCGTCTTCCTTGAACCGGATCTCAAGCAGGGTGCCCGCAGACGGTGAGGGGATCTCGGTGTCGACCTTGTCGGTGGAGACCTCGAGCAACGGCTCGTCGGCTTCCACGGTGTCGCCGACCTCCTTGAGCCACCGCGAGATCGTGCCCTCAGTGACGGATTCGCCCAGCGCGGGGAGCGTCACTTCGACGCCGGTCGCCGGTCCGGTGGGGGCTGGCGGTGCCGCAGGTGCAGGTGATGCCGCAGGCGCAGGCGGTGCCGCGGGGGCGGGAGCAGGGACGGGGGGAGCCTCGGCTGGGACGGGGGTCTGTGTGGGTGCGGGGGCCGCACCGTCGGACTCGCTCGCATCACCGACGATCGCGAGCACGGCGCCGACCTCGGCGACGTCATCCTCGTTGAACCGGATCTCGAGGAGGGTGCCCGCAACGGGGCTGGGAATCTCGGTGTCGACCTTGTCGGTGGAGACCTCGAGCAACGGCTCGTCGGCCTCGACAATGTCTCCGACCGCCTTCAACCAGCGGGAAATGGTGCCCTCCGTGACGGATTCGCCCAGTGCTGGGAGGGTGACTTCGGTTGACATGTGAGTATGGCTCCTTCGCTTACCGCTTGAACAGGTCCAGCCTATATGCCAATCAGGAGTGCATGTGCAGAGCCCGTCCGGTCAAAGCCCAGTTAGCCTCCGCAATCGACTCGCTGAGGCTCGGATGGGGGTGCACGATCCCCGCCACATCCTCGGGCGTGGCCTGCCAGCCGACCAGAAGCGCACCCTCGGAGATCAGCTCCGAGACATCCTCGCCTACCAGGTGGACGCCGACGATCTCGCCGCCGGCGCGGCGGACGAGCCTGGCCACTCCCGTCTCCCTTTCACCCGGTGCGCGCAGGATCTGTGCCCGACCATTTCCGGTCAGGTGGTAGTCGACCACTTCTGCGTCCGGGCCCGCCTGAGCCGCGGTCAGGCCGACAGAGGCGACCTGAGGGCTTGAGTAGGTGACCCGGGCGATGTCGCTGTCGCGGGGCAGGGCAGGGGTCGAATCCGAGCGACCCTGCAGCTGGGCGATGAGCTCTGCCAGGTACATGCCGTGGGCATATCCGCGGTGGGCCAACTGCGGCCCTGAGACGAGATCCCCGGCTGCGAACACTCCGCGCGCCGAGGTCTGGAGCCGGTCGTCGACCACGACGTGACCGGTGGAGGCGATGGCGATGCCTGCCTCCTCCAGCCCGATCCCAGCGCTGGCCGGACGCCGACCCACCGCGACGAGCAGGAGATCGGTGTCGATTTCCCCGTCTTCGACGGATACTGTTACGCAGTCTCCGGTGGCCACGGCACCCGTGACCGCGGTACCCAGGCGGATGTCGACGCCACGCTTTGCGAGTTCCTTTGCCAGGATCCTGGAATGCCCCGGCTCCTCGGCGGGTAGCAGACGGTCGGTCGCCTCGATCAGGGTCACCGCTACCCCGAGGTCCACCCACATTGACGCGAACTCCACACCGATGACGCCACCACCCAGCACCACGGCCCTGGTGGGGAGAGACGTGATGCGGAGGGCCTGGTCGCTGGTCATGATGCGCTCACCGTCGATGGGCAGCCCGAGCGTGATCGGAGAGGCCCCGGTTGCGATTACCACTGCCCCGGCGCGGTGTGTCCTTCCGCCCGTCTCGATACCTGGCCCACGTCCGTCGTCTGCTGTCAGGACACCACGTTCAGGGATGACGGTGATGCCACGCGAGGAGATCAGGCCGGTGAGCCCCTTGTGTAGCGACTTGACCACCCCGTCCGCGTACCTGCCGACTTGGCCCGCCTCAACGCCACCGAGTTGCGCATCGACGCCGAACGCGCTGGCTTTCGCGACCGTCCGGCGTACCTTCGCAGCCTGAAGCCAAGCCTTGGTGGGGATGCAACCTCGGTGCAGGCAGGTGCCGCCGAGTGGACCTTCATCAATCAGTGCGACGCTCAGCCCTAGCTGGGCGGCGCGCAGGGCGCACGCGTAGCCGGCCGAGCCGGCACCGAGGATCGCAAGGTCGAAGTCACGGTTCATGGAAGACAGTGTCTCAGAACAGTGACGCGGTGCCCGTGAAAGCGCTCCAGTGGAGGCGGGTGGGGCCTATCGGACATAATGGGGCCGTGGGTTGGTTCGGCCGTCGTAAGAAGCAGGTGCAGCTGGCTAAGGAGGCCGAGCTCGTACCCGATGCGGTGCGCGACCATCTCTTGGCCTTCGTGGACACACGGAGGGGAGTCGAAGCGTGGGTCGAGCAACCCACCTCGTTCAATCCGCCGTCGATCCTGCTGGTCGCCTACGACGGTGAGTCGACCAGGAGAGGGCTGCCGAGCGCGGAGTTCGGCTACAAGTTCGCCGACGACCACTCCATCCCCTGCTACGACGCCGGTGTGGTCCCGTACCCCAAACGGATGCGTGAGTACGGGCTCCGCGCCAAGCGTGCGTCGCGGGGCGACTAGTCGTTCTCGGCCAGTTGAGTGGCCAGGGCGATCAGCGTCCTGACGCCCATGCCTGTCCCGCCCTTCGGCACGTAGCCGTACGGCTCGTCGACATTGTCGGCCGGGCCTGCGATGTCCAGGTGCGCCCACGCCACCCCGGAAGGTACGAATCGCTCGAGGAACGCGCCCGCCACAAGGGCCCCGCCCCATCTCTGGGGTGAACCGGAGCGCATGTCGGCGACGTTGGACTTGAGGAGTGAGCGCGTGTGATCGTTCAGCGGCAGTTCCCAGAAATCCTCGCCGGCTGCCTCGGCGGAGTCCAGCAGGAGGTCTGACGTCGCTTCACCGTTGGTGATCAGGCCGGCGGTGCGCAGGCCGAGGGCAACCATGCACGCACCTGTCAGGGTGGCGATGTCGACGATCAGGTCCGGCTTGTCCTGGCCGGCGCGCCCGATCGCATCGGCCATCACGAGTCGACCCTCGGCGTCTGTGTTGGCGTTCTCGACCGTCTGACCGTCGAACATCGTCAGGACGTCGCTCGAACGGTACGCACTTCCCGAAGGCATGTTCTCCGCCATCGCGGCGTAGGCGGTCACCTTGACCTTCAAGCCCAGGTCGGCGATCGCCCTGATCGAGGCGATGACCGCCGCGGCCCCGGACATGTCGCACTTCATGCCAGCCATCTGCCCTGCCGGTTTGATGTCGAGGCCACCCGAATCGAAGGTGATGCCCTTGCCCACCAATGCGAGATGCCGCGAAGCTCCGCGCGGGGAGTAGGAGAGGCGGACGAGGCGTGGGCCCCTGGCGGAACCCCCTCCGACGGCGAGCAGGCCACCGTAGCCGCCGCGCTCAAGGGCCTTCTCGTCGAGGATCTCGACGGCGATCCTGGCGTCGCGGACGTGGGCCCGGGCGGATTCGGCGAATGTCTCGGGGTAGAGCAGGTTGGGGGGAGTGTTGGTCCAGTCCCGGGCCTGGCACACCGCGGAGGCGGTTGTCTCAGCCGCAACGATGGCCGCCTTCTGATCCCCGGAAACGCTGGCGGCGATCAGGGTGATCGATGCAACAGGAGCCTCGCTCTGGGTTGATGTGACCTTGTCAAAGCGGTAGGAGCCGAGAATGGCCCCTTCTGCTGTGGCCTTGACCAGTTCGGGGTCGATGGCTTCGAGGGACACCGCGACCTCCCAACGGTCAGCGTCGTCCATGCCGATGAGGGTGCGAAGGCCGTTACCGGCGGCGCGCCGCAACCGCTCGGGCGTCACATCGGCGTCCTCAAGGCCGACCACGACCACGCGTGTGCCGCCCACTGCAGGTAGCACCGTGACCGCCTCGGCGGAGGCGCCCGCCCCGAGCGCGGTGGCCATGGCCATGACCGTGCATCCATAGGTGGCCACATAGGCCTTGTCGAGGTCCGCGGAGACGCCCACAACGGCGGTCTCGTCCTGTTTGATGGTCACGAGACCGACGACGAGTGCGTCGGCGGTCTTAGGCAGGGATTTGGCGATACTCAGGTTCACAGGGGTTCGGCTCACCCGACCCACACTACTGGCCCAGGGGAGGTTCAGCCCCTCAACCGGGCGAGGTCCACAACCCCCAATTCCCCGGCGTCGACACAGATCGGTTTCTGCTCCGGCACTGCCATGGATCCGGTGATCCGATTGGCCTTGGCGCCTCGGGGCGCTACGTTGGCCCGCATGATCAAGCGCATCGGGCTCTGGGCCTTCGTGGTTGCCGGGATCGCAGTGAGCCTATGGGGGATCGTGTCCTTCGTGGCGCCGTCCACATCGTGTCGAGGCGTGGAGATGGGGCCGGGGGATTCCTGCCAGTACTCCAGCCTCACGAACGAGGAGGGCGGCAAGGTTCAGCGCTATGAGGATCGGATCGCGGTGGCTCGTGGGCAGGCGCCCTTTGCGATGCTGGCAGGGATCGGGATCGTCGCGTTCGGATCGGTACTGATCGTCCAGGATCGCAGACGCCCGGTTGGTCCCGGACCCCTGGCCGGGTGAGCTCAGGGGGTCAGGGGCATCGGGCCGTACACGAGGCGGTCCTCCTCGAGGAGGCTCACATCCATGACGCCTTGCAGATGCAGGTCGTCGTAGTTGAGTGCGAGCCATTCCTCCGCCGCCGCCTGTGAGTCGAACGTGCCCAGCAGCCCGTCATCCTCGAGCGCCCGCAGGTCGTATGTGCCCGACCCTGGCTGCCAGCGGTAACTCATCAGACCGGATCACCGCGCTTGATGCGCGGACCCGGCTGGCGGAAACGGCGCAGCATGATGGATCGGTTGAGGATGTAGGAAAGCAGCCCCTTGAGGGAGGAGTTGGGGAATCTCCTCGTGAACTCCTTCTTGAACCCTCGCCAGATGAGGAATGTGTTGACGATGACCATTGCGATGATGAGCCACATGCCCAACAGGATGTAGCTGGAGAGCATGACGTTTGTCATCGTGGCCATGGTGGCGGCCATCAGCAGGATGAACGCGGGAAGCATGAACTCGTTTACGGTCCAACGCGTGTCCAGATAGTCACGCGCGAAGGAGCGCTCCGCAGAGTTCTCAATCTTGTCCATGGCCTCCATGCGGGCCGCCCGACGGGCCTTGGACGACGCCTTACGCTGCTGTCGTGGCGTGAGGGTCGGATGGAGCCTCTCCATGCGGTCTGCCTCTGCCTGCCGCCGTGACCGGGTGGGCTCGGTCTTGCTGCGAGTCACCTGGATCTTGTCGTCGGCGGGCTCCACCGGGGTGGGGGCCTCGACAGGACCGGCCGCCGATCTGGCCTCCTTCGAGTCGGCCTTGGCTGCGGCCTTCTGGCCTTTGGGGGTAAGGGTCGCGATCTGGTCGCTGGTCGCGGCGCTCTCGTTGCGCTCGTACGGACGGAAGAGTCCCACGGTAGTCTGGTTCCTTTGCGGCAGGGGGTCAGGTGCCACATTCTACCCCGTCGCCTCGGGATAATCTCAGGGCTATCTGGGGGGCGCCGCAGCCCTCGGGTCGCCCCACGCCGCGCTAACGTTGACCCGGACACCGCACGTTCCTGAAAGGAAACCTCGTGGCTAGCATCTTTGAACGCATATCCCTCGTCTTCAAATCGAAGACGAACAAGGTCCTCGACAAGTACGAAGACCCTCGGGAGACGCTCGACTACTCGTATCAGAAGCAGTTGGAACTGCTGCAGAACGTGCGTCGAGGCGTGGCAGACGTAGCCACGAGCCGAAAGCGGGTCGAACTACAGGCGAACAAGCTCAACTCCGAGGTCGAGCGGATGCAGAACGCCGCCCAGCGTGCGCTCGAGTCCAACCGCGAAGACCTCGCGCGGGAGGCGCTCACCCGCAAGGCGGGGCTCCAGACCCAGCTCAATGACCTGCAGGCACAGCACGCCCAACTCCAGGCCGAGGAAGAGAAGTTGGTGCGCGCGAGCGCCAGGCTTCAGGCCAAGGTGGATGCGTTCCGGACCCGCAAGGAGACCATCAAGGCTTCCTATTCCGCGGCGGAGGCGCAGACCCGCATCAACGAAGCATTCACCGGCATCTCCGAGGAGATGAGCGACGTCGGTATGGCCATCCAGCGTGCCGAGGACAAGACGCTGGAGTTGCAGGCCCGGGCGTCCGCGGTGGACGAACTACTGGCCTCCGGGGCGCTCGACGACCCGACCGGAACTGTCACCGACGACATCACCCACGAGTTGGACATGTTGGCGTCCGATAACAGCATCGAGAGTGAACTGGCGGCCATGAAGGCCCAGCTGACCGGGGGAGCCGCTGCGGCTCGCCCCGAACTCCAAGCCGGGGCCAACCCGTCCCAGGCCGCCGACGCCGGCGACTGGCCGGCTCAGGGGTCGCAGTCATGATTGTGCGGATCATGGGGCAAGGGCAGTGGGTTCTGCAGCCGGAGGATCTCCTCGAGCTCAACGAACTCGACCGGGTGTTCGAGGAGAGGGTGGAAGCCGGTGACGAGCCGGGGATGATCGCGGCGCTCGCGGCTCTCGGTGAAGGAATTCGTCGGGTAGGCGTCGAGGTCCCGGCGGACATGATCGCCGAGTCCGACCTGGTGCTGCCGGACATCGACGTGAAACTGGAGGAGGTGCGTGAACTGCTGCGCTCCACCACCGAGTACTACGGCCTCATCCCAGACGCCGAAGACGAACTCAACGAAGCCGACGCGGAGTCGACCGGCCTGTGAGGGTCGTCGTCGCCTCTGATGCTCTGGCCGGCCTCAGCCCGGCCGGGGCGTCGGAGGCGATCGCGGCCGCCTTCGCGGGCCAGGGTGCCGAGGTGGCCGTGGTGCAACTGGGCGTCATCGGCCGCCCACTGCGCGAGGGGTTGGCCGCCAGCGCCCCGGAGTTCCACGTCGCCTCGCCGCGCACTCCCGGAGAACTTGTCGAGGCCCTGGCCGTGGACGCCCCGTCGATCGTGCTCGACCTGACGACCATCGAGTGCGACGACCTGGGGCGCGGTGCTCTCGGCCCAGATCCGCGAGGTGCGCTCGAAGCGTTGCGCCGTGCCTGTGCCGGTCGGCGTGTCGTGGCACTCGTGCAGGAGTCGCAGGTCGACCGTGAACTCACCGGGCTGGCAGGCCATGCATCGATAGAACTCAGGGCAAAGGGTGCCGACCTCGCGCAGGTTCTGGCCGCGGACCTGGAGGCCGAACGTTGGGCCGCGGAACTGGGTCTGGCTCCGGCCCCCGGTTCGGGCGCCGCAGGTGGTCTGGGGCTCCTCATCCAAGGGATCGGTGGGGTGGTCGCCGATCCTCTCGGCTTCCTCGCCGACCGCTTCGGGTTGGCTTCGACGATTGCGCGAGCAGACCTGGTCGTGACAGGGGCTGAGTCGCTGGATTTCCATGCCCTCGGTGGTCCCGTGGTCAAACGGGTCGCAGCCTTGGCAACCGAGGCGCTCCGTCCCGTGATCGGGATCGTCGGGCGCAACTTCGTGTCGTCGAGGGAGTTGCGGCTCGCCGGTTTCGAGGCCGCATACCCGCTGCTGCGGGGGGCCGGGGACGGGAATGCGGAACCTCGGCGCCTCGGCGAGGTGGCGGCGCATGTCGCGCGCACCTGGATCTGGTGAGGTTCGCTCTGGACGAAATGGCGCGGCTGGGGAAACCACGTGCGGCGGCGTAGACTGCGACGTGTTGCTTTTACACGATCCACTTGAAACATGGAGCCCAACGTGACTGATACCCAGACCGCCGTCGGCGTCGTCCTGACCGACATCGCCGTGCAGAAGGTGCGTTCCCTGCTCGCTGCCGAGGGCCGCGAGGACCTGTCGCTGCGCATCGCCGTCCAGCCGGGTGGCTGCTCGGGTCTGCGCTACCAGTTGTACTTCGACGACCGTGCGCTGGACGGTGACGTCGTCACCGACTACGACGGGGTCAGCGTCGTCACAGACAAGATGAGCGCGCCCTACCTGGGTGGCGCGAGCATCGACTTCGTGGACACGATCGAGAAGCAGGGGTTCACTATCGACAACCCCAATGCGCAGGGCTCCTGCGCCTGCGGAGATTCCTTCCACTGAGCCGAAACGGCCCGATGGTACGCCACCCCGGTTGGAGACGCTCCACCGGGGTGGCTTTTTGCGTTAAGGTGGCTCCAGCAGCGGTGCCCATCGCTCCTTCCTGAGTTGGTGGGCTGGTAAGACACCTGATCGGAAGGGCAACTTGTGAGTCGCGAATCTGCGCCATCACGTCGGCGAAGGACCCGCGCTGGTCTACTGGTCGCCACCCCCCTGACGCTTGCCGCCCTGACGGCGTGCTCCGGGCAGGGGGCCCGGTTCGGCCTACCGGAGGCGGCCACAGCGGAGGCACCGAATGTCGGCAACCTCTGGGTCGGTGCCTGGATCGCATCCTTTGTGATCGGGGCGCTGGTCTGGGGCCTCATCGGCTGGGCCGTCGTGCGGTACCGACGCAAGGAAGGCGATGCGCCGGCGCCACGCCAGACGGCCTACCACCTGCCGCTCGAGCTCCTCTACACGCTGGTCCCGTTCCTGATCATCGGCGTTCTGTTCTTCTACACGGTCAAGGCCCAGGACGCCATGATCCAGCAGGAGGAGGAGCCGGACACGGTCATCAACGTGATCGGGCAGAAATGGTCCTGGACCTTCAACTACATGGAGGAGGACAACCCGGCGATCGGTACCAATGCGCACGTCGTGGGTACCGTCGAGTCGTTGCCCGACCTGTACCTCCCGATCAATCAGCGCGTCCGGTTCAATCTCGAATCCGCGGACGTGATCCATTCGTTCTGGGTCCCGGCTTTCTACTTCAAGCTCGACGTGATCCCGGGACACCCGAACTCCTTCGATGCCACGCCGAACCGGCTGGGCACCTTCGACGGCAAGTGTGCAGAATTGTGCGGCGAGAAGCACGCCATGATGCTGTTCACCGTGCACGTCGTTTCTGAGGAGGAATACGCCGAGCGGGTCAGGGAACTTGCCGCCAACGGCGGAGCAGGAGAACTCAAGCTGGAAGACGCGCTGCAGGCCGTCCTGCCAACCGCAGCACCTGAGGAGCACAAGTGATGAGTAGCGCATCCGTAGCGGCACGCACGCGGCTCGTCGAGGAGACGGGCACCCGGACACATGTGTCCTTCGGCCAGAAGGCCATGAAGTACCTGACCACCACCGACCACAAGGTCATCGGCAACATGTACTTCGTGACCGCGTTTGTCTTCTTCGGTCTCGGTGGTCTGCTGGCCCTTGGGATCCGGGCGGAGCTGGCCAACCCCGGCATGGACTTCATGAACTTTGAGACGTTCAATCAGTTCTTCACCATGCACGGCACGATCATGCTGCTCATGTTCGCCACCCCGATGTTCTCGGGCTTCGCCAATGCCATCCTGCCGCTGCAACTCGGCGCCCCTGACGTCGCGTTCCCTCGGCTCAATTCCTTCGCGTACTGGCTTTACCTGTTCGGCTCGATCATGGCCTGCGCAGGGTTCGCCAGCCCGGGCGGCGCCGCCAGCTTCGGGTGGTTCGCCTACGCGCCATTGTCGAACTCGATCCACTCACCGGGCGTCGGCCACGATCTCTGGATCATGGGGCTCTATCTGTTGGGTCTTTCGTCCATCCTCGGAGCGGTGAACTTCGTCACCACCATCATCACAATGCGCGCGCCCGGCCTCACGATGTTCCGGATGCCGATTTTCTCCTGGAACATCCTCGTCACGTCGATGATGATCCTGATCTGCTTCCCGGTCCTCGCGGCGGGTCTGTTGGTTCTCGCGGCGGACAGGGTGCTCGGCAGCAACGTGCTCGACCCGGCCTCGGGCGGTGCGATCCTGTGGCAGCACCTGTTCTGGTTCTTCGGGCACCCGGAGGTCTACGTCATCGCGCTGCCGTTCTTCGGCATCATCACCGAGGTGCTCAGCGCCTTCAGCCGCAAGCCGGTGTTCGGGTATTACGGTCTGGTCTTCGCGACGTTGGCCATTGGTGCCCTCTCGATCTCGGTGTGGGCACACCACATGTTCGTCACCGGTGCCGTCAATCTTCCCTTCTTCTCGTTCATGACCTTCATGATTGCGGTGCCGACAGGTGTGAAGTTCTTCAACTGGATCGGTACCTTGTGGCGTGGGTCATTGACTCTCAACACGTCCATGACGTTCGCCATCGGGTTCCTCGTGACGTTCCTCTTCGGTGGCCTCACCGGCATCATCCTCGCTTCACCGGCCCTCAACTTCCCCGTCTCCGACACGTACTTCGTCGTGGCCCATTTCCACTACGTGCTCTTCGGTACGGTGGTGTTCGCCATGTTCGCCGGCTTCTACTACTGGTGGCCGAAGTTCACCGGGAAGATGCTCAACGAGACCTGGGGCAAGATCCACTTCTGGACCCTCTTCATCGGATTCCACACCACGTTCCTGGTGCAGCACTGGCTGGGTGTTGAGGGCATGCAGCGACGGATCGCCGACTACGGCGCCTGGACAGGATTCACCTTCCTCAACCAGGTCTCGACATTCGGCGCGTTCCTGCTCGGGGTTAGCATGTTGCCCTTCCTGTGGAACGTCTGGATCACCCGCAAGTCGCCCAGCGTCCAGGTCAACGACCCGTGGGGCTGGGGGCGTTCGCTCGAATGGGCCACCTCGTGCCCGCCGCCGCGGCACAACTTCGAGAAGCTGCCGCGGGTGCGGTCCAACAGCCCGGCCCTGGACCTGGCACGGCCTGAGCTCGTAAACGACGACCATCAGGCCGATCCCGGTGAACTACTCGGGCGGAATGACTACAACGAAGTGGAAGGGGCCCACAAGTGAAGCCGGAGAAGTGGGTCTTCTGGTTCATCTTCATCTTCTTTCTGATCGTCACGCCCGTCTACTGGGTGATGTCGCATGAGATCGCGGGCACGTTTGTGCTCGGATTTGCGGGCCTACTCGGTGGAATGATCGCCGGGTACCTCGCGCTGACCGCGCGGAGCTTCGACCCCCGGCCCGAGGACCGCCCTGATGCCGAGGTTGTCGAAGCGGCGGGTGACGTGGGGTTTTTCGCGCCCAGCAGCATGTGGCCCTTCTGGTGCGCCGTCACTCTCGCGGTGATCGCCCTCGGCCCAGCGCTGCACCAGGCGTGGATCTCGATCATCGGTATCGTGATCGGCGTCTGGGCATGCTCCGGTTGGCTACTTCAGTTCTACCGGGGCGATTACAAGCACTGATCGCCTCTCGATTCCTGTGATAAGAGCCCACCCCCGACGGGGGTGGGCTCTTATCGTGAACATGCGGTGGGGCCAGCGCAGTCGGCTCTCAGTCCGTCCTGCTGAACAGCTGCCTGTACGACATGACGGAGTTGGTCTGCATCAGGCTGCGCCGGTAGACCAACGCTCCGATCCAGATCGCCAGACCCATGAACGCCGCCGCAACGAACAGTGCAAGCAGGGCGTTCACCCAGTCCGCCTCACCGCTGAGTAGCCGTCCAGGCATGATCACGGTGGAGGTGATCGGCACATACGAGAGCACCTCGGCCACCGTCCCCCTGGCGAAAAGGCCTGTCATATAGGCCGCCATCACGACCATCATCAGGGGGGTGGTCGTCTGGCTCAGATCCTGCACCCGTGTGGCCATGGCACCGGCGGCCGCCCACAGGCAGGCCAGGGCCGCGAAGCCGACGAGGAAGAACAGGACGAACCAACCGGCGACCGGGGCGACGAGGGCGATCAACGGCTTGTATGGCGTGAAACTCAACCCGACGAGGGAAACGGTCACCAGCAGGATTACCTGGCTGAGGGCCATCAACGTGTTGCCCACCACCTTCCCGATCAGGAGCGAACGGATCGGAACCGCGGCAGCCAGGATCTCGACAATTCTTGACTCCTTCTCGGTGACGACGGACTGGGCGATCTGCATGCCGTAGGTCACCGCCGCGAGCATGAACAGGATCGAGAACGCGAACGTGGCGACGATGATGGCGAGCGCGGTGCCATCGTCGCCATCCAGCGGCACCGTGGTCAAAGTGGTTCCCGCCAGGACCTCCCCGGCGTCAACGCCCAAGGCGACCGAATTGCTCTCGATCTGTACCGTGCGCACCGCCTCTGCGAGGTCTGGGGCGTCGCTCAGGTTCTTGACGGCCAGGAGCCAACCGTCGGACTCTGTGTAGGACAGGGCTGCGTCGGCCTCGCCGTCCTCGACCGTGGTGCGGAGTAGGTCATCATCGACCCGGACAGCGGCGACGTTCCCGCCAGTCCTGGTGGCCTGCGTCACCACTGCCTCGGCTGTGTCCGTCGACACGGCCACCTTGGACGGTGAGGTCTCTCCGCCCATGAGGCCGACGACCAGGAAACTCAGCACGATGATGGCCAGGGTGCTGAGCGTTCCAATCCAGAACGCCTTGTCGGTGAGCTGGGCAATGATCTCGCGGCGCGCGACGATCAACCAGGCGGCCTTGACCCTTCTTTCGGGGATGGGCTGGTGCGTCATCGGGTCACCTCCCTGTAGTAGTCGCTGAGTGGTCGGACGATAGGTCCGAAGTCGTGAACCGGACCGCGCCCCAGTGCCTCGGCCAGCACCGCCTGCGCCACGGCCTCATCGGCGAGGGCCACCTCGGCCCTGGGCCCGTCCAGGTCGATGACCGTGACACCGGTCCTGTCCCGCAACCAGCCGAGGTCGTCCCGGGCAACGATGCGGTGGTGGGTCTCGCCCGAGTCTCGGAGTTGCTCGACGGAGCCCTTCGCGACGACTTCACCCTTGCGGAGGATCACGATCTGGTCGCAAAGTCGTTCGACGAGGTCGAGTTGATGCGAGGAGAACAGAACCGGAACGCCCCGTTTGGTGAACTCGGCCAACAACGAGAACATCTCATCGACGGCGTCTGGGTCGAGCCCGCTGAACGGTTCGTCGAGGATCAGGGCTTTCGGTGAGGCGATGAGGGCGCCCGCGATCTGCACCCGCTGCTGGTTACCGAGAGAGAGCTTCTCAAGCTTGTCCTTGAGACGATCACCGAGCCCGAACCTGGTGAGCAGAACGGTCGCGGCCCGCCTGGCGTCGCGGGAGGACAACCCGTGCAACTCGCCGAGATAGGTGAGCTGCGGGAGGATCGGTTGCTTTGGGTAGAGTCCGCGCTCTTCTGGCATGTAGCCGAACTCGGAGCGGTCGCACTGCGTCAACGGCTGTCCGTTCCATCGCACCTCTCCTGACGATGCGGCGAGAACGCCCATGATGATGCGCATGGTGGTGGTCTTGCCTGCGCCGTTGCCTCCCACGAAGCCCGTGAAGGCGCCGTCGGGCACCGAGAACGAGACGTTGTCGAGGGCGGTCAGATCGCCGAATCTTCGGGTAACGGAGTCAATGTCCAACATGACATCCAGCATGTCGGAAAGGCCCCGGGAACGCATCGGTCACAAGGGCCAACGTTGACGGGTCGACCTCATCCGATCGGATGAGAGCATCCGAATGGCGACGGTGCACAGTCACCGATTCGTGCCTGGTCGTCTTGGTGCTGCTCGGATAGCGGGCCCGGGTCCGGGGCTCAGCGGACGACGAGCCCGTTCTCGTACGCGTAGATCACGGCCTGCACCCGGTCCCGGACACCGAGCTTGCCGAGCATACTTGAGACATGGGTCTTGACCGTGGCTTCGCTGACGACCAGTCGAGCGGCGATCTCTGCGTTGCTGAGCCCCGCGGCCACCTCCCGGAGCACATCGAACTCACGTTCGGTGAGTCTCTCCACAGCCTGATCGGTTGATCCTGCCCGGTGCCCATGCAGGGCCTGTGTGATCACCCGCCGGGTCACCTCGGGAGCGAGCAGCGCACCGCCCTCAGCCACGGTCCGGATCGCCTCCAGCAATCGCTCAGGCTCGCTGTTCTTCAGAAGGAAGCCTGCGGCCCCGGCCTCCAGTGCTTCGAACAGGTAGTCGTCGCGGTCGAAGGTGGTCAGGATGATCACCTGGGTGCTCCCGGACGCACGGATGATCCGGGTGGCATCCAGGCCGTTACGGCGAGGCATCTCGATGTCCATGAGCACGATTTCCGGTCCCTCGGCGGCGACCAGCGCGATCGCCTCATCGCCGTCACCGGCCTCCCCGACCAGTTCGATGTCCTCCTCGATACTCAGCATGAGGGAGAAGGCCCGGCGGATGAGTACCTGGTCGTCGACTAGCGCGACCCGGATCATGATTCGATCCTCCTGGGCAGGGTGACGCGGACCCGGTAGCCGACGGTGCTGCGCGGGCCCAATTCAACAGTCCCACCGAGCGCGGCGACCCGTTCCCGGATTCCGACCTGGCCAAGCCCTGTCCCGGGGGCGCTCAGGACCGGGCGTCCGTTGTCGGTGATCTCCATCTCGATCGACCTGCCCAGGCGCACGACGATGCGGGCCTCGGAGGCGGTCGAGTGCCGCCGGATGTTGGTGACGGCCTCCTGAGCGATCCGGAGAAGTTGGCCGGCCTGCATCGGGGTGATCGTCTGGGCCTCTGCGGGCTCACCGACAAGTTGGTAGCTGACCAGAAGCCCATTGACACTTGACTCATCCGCGAGTGCGGCGAGGCCGTCGATCGTGCGGGCCCCGTTGCCTTCATCCGGCACATCACGCAGTGAGCCGAGCATGCCGCGTAGCTCGGAGACGGCTTCCCGCGACATGGATTCGACCTCCAGCATCGCCTGCGCCGCAACCTCGGGGTGCGAGCCCATGGTGCGCCGGGCGGCAGCAGTCTGGACGCCGATGAGGGAGATGTGGTGGGCCACCGAATCATGCAGATCCCTCGCGATGCGAAGCCGTTCGGCCACCACCGCCTGCTCAGCGAGTCGGGCGCCCTGGTCGCGGACGAGATCGCGGCTGGTGGCGAGTTCGGAGGCGGCCTTCGCCTGTAGCCAGGCCTGGCGACCGAGCCAGATCGCGGCCCCGAAGTAGGCGAAGTTCAGCACGGTCGTGCCGAAGTAGTACCAGAGTGTCGGCTGGAACTCGTCCGGTGCGGTTGCTCGGGCGTAACTGTCCGCCGCGACCAGCCAGACGACCATGGCGAACAACACCAGCCCCACGCCCAGGGCCAACGACTGCCGGTTGCGGGCATAGGCCATGGCCGTGTAGATGCCGAGGAAGTAGAGCACCTGCATGCCGCCGATTGACGCGACCGCGGGAAGGGCCACCCCGACGATGACGAAGTGGGCACCGCTAGCGAGCAACAGCACCCCGATGGGGAACCTGCGGCGAAAGGTGATCAACACCCCGGCGACGAGAATGGCGACGCACGAGGGCACCACGGGCAGGTAGTCGAGCATCTCGGAGCTGAGATCACGCATGTACATCAGGGTCGCCACCGAGACGAGCGAGAGCACCGCTGCAATGATCCAGTCGGTGCGCCACGAACGGCCGGGGACCGGCCGGACGAAGTCGTCGTTCAACCCGAAGAAGCCGGACAACCAGCGTGACAACACCGGTCTACCAGCTCTGGTCGAGTGGGCGACCTTCCTCGAAACCGGACCCGGACTGGACGCCCACGACGGCGCGGTCCGCGAACTCAGGAAGGCTCCGGGCACCGGCGTAGGTGCACGACGAGCGCACGCCGGAGGTGATCCAGTCGATCAGGTCCTCCACGCCGGGGCGGCGTGGGTCTAGGTACATCCGTGAGGATGAGATGCCTTCCTCGAACATCGCTGCGCGGGCGCGCTGGTAGGCCGACTGCTCCCGGGTGCGTTGCCGCACCGCGCGCGCCGAGGCCATCCCGAAGGACTCCTTGTAGCTGCGACCCTGATGGTCTGTGAGCTGGTCACCGGTCGACTCGTGTGTGCCTGCGAACCATGAGCCGATCATCACGGACCCTGCACCCGCTGCCAGGGCGAGGGCGACGTCGCGGGGGTGCCTTACGCCCCCGTCGGCCCACACGGCCTTTCCACGTTCCCTGGCGGCCTCTGCGCATTCGAGCACCGCAGAGAACTGGGGTCGGCCCACGCCGGTCTGCATGCGGGTGGTACACATCGCACCTGGTCCGACGCCCACCTTTAGGATGTCGGCTCCCGCGTCGATCAGGTCGTCACAACCGGTAGCCGTGACGACGTTGCCAGCCACGATGAGCACGTGACGACCCGTCTCGGCGGTGAACGCGTCCCGTGCCTCGCGCGCGCGGCCGAGTGCGGAGATCATCTTCTCCTGGTGGCCGTGCGCGGTGTCCATCACGATCACATCGGCTTGTGCGTTGAGGGCGGCATGGACCTTTGCCTGAATGTCCCCGTTGATGCCGACGGCGACCCCGGCCCGAAGTCGACCCTGGTCGTCGAGCGCAGGTGAGTAGATGCCGCTGCGCAGCGCTCCCTTCATCGTCATAACACCCACCAGGCGGCCAGCGGGGTCTACCGCCACGGCGATCTCCTGATGCTGCTCTGAGAGCAGAGCGAACACGTCGGCAGGTGCGGTGTCAGAAGTGACCCGTGTCACGTCGCTGGCCATCACATCCTTGGCCTGCGCGAATCGGTCGGAGCTAGAGGCATCCTGCGGGGACACCAGCCCAAGCACGTGGCGGTCGTCGTCGATGACGACGGCCACACCGTGTGAGCGTTTGCTGATAAGCAGCAAGGTCTCGCCGACGGTGGTGTCTGGTGAGACCGTCACCGCGATGTCGAACACGGGGCTGGCGGCCTTCACCTTGCCGATGGACGCCGCCACCACCTCAGATGGGATGTCCTGTGGGTAGATCGCGAGACCGCCCCGGCGGGCCATGGTCTCGGCCATCCGGCGACCCGACACGGCCGTCATGTTGGCCGCCACGAGCGGCGTCGGGGTCGCCAGACCGTCGGCCGACGTCAGGTCGACATCGAGCCTGGAGGCTACGTTCGATCGGCTCGGAACCATGAACACGTCGTTGTAGGTCAGGTCATAGCTGGGTCGCTGGTCAAGGAAATGCACGGGCAACAGCGTACGGCAGTATCGCGGCGGGGTCGCTCCGCCGGTGTGCCCCGGCGCAATCAGTGGAGGAGCCGACTCAACGGGTGAGGGCCCAGCCGATCGGCTGGGCCCTCACCCGTTGGTTGCAACTCAGTGCAGTTGCGGCTTTCCGTCATCGGACGATTCGACCTCGGGAAGCTCGCCATGGTGATCCGCGTGCTCGATCTCACGGACCGTCGGCTTCTGCACGTCCGCACCGAGGAACCAGCGGGAAAGGGCCGCACGTACCCGGCCGACCTGTTGCTTCTTGGCCACACCGGCATCGTCGGTGTCGGAGGACACCGCAAGCGGTTCATGTTGTAGGTGCTGGGTGAGGGCGAACGCCTCATCCTGCGACAACGCCACGTGGGCCTCCGAGTAGCCACCCTCAGGGGAGCGGACGATCACGCCGTCCTCGGAGCCGTGCAGCGTGCGTTCGCGGTCGGACCGCTGGAGGCTGAGGCAGATGCGTTTGGTGACGATGAAAGCGATCACCGGTGCGACGAACACCGCGACCCGCATGAATACCGTGATCGCATTCAGGCTCAGGTGGAATCGGGTGGCGATGATGTCGTTGCCACCGGCGAGCCAGAACATGGCGTAGCAGGTGATGCCCGCGACGCCCAGCGCGGTACGGGTCGGAGCGTTGCGGGGCCGGTCAAGGACATGGTGTTCCCGTTTGTCGCCCGTCAACCAGGCCTCAACGAACGGCCACACCGCCAAGGCTCCGAACAGGAGCCCCATCAAACCGACGCCGGGCAGGAAGATGGCCCACGACCAGGTGGTCGGACCCCAGTGGGACTCGAGGTTGGGCATGATACGGATCGCGCCCTCGACCCAGCCCATGTACCAGTCGGGCTGGGAGCCTGCGGTTACCTTCGCCGGGTCGTAGGGGCCGTACAGCCACACCGGATTGATCTGGAAAAGGCCCCCCATGAGAACCAGGAAACCGAACACGATGAAGAAGAAGCCGCCGGCCTTTGCCATGTAGACGGGGAAAAGCGGGTATCCGACCACGTTGTTGTCCGAGCGCCCGGGGCCGGGGTACTGCGTGTGCTTGTAGTAGAACACCAACGCCAGGTGCGCCGCGACCAGACCGAGCAACAGACCCGGGACCAGCAGGATGTGCACCATGTAAAGCCGGGGGATCAGGATCGAGCCGGGGAACTCGCCGCCGAAGACGAAGAACTCGGCCCAGGTTCCGATGATGGGGACGGAGCGAATCAGGCCGTCAACGAACCGGAGCCCGGTGCCCGAAAGCAGATCGTCCGGCAGCGAGTAGCCTGCGAACCCAGCGATCAGGGACATCGACATCAGGCCGATGCCGATCAACCAGTTGACCTCACGGGGCTTACGGAATGCCCCCGTGAAGAACACTCGCAGCATGTGGACGAAGGCTGCGGCCACGAACAGCAGCGCCGCCCAGTGGTGGATCTGGCGCACTAGGAGGCCGCCACGCACGTCGAAGCTGATGTTCAGCGTCGAAGCGAACGCCTCCGAGACCGGCAGGCCCTTCAACAGTTGATAGGAGCCGTCGTACTCAATCTCGGCCATGGACGGCTTGAACCAGATTGTCAGGAACACGCCGGTCAGTAGGAGCACGATGAATGAGTAGAGCGCGATCTCGCCGAGTAGGAACGACCAGTGGTCAGGAAAGACCTTGCGCAGGAGGCCGCTGCGCCCGAGTTTGGCCAGCCCGAGGCGGTCGTCGGCCCACCCTAGGACACCACCGGTCTGGGACGAGTTGGTCGAATCGGCCTCGCGGGCCTCGACGTCGGGTGACGAGTCGACGACGCTGGTGGGTCTAGCCATCAGTTGTCACCTTTCACGAAGTCGTTGCGCGAGTCGCGCTCGAAGAAGCTGGGGCCGACGGGGACGGTGAAGTCGCTCTGCGCGACCAGGTAGCCGTCTTCGTTGACCCTGATGGGCAACTGGGGGAGTGCGCGGGCCGCGGGTCCGAAGACCACCAGGCCGCTGTCGCCGAGGTCGAACGTCGACTGGTGGCAGGGGCAGAGCAGGTGGTGCGTCTGGCGCTCCCACAGCGAGATTGGGCAGCCGACGTGTGTGCAAATCTTCGAATAGGCAAGGATGCCGGAGACCTGCCAGTCCCGGCGGGATTCCGGGATGCGGATCGACTCGGGATCCATCCGCACGACGACGATCGGGGACTTCGCCTTCTCGATCATGTACTCGGTGCCGTGCAGTTCGAGCAGGGTTTCGGGCTGCGCGTTGACCAGTTGGCCCACTTCGAGCATCTCGGGGCGGAGCGGGAGCCAGTTGACGTCGTTGAGCAGGAGGACCTCCTCTGCCCAGATCGTGGTCTCGATGGTCTCTCTCCGCACCTTCTTCACGGGGTGCGGCCCCATGTCGGCGAACAGCACCACCGCAGGGATCACGCTGAATCCGAGTGCCCCGCCGATTGCCCCCAGCAGCAGCGGTCGGCGTTTGACTCCGGACTGCTCGACACCGTCTGCGAACTGCTGCGCGATCAGCGCACGGTCGTCCGCGTTCGAGGCCACGCTGTGGCGCTCCTCCACGGACTCATGATCGCCCATGAGTGCGCGGGCCCACTGGATGGCGGCGACGCCGATCAATAGGACCGCGAGCCCGCCCGTTGCGCCGAGGCCGACGTTCATGGCGCTGGCGTGCAGCCAACCGAAATCGATGTAGGCGTCGCGTGGCACCGCGAAATAGATCACCACGAACGCGATGGCGAGCACCGGGACCGCGGCCAGCATCAGCAGGACGGCGGTGTAGGCGCGGTTACCCGCGCCCTTGTCCGCGTCCGTGAAACGTTCGATGTGCTCCTCAATGCCCGGATCGGCCACCACGTGGCTCAGATCAGGGTCCTTGACAGGCAGGTTGTCGTGGCTCATCGTGCGCGTGCCCCCTTCTTTGCGATCCAGGTGGCAACGACGGAGAGGCCGCCGATACCGATGATGAAGACCCACAGCCCCTCGGACACGGGGCCGGCGTCGCCCATGGTTAGCCCGCCGTGGTTGGGCTGCCCGTTGGCGTCTTCGAGGTACCCGATGATCTCCCGGACACTCTGATCGGGCATGACGTCCTTTGAGAAGGTGGGCATCTGTTGGGGGCCGGTGCGCATCGCTTCGTAGATGTGCCTCGACGAGGTGTCGACCAGGGACGGTGCGAACTTGCCGTTAGGCATGGCGCCGCCACCACCGGTGATGCCATGGCATGCGGAGCAGTTGGCCCGGAACAGGCTGCCGCCGCGGGCGATCTCGTCGTCGCTCAGCCCTTCCGGGGAGTACTGTTCGGAGCTCGGGATCGCGGGCCCTGCACCCAGGGAGGCGACATAGGCGGCGACCGCCTCGATCTGCTCCTGGGAGTAGTTGACCTCGCGGACTGGCAATTGGGCCTCCCGACGCGCTGCGGGCATGCGCCCGGTGCCCATCTGGAAGTCGACGGCGGCAGCCCCGACGCCGATCAGCGTGGGGCCCTGAGAAGTTCCTTCGGCGCCGAGCCCATGGCACGACGAGCAGGTCAGGTCGAACAGCGCCTTGCCCTGTTCCACCTGCTGCGTTGTCTCGGTCTCGGCTGAGGAACGTTGCGGGTTGACCCCGGCGTATCCCAACCCGACGACGACGAGCGCCAGGATCAGCAGAGCCGGCCGGGCGAGCGAATGCCGCCGGAACTTGGTGAGGAGTTTCACGAGTCTGTCTCCAGGTCGAGGGTTAGCGGAGGAAGTACAAGACGCCGAACAGCAGGATCCAGATCACGTCGACGAAGTGCCAGTAGTAGGACACGACGTGGGCGGCCACAGTCTGCTCGTGGGTGTGGGTACGGGTCATGAACGACCGGGCCAGGACGTACCACATGGCGACGACGCCACCCACGACGTGCAGGCCGTGGAAACCGGTGGCGAGGAAGAACAGCGACCAGTACTGGTTTGTCTGGATGGTGTATCCCTCGTTGAACAAGGTGAAGTACTCCCACACCTGCCCGGCCACGAACACCGAACCCAACACGATCGTGACCATGAAGCCCTGCCGTAGCCCCCACTTCAATGGGTTTAACCAGGAGCCGGTGACCCGCCTTGCCTCGCCTGCGTTGACCGCAAGCTGACAGGTGATGGAGCTCAGGACCAGGATCGCGGTGTTGATGCTCGCGAAGGTGACATCGAGGTGGGCGCTGTTCGTCTCCCACATCGACGGGGTGCCCGCCGCGGCGGCGGCGTCGCCCGTGATGCTGCGCGTCCAGAAGTAGGCGGCGAAGACCGCGCCGAAGAACATGAGCTCGCTCGCCAGCCACACGATGACGCCGACCGAAAGTGTGTCGGGGCGCCCCGTGGGCTTGTTCAATCGCGCGGACGGCACCTTGTGCAGGGCGCCGCTTGGCAGCTCCGACGGTGCTGTGAGGGTTTCATGATTCGTGGCCACGGGCTCATTATTGCGGCAAAATCGCCTGTGGTCACGCCGGAGGCGAAACTTGGAGACACCCCCCTGTCAATCGTTTGTGTGCCAGTGCGATAATGCGCCACATGTTTGCAGGGGTGATGGCCGCGTTTCCGATGCATGCGAACCCGGATGATGACATCGTCCCGCTCCGGGGGTGGCGGTACCTGACGGCATGGGACTTCCCGCTTGTGGCGGTGTTGGCGTTGCTGGTCGTCGGCGGGTTGTACCTCTGGGGGGTGCATCGGCTGAAGGCCAGGGGCGACTCGTGGCCGGTGATGCGGACCATCTCCTTCGTCGGGTTGGGCCTCGGATCGATCGCCGTGGCCACCTTCAGCTTCCTCGGCGTCTACGACACGGTTCTGTTCTGGTCCCACATGGTCCAGCACATGCTGCTCAACATGATCGCGCCTGTGTTCCTCGTGTTCGGGGCGCCGGTGACTCTCGCGCTGCGCACCTTGCCGAAGCGTCCCCGTGGCCTTCTGCTGAAGGTTCTCCACTCAGGGTTCGCGAAGGTGCTGCTGTTTCCGCCCCTGACGACCGGTTTGATGGTGGCCAGCCCGTTCCTCCTGTACATGACGGGCTGGTACGAGCTGACGCTGCGCAACGACTTCTTCCACGACATGCTGCACCTGTACCTGGTGACTGTCGGGTGCCTGTTCTTCTTCCCCCTGCTGGGGGTGGACCCCGTGCCGATCAAGATGCCCTACCCGATCCGGATCCTGCTGTTCATGCTGACGATGCCGTTCCACGCGTTCCTCGGTGTGACGATCATGGGCTCCACCCGACTGATAGCGGAGGACTGGTACGTGGCGTTCGACCGGAGCTGGGGGTTGTCTCCAATGTCGGACCAGAACTGGGCAGGTGGACTGTTGTGGGCCACCGGGGATCTGACGATGTTCGCGGCGATGGGCACGATCTTCATCCAGTGGATCAGGGAGTCCAACAGGGAGGCGAAGCGCATCGACCGGCAGTTGGACCGTGAGGAGGCCGCGCAGGCCAGGAGCGGCCGACCCGGCTACGATGACACCAGCAAGCAACCTCGACCCCCGGTCGACAGCGACAACGCAAAGGAATGACCGCAGATGTCTGAAGCTCCCGTGAAGGTGCTGCTTTTCTCCGATGATCGGATCGTGCGCGAGTCCGTCCGGCTCGCCCTCGGCCGCAAGGTGGCCTCCGACCTGCCCGAGATCGAGGTGTCCGAGGTGGCCACCCAGGGTGCGCTGCTGCGCACACTGGATGCGGGCACGCAGTACACGCTGATGATCTTCGACGGCAACGCGCAGCCGTCGGGCGGGTTCGGGATGGCCTACCAGGTCAAGGACGAGTACGTCGACTGCCCGCCGGTGCTGCTGCTCGTCAGCCGTGAGGCGGACGCCTGGCTCGCCACCTGGGCGCGTGCCGAGGCGGTCGCCCCGTTCCCGATCGATCCGGTCACCCTGCCGCAGCAGGTGGCGAACCTGATCAGGGCGCGCCTGGCCCAGGTGGCTTGATGTCGGGGTACTCATGGCCCGACATCCTGACCGGGCTGATCCGGCGGGAGGGGCTTGAGGCGAGTGCCGCCAACTGGGCGCTCACGGAGATTCTCTCCGGCCGGGCCTCCGAGGTGCAGATCTCCGCGATGCTGACGGCGCTGCGCGCGAAGGGGGAGACGGAGGACGAGATTGCGGGCCTGGCCGACGCGATGCTCGCCAAAGCGATGCCCATCAGTCTTGACCCTGACGCGGTCGACATCGTCGGGACAGGCGGCGACCGGGCAAACACCGTCAACGTGTCCACGATGGCAGCCATCGTCGCGGCCGCAGCAGGGGCAAAAGTCGTCAAGCACGGCTCGCGTGCCGCCTCCTCAATGGCAGGCACCGCCGACACCCTCGAATCGATCGGCGTGCGGCTCGACGTGGAACCCGACAAGCAGGCCGCAATCCTCGACGAGGTCGGGATCGTCTTCCTGTTCGCGCAGCATTACCACCCGGCGATGAAGACCGTCGCAGGGGTGCGCAAGCAGTTGGGGATCCAGACCACCTTCAACTTCCTGGGCCCGCTGGCCAACCCGGCCCGGCCCCGGGCGATGGCGCTCGGCGTGGCCAACGACGACATCGCGCCGGTCGTCGCCCGAGTGCTCGCCGACCGAGGCACCCGCGGCATGGTGTTCCGCGGCTTCGACGGGCTCGACGAGCTGACCACCACATCGCCATCCGACGTGTGGCTGATTTCAGAAGGGCGGGTGCATCGCACGGTCCTCGACCCGACCGACCTGGGGCTCCAGCCGGCCGCCTTCCATGACCTGACGGGGGGCGATGCGGCGCACAACGCGCAGGTCGTCCGAGACGTTGTCGGAGGTGAACGTGGGGCGGTGCGTGACATCGTCGTCCTCAACGCCGCGGCCGCGTTGCTCGCCTACCGTGGCATCTCGACGGTGCAGGATCTGGTTGAGCAGATGCGTGAACCGCTACGCGACGCCCAGAATGCCATCGACTCAGGGCGGGCGGGGCACACCCTCGGAACCTGGGTCGCCGCTACCCGGCGATAGCGCCCAACCCGACGGCGAGGACGGGCCCTGCGTACAGCGCGGGGCCGTATGCGAAGTGTCGTGGGCGACGCGCGTCCCGGCATGCCCAGACGTGGTGGGCGAGCGCATGGACGGCCCCGAGAGCGGTACCTGCAAAGACCGCAACAGCGACCCCTTGCGCGCCTGACGGCCCCGATACGGCCCCGATCAGGGCGGCCAACCGGACGTCGCCGAAACCGATCCCCAGCCCCAGCCTCCAGACCAGGTAGAAGACCCCATACACCGCGGCTGCGCCGATCACAGCCCACAATCCGAGGCGCGGCTGCGTGAGCGTCATCGGGATCGCTGCCACGGCCATGGCGCCGAGCGTCAGGTGGTTGAGTCGGGCCGGAAGGAAGGTGGTGCACAGGTCGACGGCCACGAGCGGCACGCCCAACCAGAGGTAGGGCGCCCAGAGCCACCAGTGGTCGACGGGTGTTGCCCGTAGCACCTGTGCCATGAGCAGCGTTGCAGCGCCGACCACTACCGTCGAGCGCCACGACACCAGTCGGCTGAGATCGGGCGCCTCGTCGTCGTCGATCCGGATCCCGGGTACCACCAGGAGCCAGGTCAGCGCGGAGGCGACCGCCAACGCGATCGGGACGACTGTCACCATGCGCAGAGAGTAGTTGGCCCCGCGAGCGACTGCGTGCACCTGCCCGGATCTGTGGACAACCTGCCTATTGTTGGGCCCATGCCACGACGACTCAGCCTTGAACAGGCCAGGCGGGTGGCCGTCACGGCTCAGGGGCTGGGCCGGGCGCGCCCAGCCCGGCCGGGTGCGGCGGCGCTTCGCCGGACCATCTCCAGGATGGGGGTGCTGCAACTCGACTCGGTCAACGTCTTCGAGCGAAGCCACTACCTGCCCCTCCTGGCGAGGATCGGGCCCTACGACCGCGCCGAACTGGACCGGCTCCTGAGGCACGACCACGGCGCCGGGCTCGGTGCCTACACCGAGTACGTGGCCCATGAGGCCGCGGTGCTACCGGTGTCGGACTGGCCGCTGTGGGCGTGGCATCGTGAGCAGCCGATGAGGCCGGGGTTCGTGGCCTGGGGTGCCGAGCACGCCGCGCTGATCGCGGATGTGCTGGGTGAGTTTGCTGAGCGCGGGCCGTTGTGTGTGCGTGAACTCGAGCATCCGCAGAACGTGTCAACGGGAGGTGGCTGGTGGAACAGGAACGATGTCCACTGGGCGGCGACTTGGCTGTTCCGGCGGGGCGAACTTGTCGTCGTCGGGCGCAGGCGCTTCGAACGCCGACTGGCCGTGGCAGACGACGTCCTGCCCCCGGAGGCGCGGACGTCCATGCCCCGTGACGACGCGGTCCTGGAATTGGTCCGCAGAGCCGCTGCCACCTACGGTGTGGCGACGTTGGACGACCTGGCCGACTACCCGCGGCTCAGGATGGCCACCGCCAAGGCGGCCGTCGACCGGTTGGTTGCAAACGGAGAGCTGGAACCGGTCGTCGTCGACGGTTGGGACAGGCCCGCTTTCCTGGCTGTCGGCACCCGCATACCGAGGGCGGTCGAGGCCGCGGCACTGTTGTCGCCATTCGACCCGCTCGTCTGGCACCGGCCCCGGGCCGAACGCCTCTTCGGGTTCCGCTACCGGATCTCGATCTACACGCCCGCTGCGCAGCGGGTCCACGGCTACTACGTGATGCCGGTCCTCGTCGACGATCGCATCGTCGGGCGCGTCGATCTCAAGAGCGACCGCGCCGCTGGGGTGCTGCGGGTCCAGCACGCCCACATCGAACCTGATGCGGTGGCGCGACGCGGCGCCCTGGCCCGCCGGGTGGCGCCGCTGCTGTATGAGGCGGCAGCCTGGCAGGGGCTGGAATCGGTGGAGGTCACCGGCCCAGGGACATGGGCCGGTGACCTCCAAAGGGAACTCGGTTAGGGAAGTGGTTCCTTAACGCTGAGCCTTGGTGAAACCGGCGGCCTCAGCAGCCTCTTCCGACGTGAACCACACCTCGGCGATCGTTCGCTCATAACCACCGGTGCCGGGCAGGTGGTACTTCTTGGAACGCTCGTTGCCCTTGATGGAATAGCCCTCCGGCGGTTCGGTGCCCACGTATGACCCCTCACCGTAGCCGGAGGCATCCGATTCGGTGACGTAGGTCACGTGGGGCGCAGGCGCACCCTCCGACGTCATGTCGACCTGATCGTCAACCTCTTCCGCCGAGACGATCACCTCGTCGTTGCCGTCGTCATCGGTGGCCGCATCCATGTCCGATGCGAACTTGGCGGCGTTGGAGAAGGTGTCGTTGTTGTTGACATATGCCTTGGAAGGCTCATGGGCGGTCCAGCCGTCGTCCTTGGGAGCGAGGAAGTGACGCACCGCGGCGACCGCCCCTGCGACGAGGGCGCTGATCGCGAGGAACTTGCCCACCTTACGAAGCTTGCTCTTCTTCTTCGGCTCCTCCACCTCCGCCACGACGTGCCCGGCCGCGGTGTGGAGGGCGTCCTGCAGCTTGGGGAGCAGGTCATCGGTGACCTTGTCCATCGCGGCGTCGACTGCAGGGGAGACCTTCTCGAATGTCTCCTTGATGTGCGGCTCGAAATCGTCCAGCTTCCTCGAGGCCAGGTCGGCCGTGCGGACCTTGGCGTCGTGAAGCATGGGGGCGGCCTGCTTCTGGGCCTCCGCCAGCAGGTCCTGGGCCCTGTCCAGGCCTTCTTTGAGTGCGGCCGTTGAGTACTCGGCGGCGGCGGAGACGGTCTCCGCGGCGGCCTTCGTCAGCTCTTGTGACTTCTTCACAAGTTCCTCCCGTAGGTTGTGGCTCGTAATCGAGCACTTTCAACGCTACCGGTTTGTCGGGTTCCATCAAGTGGCGAAGGCGAAAACGGGCCGATTGGCGGCCGGTAGCGACCCTGGTGGGGCCGCTGCCCCTGAGATCCATCTGCCACACTGGTTGCAAGGAAGGGTTCCCCAACGCTAGATAAGGACATCCGTGAGCACTGCGACACTGCACACCAACCGCGGCGACATCGTCATCGAACTGTTCGAGGATCAGGCGCCGAAGACCGTCGAGAACTTCGTCGGCCTCGCCGGCGGCACCAAGGAGTACCGCGACCCCGTCACCGGCGAGAAGACGACCGGCAACTTCTATGACGGCGTCGCGTTTCACCGCGTCATCTCCGGGTTCATGATCCAGGGTGGTGACCGGTTGGGCGACGGCACCGGGGAACCGGGCTACACCTTCGCCGATGAGTTCCATCCGGAGCTCTCCTTCA
The DNA here is from genome assembly GCF_900141915.1 of Tessaracoccus bendigoensis DSM 12906. Taxonomy (GTDB): domain Bacteria; phylum Actinomycetota; class Actinomycetes; order Propionibacteriales; family Propionibacteriaceae; genus Arachnia; species Arachnia bendigoensis. The sequence goes on along the minus strand of NZ_FQZG01000005.1, from coordinate 56,863 downwards.
ACCGGCCGTACCTCCTCGCGATGGCCAACCGTGGACCGGCGACCAACGGATCCCAGTTCTTCATCACCGTCGGCCCCACGCCGCACCTGAACCGCCGCCACACCATCTTCGGTGAGGTGGTAGACCCCGCGAGCCAGAAGGTGGTCGATGCAATCGCCGCCACGCCCACCGATCGGCGCGACCGTCCGGTCGACGCGGTGGTCATCGATTCGGTGACACTGGCCTGATCGCCCCGTGGCTGAGGAGCCGCCTATCCGGAGACGGGTTGGCGGCTCCCGCGGTTCAGGAGGTCTCGTGCGTGAGTGGACGGGGCCCTAACAACTCCCTCGGGAACGAACCTTCGGGAACCCCAGAGTGCACCGGCCAGGCCCAGTCGCCGTCGGTGTCGATGAGTCGCACGCCCGGAAGCTCGAGCCAGGCCGCGACCCGTTCGGCCTCCTCGATGCTGGCCGCGGGCAACCCGTTGCCCGGCTCCAGCACGGTTTCGGCGGCGGCCACCGCAGCCTCCGACGCGGTGCGCGCCGAATTGCCAGGTGCGGCCGTGGAAGCGGCCAGCCGCCCGTAGCGGATCACGTGGATCTCCCAGCCTCGTGCCGACGGGGCAGCCGCGACCAGTTGGGGGCACCTGGCCAGGGACCTGATCCGGTGGAATCGTAGAGAGGTGCGGTAGTAGGTGCCCAACCTCTCGGACAGTTCTCCTGCCTCCTCGTAGCGCTGCGCTCCGATGAGTTTCCGCATCCTCCCCTGGGCGCTGCGCAGCACGGGTCTCACATCGCCGTCCCACCCCTCTGTCAGAGCCGCCGCCGCAGCCCCGTAGCCCTCGGCTCCAGCGCCCAATTCGCAGGGGGCCAGGCATCGTCCCATCTCGCCGAGTGCGCATGAGGGGCTCGGCCTTCGAGCGGACAACCTGGTAGAGCAACGACGCAGTCGGTAGGCGTCATAGATTGTCAGCGCCGCCTCTTCGGCGGCGCCGCGGCTGTGAAACGGGCCGAAGAACCGGGTGGAGCTGCCCAGCCGGGACACCACGGACAACCGAGGAAACGGCTCGTCGGTGAGTTTGAGCCACCACAGCTTCCGCTGGTTCTTCGACCTCCGGTTGTAGCGCGGGGCCAGGGATTCGATCATCCGCAGCTCACGGACCTCGGCTTCCAGGTCTGTGGCGCACTCGACGAACTCGACCCCTGTCGCGACGCGCACCATTTCGTGGATGCGGCTGCGCTTCTCAGAAGCCGAGAAATATGAACGGAGCCTGCGTCTGAGGTTGTTCGACTTGCCCACGTAGAGCACTTCCCGCTGCGGCCCGTCTGGGCCCTCGGAGTCGGACACGAAGTAGTACACACCCGCCGACCCGGGGGCGTCTTGTGCCCACGCGCGTTTCGCGCGCCGGTCGGGGGAGACCTGCAGCGTGAACTCCGTCAGATCCTCCAACGTGCCCACACCCAGGTTGCCGACGCGTTCCAGCAGGGCGTGCAGGACATCGACCGTGGCGCGCGCATCGCTAAGGGCACGGTGGTTCGGCTCGGTGGTGGCCCGAAAGTAGCGGGCGAGCGTGCCAAGTTTGCAGTTGGGAACCTCATCGCGCAGCAATGCGCATCGGGCCAGTGCGACCGTGTCGACGACGGTTGGCCCCGGCCAGGTCAGGCCGATCTGCTCGAAACCACGCTTGAGGAACCCGGCATCGAAGCGGGCGTTGTGTGCCACCAACACCGATCCGGCCGCGAACTCCGCAAAAGCAGGCAGCACCGAGTCGATAGTCGGCGATGTGGCGACCATCTGATTCGTGATGCCGGTGAGTACCTGGATCATCGCCGGGATGGGCGAACCGGGACGCACCAGGGTCTGGAACTCGCCGAGGACCCGGCCGCCCTGCACTTTCACGGCGCCGATCTCCGTGATCTCGGAGTCGGACCCGCCGCCGGTCGTTTCGAGGTCGACAACCACGAAGGTGACATCCGTCAGTGGCCTGCCAAGATCTTCGAAACTCGGCTGTGCGGCGGTGGTGTTCGACATGGCAGGCACGCTACGCCACGCCTCAGACAGGACCCCGTGCGGGGAATGTGTCAGAGGGCTCGACGAGACTGCATCCCATGACATCGCTACATGTGGACTGCCGCACCTGCCGGGCGAAGGGCCCGGCCTGCGCCGATTGCGTCGTCTCGGTCCTGCTCGGGCCACCGAGCATCGAACTGGTGGAACCCGAGGTGCGGGCGCTGGAGGTTCTCTCCGACGCGGGCCTGCTCCCGCCGCTCAGGCTGGAGGTGCCGGCCGAACGGACGGGATGACGGCGTCGGCGCTCCCTCGACGAGGAGTCCAGCGCCGCCACGACGCCAGAGGGAAGGCTCGACACCAGCGATCCACCGTCGTCACCAGGGATATGCCGTCGAGACCAGCCTTCTGACGTCGACACCAGCCTTCTGACGTCGACACCAGCCTTCTGACGTCGATACCTGCGGAAAGGCCCGTCACCAGCGTTCCGGCGTCGACACCTGTGGAAGGGCTGGTCACCAGCGGTATACGGCTGGTGTCCAGCGATACTGCTGGTATCGGCCACAAATCGCTGGTGTCCGCGCCGATCAACAGCACCAGCGTCGTCTCGAGGCACACGCCGTGGTGACACCCGGTCGCTGGCCGCATGCCCGTCACCAACCTTCTGACGTAGATACCTGCGGAAAGGCCCGTCACCAGCCTTCTGACGTCGATACCTGTGGAAGGGCTCGTCACCAGCGGGATACAGCTGGTGTCCAGCGATACCGTTGGTATCGGCCACAAACCGCTGGTGTCCGCGCCGACCATCACCGCCACCCGGCAGCTCGATGGACGAGAGCGGCAGGCCTCACAGTCACCCAGTCCGGCGCCGCCGCGACACCAACGGAAAGACTCGACACCAGCGATGTGCCGCCGATACCAGTGGAAGGTTCGACACCAGCGTTCCGCCGTCGATACCTATGGAAGGGCTGGTTACCAGCGGTATACAGCTGGTGTCCAGCGATACTGCTGGTATCGGCCACAAACCGCTGGTGTCCGCGCCGACCATCACCGCCACCCGGCAGCTCGATGGATGATCGGGGCAGGCCTTGCAGTCACCCAGCCCGGCGCCGCCGCGATACCTGCGGAAGGGCTCGACACCAGCCTTCTGACGTCGATACCTGCGGAAAGGCTCGTCACCAGCGTTATACGGCTGGTGTCCAGCGATACCGTTGGTATCGGCCACCAATCGCTGGTGTCTGCGCCCACCAACAGCACCACCCGGCAGCTCGATGGACGAGAGCGGCAGGCCTTACGGTCACCCAGTCCGGCGCCGCCGCGGGCGCCCGCGAGACACCTGAGGCAATTCATGAATGGTCGATTCGGATCGCGTAGACGGCCGAGCGGCTCCTCGGGCGCTCGGGTTGCCTCCCGAAGGCTGGATTCCCGCTCAGACCATTCGTCGAAGCTCCCACCCCGTCAGGAGTCCTGGGGTCGGGGCAGCGGATCATCCGATCCTGCACGGTTCTCGGGTCTTCTTGGAAATCGGCGGCAACCGTCATAAGATTCTCTCAGGAATTTCCGTCGTCCCTGGAGTTGTAGTGAATCGAGCCCGAATCGTTCTCGCCGCCACAGTGGCGATCTCGTCGGTCTTTGCAGGGGCTGTTGTCGCCCATGCAGACCCCGATGCGGTCGAGCAGGCGCGCAAGGAACTCGACCGGATCCACCAGGAAAGCTCCGCCGTCGACCAGGACATCATCGAGGCGCACGACCGCGCCGACCAGAACTCGCAGAAGCTGAAGACTCTGGGGGAGGACGTCGCCAAGCAGGAGGATCGCGTGGCGAAGCTGTCAGCCCAGCTCGGCGACGTCGGTGCGGTGCAGCTACAGACCGACTCGTTCTCGCTGACGGCGCAGCTCCTGACCAGCAGCGACGCAGGCAGCTTCCTGAGCGGGCTCGGTGTGCTTCAGGCGGAGGCCGATCGCTCGAACGCAGGCATCCAGCAGCTTCAGCTCGACCAGGCTGCGCTCACCACTTTGCGTGAGGATGCTGCGAAGGCGCAGGAAGAACTCGACAAGGACACCGCAGCGAAGGTTGCGCTTGCGGAGGACTACGACAAGCTGGAGCAGCAGGCTCAGGCCGTCTACGACCGCCTCTCGGCCGAAGAGCAGGCGCGCCTCGCCGCGATCGAGGCCGAGCGCATCGCCAGGGAGGCGGCCGCCCAGGCCGCAGCCGAGCAGGCGGCAGCCGCGCAGGAAGCCAGCCGTTCTGAAACGGACACGTCCGTGGCCAGTTCGGCCACGCCGGCACCTGAGGTCGCACCGACCTCGCCGTCCCAGTCGGCCTCAGGGTCAGGCCGCGCGCAGCAGGTCGTCGACGCCGCCCTCGGCAAGGTCGGCAGCAGCTACGTGTGGGGCACCTCCGGCCCGAACACCTTCGACTGCTCCGGGCTCACCAGCTGGGCATACCGGCAGGTGGGGATCAACATCACCCGTTCCTCGCGCGAGCAGTACGCCTCCGTGGGCTACAAGGTCGCAAAGTCGGATCTTCAGCCAGGCGACCTGGTGTTCTACTACAGCCCTGTCAGCCATGTCGGTCTCTACATCGGCAACGGCAAGATCGTCGACGCCGCCAACCCCCGCGCCGGGGTCCGGGTCACCAGCCTCGACTCGATGCCCTTCACCGGCGCACGCCGCGTCATTGGCTGAGTTCTTTCACGAAGTCGCGCGATTTGGACGCGATCAACCCGGCGTCGTGGTCCAACGTCGCCACGTGGTAGCTCCGCTCAAGATCGACCGTGCGCACGTCGCGGACCGATCGGCGGATCAGTTGGCCACTCAGGTCGTCGACGACGTGGTCCTCGCGTGAGCACATCAGCAGGACCGGGGCAGACACGCTCTTGAGCGATGACCGCACGTCGCGCCACAGCTGCGTCATCGTGGCCAGGCTCGTCACCGAGAACCGTGGATACCCGAGTTCCTCGACGCCCTCGCGGGCGATGTCTGAGGAGATGCCCTTCTGCGGAGGCAGCACGCGGTGGATCAGGCTCGCGGGAGCGACCCGCTTGTCGCGGGTTGCAATCGCCGGGTTCACCAGAAGCACACCGGTAACTGACCGCTGCTCGGCGAGCCGGAGCGCCAGTGCGCCACCCATCGACAACCCGGCGACGAAGAGGTGCTCGACCTCATCGGCAAGCTCGAGGTAGGCGTCCTCGACGGCCGCGTACCAGTCCCACCACCGGGTGCGGGACAGGTCCCGCCACGTTGTACCGTGGCCGGGGAGCCTCGGCGCGATGACGCGCGCACCCGGCCAGTCGGCGGAAGGTTCCGCCAACGCGTGTGCCCACGGTGCGATTGACTGGACGGAGCCGGTGAAGCCATGGCTCATCACGACCCCCACCGTTCCGGTGCCGACGCGGAGCGTGCGGGCCTCCGGCCAGATCTCGGGCGCGCGGGACAAGGAAGACACTGTCATGGGTGAAGGATAAGCGCGGACTCCCTGTCGGGATAGACTGCCGCCCATGTGGTGGTATCGCTTCTTCAAGTTCACGATCTTCCGTCCGATGGTGCGGTTCGGGTACGGCGCGCTGGTGTTCGGTGAAGAGAACTTCCCCCGTGAAGGCGGCGCAATCCTCGCCAGCAACCACATCGATGCGCTCGACTCGCTCGTCGTGCCCGCCATGATGCCGCGTCCCATCACCTTCCCGGCGAAGGCGGAACTTTTCAGCGGCAAAGGCGGCATCGGGAACAAGATCGTCGCCTGGTTCCTGAAGACCGTCAAGATGGTCCCGATGGACCGCAGCGGTGGCCGCGCCTCGGTCGACGCGCTGCAGGCCATCTCCGACGTCCTAGCCGATGGGCATGTGATCGCCATCTTCCCCGAAGGCACGCGGTCGCCGGACGGGCGGCTCTACAAAGGCAAGACCGGCATGGCGCGGATGGCGCTGGCGAACGGGGTGCCCGTGATCCCGGTCGGGGTCTCCGGGACAACCTCTCTCAAGGGACCCTTCGGGCTGCCGTGGGCCAGACGTCCAGTGGTGGTGATCGGTGAGCCGCTCGACTTCTCGCAGTACTTCGACAACCCGGGCAACAGCAAGGTGCTGCGGTGGGTCACCGATGAGACCATGGCCGCAATCCAGCGGCTGACCGGGCAGGACTACGTCGACGTCTACGCGTCACGCATCAAGTCCGGATCGCTGACGTTGGAGGAAGCCTCCGCGTCCGAACTGGCAAGGCCGGGTGGCGGCGAGCCCCCGGTCGTCGAGCCACGGCCTGAGCGTGCAAGAGGCTGAAACACAACGTCAGCGCGGCGTCATGCACTGGTTGCGATCCACCCTCGGGAGCAGGCCGTCCGGAGACGCCTTCGGGCGGGTCTATGGGGTGTGCGAGGTTGCGCGTAGTCTCCTGGGACTGCACGCGATCGCCGTCAACGTCTTCATCGTCGCCCCGCGCTCCACGCACCCCGGAATCGTCTGGGCCGCCTCGGCGGTGCTTGCCTTCTGGCAGATCTATGTCTCATTGCAGATGCGCAAACCTGCCCGGCGGACGAAACCTCTCTTCATGGCGGACCTGGCAGTCACGGTCGCCATCATCTTGCTGACGGTCGCCGTGGTGCCCCCGGGAGGTGCGCCGTTGTCGCTGGCCGGCTACTGGGCAGGCGGGTGCGGCGCGTATGCGGCGGTCTTCCTGCCCTACAGGTGGGGGGTGTCGTTTGCGCTGACCACTTCGGCTGCGCTGCTCGTCGCGCCTCAGCATTTCGCCATGGAGCGTGTCGGTGCGGCCTTTGTGACGATCCTGTTCACGGTGTGTCTGACCATGCTGGTGACGCAGTTTCGTACCGCACTCGAAGAGCAGGAGCAGGTCCGGCTGCGCTCGGCCGCGCTGGCCGAACGGGAACGGCTGTCCCGGATCGTGCATGACGGCGCGTTGCAGGTGCTCGCGCTGGTCGAGAGGGAGGGGCCGTCCCTCGGGCCCCGTGGGGTCCGCCTCGCCGCCCTAGCCAGGGAATCGGAGGCGCAGTTGCGGATCCATCTGCAGGATCGGGAGGTGGGTGACGTGGAATCGACCGAACTGCTCAATATGGTTTCGGCGCTCGAGAAGTACGGGTCCGCCAGGGTGACCGTCTCGACGATGGCCAGCCATGTGATGGCGTCGCAGAGCCTTGTGGACGAAGTCGAAAGCACGCTTGTCGAGATCCTCAAGAACGTCGAGAAGCATGCCGGGGCGGACGCCCAGGTCTGGATCCTCGTCGACCAGGAGCGCGATGACGAGGTGATCTTGTGGGTCCGCGACAACGGCGTGGGAATGAGCGCCGCACAGGTGCAGGAGGCTGCGGACAACGGTCGCTTCGGGATCAGGGACTCGATCGTCGGAAGGATGAACGACCTCGGGGGCTCGGCGATCCTCAAGTCGTCGCCCGGGGCGGGTGCCGAATGGGAACTGCGATTCCCGATCGAGGCTGAACACCAGGAGGAATCCGATGACGGAGCGTAGGCGTGTGATGTTGGTCGACGATCACCCGATGTGGATCGATGCCCTCAGCGAGGACCTCACGGAGGTCGGATTCGAGATCGTCGCCGTCGCCAAGAACGGCACCGAATGCCTCGCCAGAGCCAGGGCCACCAGGCCGGAGATCGTCGTGATGGATCTGCAGATCCCGGAGCCGGACGGTGCCACCTGCATCGAGGTGCTCCTCGGCGAGTTCCCGGACATGCACGTGCTCGTGATGTCTGCTTCCGGCGAACGCGAGGATGTGCTCCGTGCCATGAAGGCGGGCGCGAAGGGCTACCTCGTCAAATCCGCATCCAAGGAGGAACTGATCGAGGGCGTGCAGCGTACGGCGGTCGGGGATGCCGTGTTCACCCCGGGCCTTGCCGGGTTGGTGCTCGGCGAGTTCCGACGGATGGTCAACGTCGCCCGTTCACACAATGAAGAGGGGCCGGTGCTGACCACACGCGAGATCGAGGTGCTGCGGCGCGTCGCGAAGGGCATGGCCTACCGTGAGATCGCCGACGAGTTGTTCGTCTCGCACCGCACGGTGCAGAACCATGTGCAGAACGTGTTGCGGAAACTCCAACTGCACAACCGGGTGGAGTTGACGCTCTACGCGATCGACAACGGGTTCCACGAACCGGGGGACTGAGGCCGTCCACCGCCCGGGTGACGTCGACGGTGCCGTTGCCCGTTGAGGTAGCCTAACGCTCATGTCGAGCATCATCTCCCGGGAAAATCTGCGCGCTCTGCCCTTTGTACAGCAGCCCAGCTACCCGGACCAGGCGGCCCTGGACCGCATCGTCGACTCGCTCGAGAGGCTGCCGCCGTTGGTGTTCGCGGGGGAGTGTGACGACCTGCGCGACAAGCTCGCAGACGTCGCGGCCGGGCGTGCCTTCCTGCTCCAGGGCGGCGACTGCGCCGAGACGTTCGACGCCGTAACCGCCGACAACATCAAGCGCAAACTGCTCGTTCAGCTCTCGATGGCGGTCGTGATGACCTACGCGGCGCAGGTGCCGGTGGTCAAGGTCGGCCGGATCGCGGGCCAGTACGCCAAGCCCCGCTCAAAGGACACCGAGACCCGGGGCGACGTCACGCTGCCCGCCTACCGGGGAGACGCCATAAACGGTTTCGAGTTTGAAGCGGCCTCCCGCGCACACGACCCGCAGCGGCTGCTGGACGTCTACCATTCCTCGGCTGCGACGCTGAACCTGGTGCGGGCCTTCGTGAAGGGTGGTTTCGCGAACCTGCGTGGCGTCCATTCCTGGAACGCCCAGTTCGTGCGCGACTCCGAGGTGGTCAAGGAGTACGAGGAACTCGCCTCCGAGATCGACCGTGCGCTGGCCTTCATGGTCGCCTGCGGCGTGCACGACGAGTCCCTGAACACCGTCGACTTCTACGCCTCGCATGAGGCGCTGCTGCTCGAGTACGAGCGTGCGCTGACCCGCGTCGACTCCCGCTCGCAGGAACTCTACGGCTGCTCCGGTCACATGCTGTGGATCGGTGAGCGGACCCGTCAGCTCGACGGTGCACACGTCGAGCTGCTGCGTCGCGTGCAGAACCCGCTCGGCGTGAAACTCGGCCCCGCCACCACAGCGGAACAGGCGATCGCCCTTGCCGAAGCGCTGGACCCCGACCGCATCCCCGGCAGGCTCACCTTCATCACCAGGATGGGGGCACGCCGCGTCCGTGAGGCGCTGCCAGCGGTCATCGCCGGGGTGGAGGGCACCGGACGCAAGGTCGCCTGGGTGTGCGACCCAATGCACGGGAACACCTTCGAGGCGACCAACGGTTACAAGACGCGCTCGTTCGCCGATGTGGCCGAGGAGGTCGACGGCTTCTTCGACGTCCACGAGCAGCTCGGCACCTGGCCTGGTGGGCTCCACGTCGAACTGACAGGCGACGATGTCACCGAATGCGTGGGTGGCCTGGCCAATCTGAGCGAAGCCGACCTTGAAAGCCGCTACGAGACGGTGTGCGATCCGAGGCTCAACCGGAACCAGTCGCTCGAACTGGCCTTCACTGTGGCTCGTCGGCTCCGGTCGGGGCGGCTCAACCGGGACAACCCCGTGCAGCAGTTCAAGGCCAAGGAACTGTGATCGATCTCCGCAGCGACACGGTCACCCGACCGGGCGCGGCGATGATCGCGGCGATGACCGCCGCGGCGGTCGGGGACGACGTCTACGGCGAGGACCCGAGCGTCGTCGCGCTGGAGGCCGAGGCGGCAGAGACGTTCGGGAAGGAAGCCGGCCTGTTCTGCGTCAGCGGATCGCTGACCAACCTGCTCGGCGTCTGGCTGCACACCCCGCCCGGTCGTGAGGTGCTGTGCGACGGCTATGCGCACATCGCGCGCGCGGAGATGGGTGCCCACGGGGCGCTGCACGGCGTCACGATGCGCACCTGGACCTCCGAGGATGGGAGGCTGGTCGCCGCCGACGCGCTGGCCATGTTGGCCGTCGGGTGTGGTCCCTACCTGGTGGAGACGGCGTGCGTCGCGGTTGAGGACACCCACAACTTCGGTGGCGGCACCGTCCAGGAGTTCGACCAGTTGGTCGCGGTCAGCGAAGGGGCCCGCGCGGTCGACGTGTGCACCCACCTCGACGGTGCACGCCTGGCCAACGCGTCCGCGGTGACTGGCCGCCCCTTCAGCGACTACGGGGCGCTGTTCGACACCGTCAGCCTGTGCCTGTCAAAGGGGCTTGGGGCTCCGGTCGGCTCGGTGCTAGTCGGCGCTGCAGACGACATCGCCCGCGCCCGCGTGCAGCGCAAGCGGCTGGGCGCCGGGTGGCGTCAGGCAGGGATGCTGGCCATGGCCGGCTCATACGCGCTGCGACACAACGTGTCACGGGTCGCAGAGGACCACGCCTCGGCGCGCGCGCTCGCTGCTGCGATCAATGCGGTGCGTCCCGGGGCGGTGCGGGAACCAGAAAGCAACATCGTGCTGATCGCGACGCCGGAGGCCCCCGCGGTCGCAGAACGGTTGAAGGCGGCCGGCGTGCTGATCAGCGTTCTTGGGCCGACGTCGCTTCGGGCGGTGACTCATCTGGATGTCAGCGGAGCCGACTGCGTCGAGGCCGGAGCGGTGATCGGTGGCTTGCTCGTCTGATCCGTGGATCAGACGATGATGAGGGTCACGGTGCTCCCGACCGCGACCTGGGTGCCTTCGGCCGGATCGGTCGATTTAGCCAGGTTGAGCGGCAGACCGAATCCGGAGTCGTTGCGGATCTCGACCTTCAGGTCGAGGTCCTCCAGCAGCTTCCTGGCATCGTCGGTGCCCTTGCCCCACACCCCCGGGATGGTCACCATCACCGGGCCGAGCGAACTCACGATCGTGACGGTGTCGCCGCGGTAGGCGGTGCCGTCGGCCGGGTCCTGTCGGATGACGTCGCCCTTCGCGACTGTGGTGGAGTTCTCCTCCTTTACCGTGACCTCGAACCCGAGCCCCTTCAACTCTTCGGTGGCGGCGGCGGTCGTCGCGTCGGTCAGGTCGGGGATACGGATGGGCTCTCTGCCCTTCGAGACGGTCAGGTCGATCGCGGTGTCCGGTTTCAACTGCGCGCCCTCCTCTTCCGAGGCCGACAACACAGTCCCGGCCGGCTGGTCCTCTGACCAGTCCTCGGTGACCTCCCCGAGGCTCAGGTGCCCGTCCGTGATGGCCTGCTCGGCCTCCTCCCTGGTGAGGCCGACGAGCTGCGGGGCCGGGTATCGCTCTGGCCCGAGCGACATGATGAGAGTGAACTGCGAGTCGCGCACCAGCCGTTCGCCGGAGCGGGGATCGGTGTCGATGACGACCCCGACGGGGACGGTCTCCGAGTACTCATCACGGGTCTCGACCCGCAGCGCGTTGGCCGAGGCAGCCTCCCGCGCCTTGGTCTCGTTCATGCCCGCGACCGCGGGCACCGTGGTGTAGCGGCCCGACATCCACCACCACGAGCCGAACCCTGCGCCGATGGTGAGCAGCACGACCAGCAGGACTGCGATGACTCCTCTGCGGCGCTGGTGCACCGGGTCGTGCGAGATGTGAAGAGGTGGGAAGACGGGGGTCCGCTGGCTCGTCGGCGACTGGGAGGTGGCCGTCCGGGGTGCGACCGGCTCAGGTGGTGGGATCGGGGTTTGTGCTGAGGCGTCGGCGACGCCCCACTCGGAACGCGACACGATCACGGTCTCGGGGGTAGGGCCGGAGACGGGACGGGGGCGGGTTGCGGGCCGTAACCGCTCGGTGAGTCCTTCGGAAGGGCTGTCCGGGAGCAGGGAAGCGGCCAGCTCAGGGTTGTCGCCACTGGAGTTGCGGGCCATCTCGCCGCGCACCTTCCTCACGGCGGCGAGCAGCTCCTGCCCGTCGGCGATCCTGGCCCTGGGGTCGCGACGGGTGGCCGCCAGTACCAGCGTGTCCAGATAGTCGGGGATCGGCCGTTCGTTGCCCTTCCCGAGCTCGCGCAACCTCTCGGAAGGCTTCTCGATGTCGACGTTCACGTGTCGGTAGGCGATCTGGTAATTGTTCTCGCCGGTGTGAGGTTTCTTGCCGGTCAGCATCTCAAACAGGACCACCCCGGCTGAGTACACATCGCTGCGGCCGTCGGGTCGGGCATGCGTGACAAGTTCGGGCGGAAGGTAACTGGCGGTACCCACCAGTACCCCGGTCGCGGTCATCTGCGGCGACCCGACCTGCCTGGCCAACCCGAAGTCGGCCACCTTCACCTGGCCACGATCCGTGAGGATCACGTTTTCGGGCTTGATGTCGCGGTGGACCACACCGGCCTCGTGGGCGGCGGCCAACGCCGCCGCGATCTGTTCGAAGAGTTCGAGGGCCCGGGCAGGAGCCAGGGGAGCCTCGGAGCTGATCACGCGGCGCAGAGTCAAGCCCTCGATGAACTCCATGACGATGTAGGGCTGCCCATGTGAACTGCCCTGGTCGAAGATGCTCACCACGTTCGGATGGCTCAGGACCGCCGCCGAACGGGCCTCCCGGTCGAATTTCGCGGCGAATTCGTCGTCCTCGCCAAGGTCGCTGCGCATCACCTTGACCGCCACCACGCGCGCCAACCTCAGGTCGCGCGCGCGATAGACCGTCGCCATTCCGCCTCGTGCCACTTTCGCCACGATCTCGTAGCGGTCGTCGAGCACCTGGCCGACCAGCGGGTCGAAAGTGCTGTTCATACCACTCCATACACGGTCGGGGAAGGAGGCCGTGCCAGCCCGTCTGCGCTTAGATTGTATGCGCGCTGTCGCCGGATCACCTCCTCGTGCACCGGCGAGTCGCCATGCGCTTCCCGACGGGACCGGTGTATCTACGGCTGCGGCTGGGCCCAGAGGCGGGGCAGTTCGCCGCGCACGATCGCTGTGACCCACCACAGCACCTCGATGGCGGCCATGCCTGCCAGCCCGACCAGCACCCCGATCGTGACGGTGTGCAGGTTTGTGAGATCCAGCATCAGCCACCGGTGGGCGAACGGCAACGCGAAGACGGCGAAGTAGAACGCGTAGGCCACGCACACGAGAACGACCCGCCACCACACGTACGGCCGGGCCACCACGCTCAACATCCAGGTCGCCGTCATGATCAGCGCGATCAGGGTGGCGGTGGAGGCCTGAATCTGGACGGTGTCGCTCACCTCGTCGAGCCCGCGCGTCGCGATGTAGGTGGTGAGCGCGGCAGCGGCGACGATCACCCCTCCGGGGACGGCGACCGCCAGCGTCCGGCGGACAAAGCCGGGGCGGGCCCGTTCCCTGTTGGGGGCGAGGCTCATCAGGAAGGCAGGGATGCCGATGGTGAACCAGCCGACCACCGTCATCTGAAGAGGCATGAACGGGTTGGGTAGCCCGAGGATCCCAGCGCTGAGGGCCAGGAGCGCGGCGTAGATGGTCTTGGTCAGGAACAACTTCGCGACCCGCTCGATGTTGCCGATGACGCGACGGCCCTCCGCAACCACGTGCGGGAGCGATCCGAACCGGTCATCGAGCAGCACGATCTGCGCGACCGCGCGGGTGGCCGACGACCCGGAGCCCATCGCTACGCCCAGATCCGCATCTTTGAGCGCGAGCACGTCGTTGACGCCGTCGCCGGTCATCGCGACCGTGTGGCCCCGGACCTGCAACGCGTCGACCATCTGACGCTTCTGCTCCGGGGTGACCCGCCCGAACACCGCCCCGTCGTTGACGGCGTCGACAAACCCGGGCCCTGGCGCCAGTTCGCGCGCATCGACCACCAGCTCGGCGTCGACGCCCAATGAGCGGGTGACGGCGCCGACGGAGGCCGCGTTGTCGCCGGAGATGACCTTGACAGCGACATTCTGTTCCCCGAAGTAGCGCAGGGTCTCGGCGGCATCTGGCCGGAGGACCTGATCGAGCACCAGCAGCGCCCTGGGGGTCACTTCACCAGGTGCCTGAGGGTCGTCGACGGGCACCGACCCCTCTGCCAGCAGCAGCACCCTCCGCCCGGAGGCGCCGATCGCCTCGGCCTTGGCGGCGATCTCGCCGTCAGCCAGCACGTCGGGGGCTCCCAGCAGCCAGGTGCCGTGGCGTTCGAAGGTGGCCCCTGACCACTTCTTCGCGGAGGTGAAGGGGGCTCTGGACCGCAGCTGCCACGGTTCGTCCAGGGCCGGCACCTTGGCGTCGATCGCCTGCATGGATGCGTTGGGGGTCGGATCGGACGCAGCCAGCTGGGCGAGTGCAGGCACCGGGTCGGTGTCGTCCAGAGGGATGACCTCGCTGAGGGTCAACGCGTTCGCGGTGAGCGTGCCGGTCTTGTCGGTACAGACCACGCTCACCCGGGCGAGTCCTTCGATCGCCGGCAGTTCCTGCACCAGGCAGTTGCGTCGGCCAAGCCTGATCACGCCGAGGGCGAACGCCATGGAGGTCAGCAGCACGAGCCCCTCGGGGACCATCGGCACGAGCGCCGAAACGGTGCGCAGGATCGACTCCTGCCACGTCGCGTCAGGCTGCGAGAACTGCACGATCACGTTGAGGACGCCGACGGGGATGAGGACGAAGGTGACGAATCTCAGGATCTTGTTGATTCCCTGGCGCAGTTCCGAGGAAACGAGCGTGAACTTGGCGGCCTGAGCGGTCAGCTGCGCCGCATAGGCTTCCGCCCCGACCTTTTCCGCCCGGTAGGTGCCGTTGCCGGATACCACGAAGGAGCCCGAGAGGACCTCGTCGCCCGGTTCCTTCAGAACCGCGTCGGCCTCGCCGGTGAGCAGTGATTCATCGACCTCAAGGTAGTCGGCGGTCAGGACCCTTCCGTCGACCACGATCTGCTCGCCTGGGGCGACCTGGATCAAGTCGTCCAGCACGACGCCGTCGCGGACGATCTGCCGGGAGTGGCCGTCGCGGATCACCCTGGGGTGCGCCTCCCCGATGACCGCGAGGGTGTCGAGGGTGCGCTTGGCCCGCAACTCCTGCACGATCCCGATCGCGGAGTTGATCACAATCAGGAGACCGAAGACCCCCTGGATGAGGTGACCGGTGACGGCCACGCAGACGAACAGCGTGAAGAGGATCGCGTTGACCCTGGTCAGGACGTTGGCTCGGATGATGTCGCGCGTCGAGCGTCCCGAACGCGACGGCAGCGTGTTCACCTGGCCGGCTGCGATCCGCTCGTCGACCTGTGCCGTGGTGAGTCCGGCCAACTCAGCTGGCACGCTTGACGCTCTTGTGCGCCAGGGTGGCCAGGGCGGTTCGTCCCTCTCCGGTCATCGGCGTGGTTTCGAGTACCCGCTCTGCATGGTTGAGGTTTTCCTCGATGATCGACTCCACCCCGGCCTTCGCGCCGGTCTGTTCGATCAGCTCGGCCGCCCGGTCGATGTCGCCGTCGGTCAGGCCTGACGCGCCCAGTAGCGCAGCAAGCTCGGCGGTTTCGCGGGGCGATCCGTTGGCCAAGGCGGAGAGCACCAACACGGTGCGTTTTCCTTCGTGGATGTCGCCGCCATACGGTTTGCCGGTGACCGTCGGGTCGCCGTAGACGCCAAGGACGTCGTCTCGTAGTTGGAACGCGCGCCCGATCACGGAGCCGAACTCACCGAGAGCACCCAGCAGGACGTCGTCGGCGCCGCCGAGCGCGGCACCGATCTGCGCGGGCCTCCTGATCGAGTACCTGGCCGACTTGAACTCGAGGACGCGCCGTGCGACATCGAGTTCCTCCGCCACCGACGCGGCGCCGGTGACGCGGTACTGGGCGCTGACGTCAAGGAACTGCCCTGCGGTCACCTCTGCCCGCATTGCGTTGAGCAGCCACCTGGCGCTCTGGAGGTTCCTGGCGAGGGAGGTCTCCGCGAGTTCGAGGCTCCACATCAGCAGCAGATCGCCGAGCAGGATCGCGGACGAGACACCGAAGGCGGCCGGGTCCCCGCTGCCTCCCGAGGCGTGGTGGTAACGCTCGAAGCGCTTGTGGGCAGCGGGTTCGCCCCGCCTGGTGTCCGCATCGTCGATCAGGTCGTCATGGACAAGGGCACTGACGTGGAGCAGATCCAGCGAGGACGCTACGGCGAGCAGCGCGGTGTCATCGTCGGGGATGCCTGACGCCGCCACCTGGCTCCAGTAGCAGAACGCGGGGCGCAGGCGCTTACCGCCGGAGGTGGTGAGTCTCGCGACTCGCAGCAGTTCCGGCACCCCCACCTCGTCGATGAGGGGGCTCTGGGAGGTCAGGAAGGATTCGATGGTTTCGCCGACCGCAGACAGGAAATCGTCGCCAAGCGGGGTCGTCGGGTCTAGCGGGCGTCTCACGTGGGCAGTTTAGTCGTACCCCTGCAACGATTCCCTATTGTGGGGGCATGCTTCATCCCGATTCACGCTCCGGGACCGTCGCCGAGTTGCTCGGTTCGGCCCAAGGGCCCCTCTTCTCGTTCGAGTTCTTCCCCCCACGCTCCGAGGAGGATGAGCCGATCCTGTGGCGCGCCGTCGACGCGCTGTCGCCGTTGGCGCCCGACTTCGTGTCGGTCACCTACGGTGCCAACGGATCGCGGCGCGATCGCACGATCAGGGCCACGAGACGGATCGCGGCCTCGGGCGGTCCTCTGACGGTTGGGCATCTGACGTGCGTCGACCAGTCGAAGGCCGAGATCGCTGCCGCATTGGACGCCTACCGTGAGGTGGGGGTCACCAACATCCTGGCGATCCGTGGCGACATGCCGGGTGGTGGCGACTGGGTGCCGCACCCCGACGGGCTTCGCAACGCGACGCATCTGGTCCGCTTCATCAAGGAGCAAGGCGATTTCTGCGTCGGTGTGGCCGCGTTCCCCAACCCCCATGAGGCGAACAACGATCCGGAACTTGATGCCGCGATCCTCGAGGACAAGGTCGAGGCAGGGGCGCAGTTCGCCATCTCGCAGTTGTTCTTCGACGCTGAGCGCTACGCAGAACTGCTGGACAGGATGCACGGGCGCGGCTGCCACGTCCCGATCATCCCTGGCATCATGCCGCTGACCGTGATCACTCAGATCGAACGCTTCGCGGACCTTTCGGGTCGGCCCCTGCCAGCCGACTTCGTCGCGCGGCTGCGTGCCGCCGGGTCGAAGGAGGAGGTACGGGAGATCGGGCTGGGAGCAGCCCTCCAGATGTGCCGCGACCTGCTCGCCGCGGGTGCGCCCGGTCTGCAGTTCTTCACGCAGAACCGGTCGAAGGCGACCCGTGAGGTGCTTGCGCAACTCAAGGACGAGATGGAGGCTGAGGCCACTCAGTCCAGCAGGCCGCGCCACTGACTGGTCTCGACGTCGAGCGTCACCAGCCGTTGCGTGGCCCTGGTGAGGGCCACGTAGAGGACGCGCGCCCCGCCGGGTGCCTCGGCGACGATCTCGTCCGGGGAGACGACCACCACGCCGTCGTACTCGAGGCCCTTCGCCTGAAGGGCGGTGACCACGATCAGCCGGTCCTCGAACTCACGGAGCCGCTCGTCGCCCAGCACCAGCAACTGGATATCCCGTAGCCGGGAAGGCGGAGTGATGATTCCGATCGTGCCGTTTACGGTGCCGGCCAGATCCAACAGGATCTTGCGAAGCGCCCCGGGCAGCCCCGCGGAGTCGGTGCCGGTGAGCAGTGGTTCGATGCCGGTGGAGCGGACGGCCCGGGGCAGTTCGGCGTCCGGATAGACCTTGGTGATGACCCGGGCGGCCAGGTCGAACACCTCGCTCGGGGAGCGGTAGTTGGTCGAGAGGGTGAACGTGCGGCGTTTCGCCCTCCCGATCAGCTCGTCCAGCGCACTGGTCGTCTGGTCCTGGAATGGATACGAACTCTGGGCCGGGTCGCCGACGATGGTCCACGACGACTGCGGCCCGCGGCGTCGCAGCATCCGCCACTGCATCGGGGTGACGTCCTGGCCTTCGTCGACGAGGATGTGTGCGTAGGTCGACTGGGGATCCTCCGCCGGGTCCTTGCTGCGTTCGAGGCGCAGCAGGTCGGCGGTGGTCAGCACCTCGGCGACCTCGCCTTCGGCGAAAAGGTCGAGTTCCCGGTCCTTCTCGTCGGGCACCGGTCCGAGGATGTGGACGAGTTCGTCCAGGAGTGCGATGTCGGCGATCGACCAGCCGCGCCCAGTGTCCGCGTCGGACTCGGAGCCGCGCAGCCACGCGTAGGACCCGGAGAGCGATTCCCGTTGCTGCGGCGTGAACTGCGTCGCTAGCCGGTGGGTGAGTCGGGGGTCTGAGAGCCGCGCCAGAACCCTGGTCGCGCTGAGCGCTGGCCACCAGGAGGCCATGAAGCGGGTGAGGCTCGGGTGCTCCCTGACCTGTTCGTCGAGCTCCACGGGCGAGATCTCGACATCCTCGGGGAGCTTTGCCTTGAGCGCGGACACCACCAGGTTGAACGCCAGGTCGTGACCCCGGTTCAGCTTCGTCTGGCTCAGCACCTGGTCTCGGATCCTGGCCAGGGCGTCGGCGTCGAGGGTGAGGACCTCTCCCTTGACCGTGACCCGCACCCGAAGTGCCTCCGGGTGGTCATTGAGCGGCGTGCGAACCAGGGCGCCCAGCAGCTTCACCATGGCGAGGCTGCCTTTGACGGTGGCGGCCTCGGCGTTGTCCATCCGCTCGCTCGACATGCCCAAGGTGTCGCTGGCGACGCTGCCGATCGCCTTCAAGGTCACCGATTCCTCACCGAGGCTGGGCAGCACCCGCTCGATGTAGTTCATGAACACGTTCGTGGGGCCGACGACCAGCACTCCGCCGCGTTCGAGCCGCGCACGGTTGGTGTAGAGGAGGTAAGCGGCACGGTGCAGCGCTACGACCGTCTTTCCGGTGCCTGGGCCGCCCGCGATGATCGTCACACCCTGGTAGGGGGCTCGGATTGCCTCGTCCTGCTCCGCCTGGATGGTGGCGACGATGTCGCGCATCGTGCGGCCGCGGGCACGCGTGAGGGAAGCCATCAGGGCTCCCTCGCCGATGATGGGGAGGTTCGTCGCCCTGGTCGAATCCAGCAGGTCGTCCTCAAGGCCGATGACCTTGTCGTCGCGGCAGCGCAGCACACGACGGCGGATCGCACCCATCGGTGCGGTGGGGGTGGCACGGTAGAAGGGTTCGGCGGCGGGCGCCCGCCAGTCGATCACGAGGGGTTCGTAGTCGCGGTCGCGCACGCCGATGCGCCCGATGTAGCGCGCATCGTCGTCGGCCAGGTCGATGCGGCCGAACACCAGCCCCTCGTGCTCGGCGTCGAGGATCGCGAGTCGTCTGGCCGCCTGATAGGCGAATGCGTCGCGCTCGAACAGTGCGGTGCTGTCCTCCTCCCGCGTCCAACTGGTGCGGTCGGAGACGTAGATCTCACGCCCGGATTCGGCCAGTGACTTTGCGCTGGCGGTTGCCACGTTGAGGTTGTCGTAAACCCGGTCCACGTGGGCCTGTTCCAGGGCGATCTCGCGATTCAGGTCAGCGCGCGAATTACTCAAAACCACTCATCCTCGGTTGAGACAGAC
Organism: Tessaracoccus bendigoensis DSM 12906; assembly: GCF_900141915.1. Classification (GTDB taxonomy): domain Bacteria; phylum Actinomycetota; class Actinomycetes; order Propionibacteriales; family Propionibacteriaceae; genus Arachnia; species Arachnia bendigoensis. Next base: position 37,516 of record NZ_FQZG01000005.1, on the reverse strand, counting down.
AGTCAAGCTTACTACTTCTCGGTGAACGCCCGGAACCGGTCCCTTTTGAAAGTGGGGGCGATACCGAGGTCGTCTGGGCGCTTGGCTCGCGCTGGGGTCATGCCCGCTTCCAGCCTCCGGCCGCCCTCAGCCTCCGGTCGCTCCCAGTTCGCGCTCGTGTCCGAGCCTCCGGTCGCTCCCAGTTCGCGCTCGTGTCCGGGCCTCCGGTCGCTCCCAGTTCGCGCTCGTGTCCGGGCCTCCGGTCGCCTCGCGAAAATCGGCCAGTGGTCGATTCTGGTGTGTCTGGCGCTGAGTATCGGCCAGTGCTTGTCGGGTGAGGGGGCTTGCGGGCCTCGCCCGCCTCGCGAAAATCGGCCAGTGGTCGATTCTGGTGTGTCTGGCGCTGAGTATCGGCCAGTGGTCGATTTTCGGAGGGCCTCGTGCGGTTGGATCTCCCCGCCCGGCACATCCTCGCCGGTGACAGCGTTTGAAACCACCCACCCAGGCGTCGGGGTCTGTCGAGCCGTGCACGATCCCAGTTCCATGGTCGGCTCGCTGCGCCCTCTGACGGGGGGACATCCGACGACCGGGTCTCCGGTTGCCCGCGCACACCGGAACGACGGGCACCTGCCCATGTAGACCCCGGTTTGGGGCGGCGTCAGGCGGTAGGGCAGAGTGGGAGGAAACAATGCCTAGCCAGATTGAGTTGATTCCCATGCCCACCGCACCCGCGAACACCACCAGGAACGGGTACAAGGTCGCGATCGTCGCACTGCTCGCGCTGGTCGTCGTCCTCATCGGGGTGATTGCACAGCTGCAGAGGGGTTCCTCGCAGGCCGATCCGGGTGCCAAGGACAACTCGAGCGAACCGGCCGCCGTCATCGATACCTCGGCGGCCAAGTCGGCCGAGCAGTTGGAGCAGGAACGCTTCTTTCTTGAGGACCTGCCGCGGCGCCAGGAGGGCGATCCGCTGGCGATGGGGCGAACCGACGCCAAGGTGGTCCTGACGGAGTGGGCCGACTACCGCTGCCCCTTCTGCTCGGTGTTCGCGGAGGAGACCCTCCCGTACCTGCAACCCCTCATCGACGACGGCACGCTGCGCGTCGAGTTCCGTGACCTCGCGATCTTCGGTGACGAATCCATCAAGGCCGCCACGGCGGCACGTGCCGCGGGCGTGCAGGGCAAGTTCTTCGAGTTCGCGCACGAGCTATACGTTGCGCTGCCCAACGACGGGCACCCGGATGTCCCCGACGAACTGGTGCTGGGCATCGTCGCCGACCTCGGGCTCGACGTCGACCGGTTCAAGCAGGACTGGGCCGACCCCGTTCATGCGGAGGCAGTCGAGGCCGACTCCCAGGAGGCGCAGGGCTTCGGGCTGAGCTCGACGCCGTCCTTCGTGGTCGGCTCGCAGTTCCTGTCAGGTGCCCAGCCACTTGAGTATTTTCAGCAGTTGATCGAGCAGCAGGCCGCGCTGCAAGGCTGATGTTGATCGGTTACGCCGGGGCGTTCCTCGGCGGCGTCGCGGCGATCCTCAGCCCGTGCGCCGCGCTCCTTCTGCCTGCCTTCTTTGCCTACGCCTTCGACGGCAACCGCGCCCGGCTGCTCGGCCGGACGGCCCTGTTCTATCTTGGTCTGCTGCTCACCCTGGTGCCGCTCGGCCTGGGCGCGGGGGCACTCGGGTCGCTGGTGACGGTGCACCGTCAGACGCTGTCGCTGGTTGGTGGCTCGATCCTGATCGTGTTCGGGCTGGTCACCGCGCTCGGGATCCGGCTCCCGGTGCCGGGGCTGCGGCAACGCGGCGACCCGCGCTCGGCGCTCGGCGCGGTGTTGCTCGGGGCGACCTACGGGCTCGCGGGCGCCTGCACGGGGCCCCTTCTCGGCGCCGTCCTGACCGTCGCCGCGACCGGCGGCAGCCCGCTCTACGGTGCTCTGCTACTGGCCGCTTTCGGGGCTGGCATGGTCGTGCCTCTGTTGGCACTTTCCCTGCTGTGGGACCGGCTCAGCTTGGGGGAGCGGCTGAAGCCCCGTCCGCTAAGGGTCGGCCCGTTCAGCACGTCGGTGGTCGGGATGGTCGCGGGCCTGCTGTTCGTCGCCGTCGGGTTGTTGTTCCTGCTCACCGACGCGACCTCCGGGATGGGCGGCCTGCTCGGCGCGACCGGGCAGTACCGGCTGGAAGGTTGGTTGAGGGAGGTCGGTGCGGCGGTGCCGGACACCCTGGTGATCGGGATCGTCGCCGTCGCCGTCGGGCTCATTGCGTGGCGTTGGTTGTCGCGTCCGAAGGTGGGGCCTGGGTCGGGTGGGCGTTGAGCACTATCCCGGACTCGATCCGCGACACGCCGTAACTGGGCGTCAAATCGGCAAACGAACCCGGAATAGTGCTCAAAGTCTCACCTGCGCCGAGCGCGTCAGGCGAGCCGGGGCAGCTTGAAGGCGACGTTGGTGGGGCGGCAGTCCTCGCCGGTCAGCCGCTCGTGCAACTCGTAGACCGCAAGCGCCGCGCTGCCCAACTCGGCCCAGGGGGCCGGGCCGGCCGGTGAACAGGCCGAGGCGCGCACGACGCCGTCAGAACCGACGATCGGGACCCGCGTCAACCAGTCCTCCGCGCTGACGGCACGCAGCGGCCGGTCGGGCAGGGTCGCGTCCAGGTCGGGGGAGCTTTCGCACCGCTCGACCAGCCTGACGCCACGCTCCTCGATACGGCGGGCCAGCAGGTCGAGCAGCAGCGAGCCGGGCAGCGCACCGCCATCCCCGTCGACCAACCGCCAACGCCCGAACCTGCGTTCGGCGCTCAGCGAGAGCGCTTCGACGGCGGGTGCGGCGGGCGACCCGCCCGCCTCGAGCACGATGGGCGCCAGACGGTCGTCGACCCGCTCTGCCAACTGCCCGACGGTGACGTCGAGCCACAGCGCGGCGCGGTCCCGGGCATCGGCCACCGGGGCGATGCCCTCGAGGGCGTGGCGGCGGTACGCGTGCCACAGGTCATCCAGGTCGTCGACCAGAGCGCGCCAGCGGGCTGCCTCGGCCTCGCCGAACCGTTCGGCGACCGCGCGGTACTGGGCACCTCGCTCGCCCGGCAGGAGGAGGGTCGACCCGTCCGCCAGGACGTATTCGCGCGGCAAGGCCTCGACCAACTCGACGTGGACGCGGTTCAGTTCAGCCTGCAGGTGGCCGCCGGACTTCTTGAACACGTCCCGCCAAGCGGCCGGGACGGCGATCACGTCGGGGAGCGCCCCCGCCCCTCCTACCTGGTCGCCGTCGGTGACGAGGGTCACTTCGTGGCCCAACCTCGCCAACCGTGCGGCGGCCGCGACGCCCGCCAGCGTGGCCCCCCGGATGATCAGCATGGCGCCAAGGATAGGGCTTGACGTCTTGTCGGAGGGAAGGCATATAGTGGTTCTTGTCCGAACGCCTGTTCGATTAGTTCGGAAGCTCTGGTTTGAACAGGCATTTCGGTGGTGGGCCGCCCCGGCCCGGCGTGGATTCGACCCCTGCGCCGGTCCGGGGCTCACGGTCCACCCGTCGCGGCCGACCCGCCGCGGCGCACGGGTCGAATGAGCAGTTTTCAAAGTAGTCGGACGATCTCGGAGGCCACCGTGCGCACCTATGACGAACCCATCCACGTGCTCTTCACCGAAGAGCCACGCCAGTTCATCTGGCGCGACCGGCTGCTGCTGGTCAAGGAGATCCAGGGCCGCTGGAGCCGCGCCACACCCTGGTGGTCGGGGAGTCAGGCCCGCGCACTGCGCGGAGATGCCGTCGACGATGTCGAGCCCGATCCGCTGGCCGAACGAGAAGTGTGGCGTGTCGAGGCCGGCAACGGCAGGCAGCGCGGGGTCTACGAACTGGCCCGCACCGTCAACGCCGAAGACTGGGTGCTCCAGGCGGTGCTCGACTGATGATCGACCTCACCTACAGCCGACGGCTGATTTTGGAGGCCGAATTGGCTGAGCCTCCCGCAGCCCGCTTCGTCGGCGCCTACCAGTCGGCCCAACAGGCGGCTCTCGCGGTGATCGCGGCGGCTCCCGGCCGGGCGCGGGGGCGCTCCGACGTCTGGAGGCTGCTCACCTCGGCTGCCCCCGAACTCGCCGAGTGGGCCGACTTCTTCTCGGCCGTGGCGCCGACGGTGGCCGCGGTGCAGGCCGGTGCCCTCGTCTCCGAACGTGGCGCCGCCGATCTGATCCGTGATGCCCAGGGCTTCATGGGTGATGCCGTCGGCTGGCTGCGTAGACGCGAGGAAATCCTGGCGGAGGCCGGGTAATGGAGCCGTTCACGCACCTCAGGGTCGCCTCCGGCTATTCCTTCCAGTACGGCGCCTCCCACCCGGGTGAGTTGGTGGCCGAGGCGCTAGCGCACGGCATGGACTCGCTGGCGATCACCGACCGCGGCGGCCTCTACGGCGCCGTCCGGTTCGCGAAGTCGTGCCTACGGACCGGAATCGCGCCCATCGTCGGCGTCGACCTCGCCGTCCGGCCGGACGGGTGGCGCACCGCGCGTCGCCCGGCCGCGGCCCGCGGGGGCCAGCTGCGCGACGAACGGCTGCCCCGCGCCGTCGTGTTGGCCTCCTCGCGTGCGGGGTGGGGGGTGCTGTGTGCCCTGATCACCGCCGCCCAGTTGAACGGTGAACGCTCCGACCCGGTGGTCACGCTTGAAACCATCGCGCAGCACTGCGCAGGCCGCGACGCGTTCGTCCTGCTCGGCGCGGATTCCGAGGTCGGCGGGCTCGTGTCGGCCGGTCGACCCGACGACGCGAGGAGCGCAGTCCGCCGGTGGCGCTCCGAGTTGGGGCCCGGCCTGGTACTGGCCGCCACCAACCAGCACACCGGCGGCCGCGGCCCCGCCTCAGCCCACCAGGCCGGCGGCATCATCCACCTGGCCGACGCGATGGGGGTGCCGGTGGTGCTGACCAACATGGTGCGGATGGCCAAGCGAGGCCAGGGCGCCACCGTCGACGTGCTCGACGCGGCGCGCCGCCTCGTGCCGCTCGACGTGCGAAACATCGACCGGCGTAACGCCGAGGGCCACCTCAAATCGGGCGAAGCCATGCGCGTCGCAGCAGCAGAAGCGGCACGGCTGGCGGGACGACCCGACGCCGATTCCCTGCTGCGCGACACCCGCGGCCTCGCGCTGCGCTGTCGGCTCGATCCGATCGGCGACATCGGGCTGGGTGAGATCCGGCTGCCGGAGTTCGAAACGCTCGGCACCACGCCCGAGGCGGCGCCGTCGGTGCTGCGGGCCCGCTGCGAGGCGGGTGTCTCCGAGCGCTACGCGTCCCCCGGCCGCGAGGTGTTCGACCGGCTCGACGAAGAACTGGCCGTGATCGGCAGGCTTGGGTTCGAGTCGTATTTCCTCACCGTCGCCGATGTCGTCGGCCTCATCCGGGGCCTGGGTATCCGTTGCGCCGCCCGCGGCTCTGGCGCGGGTAGCCTGGTCAACTACGCGCTCGGCGTCTCAGGGGTCGACCCGATCCGCTACGGCCTCATCATGGAGCGCTTCCTCTCCCCGCTCAGGCAGGCGTTGCCCGACATCGATCTGGACGTCGAATCGGCCCGCCGCACCGAGGTCTACGACAAGATTCTGGCGACCTTCGGCGGGCAGCGGGTCGCCTGCGTCGCCATGATCGAGACGTACCGGGTCCGCCATGCCGTCCGCGACGTCGGCGCCGCGCTCAGCCTGCCCCCCGTAGAGATCGACGCGATGGCCAAGGCGTTTCCGCACATCCGGGCCCGTGATGCCCGCGCCGCGCTGCGCGACCTGCCCGAACTGCGTGCCGCTGGGCTGGGGGAGCAGCGCCTCGAACTGCTGTTCGGTCTGGTCGAGTCGCTCGACGGGTTGCCTCGTCATATCGCGTTGCACCCCTGCGGCGTCATTCTGAGCGACTCGTCGCTCGGGCAGCGCACCCCCCTGGAAGCCAGCTTCAGCGGGTATCCGATGAGCCAGTTCGACAAGGACGACGTGGAAGACCTCGGTCTGCTGAAGCTCGACGTGCTCGGCATCCGGATGCAGTCGGCGATGGCACATGCGTTGGGTGAGATCGGCCGAACCGGGGCCGAGGGCCCAACCCCGGACATCGACGCGCTCGCTCCGTTCGACGACGCGGCCGTCTACGACATGATCGCGCACCGCGCCACGCTCGGCTGCTTCCAGATCGAGTCGCCCGGCCAGCGGGAACTGGTCGGCAAGTTCGGGCCCGAGAACTTCCACGACCTGATCGTCGACATCTCCTTGTTCCGACCCGGGCCGGTCAAATCCGACATGGTCACCCCGTTCCTTGAAGGTCGACAAGGCTGGACGCAGCCCAGCTATCTGCACGAGAGCCTCATCCCGGCGCTCGAGCAGACCTACGGGGTGGTCGTCTTCCACGAACAGCTCATCGAGATCATCGCCACCGTCACAGGATGCAGCCTCGCACAGGGTGACGAGGTGCGCCGCGCGCTGGGTGACCGTGACGGCCAGGCCAGGGTGAAGGACTGGTTCGCACGTAAGGCGGACGAACGGGGCTATGCCGAGCCTCTGGTCGAACAGATCTGGTTCATCCTCGAATCGTTCGCCTCCTTCGGGTTCTGCAAGGCACACGCGGCGGCCTTCGCGCTACCCACCTACCAGTCGGCCTGGCTGAAGCGTCATTACCCGGCCCACTTCCTCTCCGGCATCCTGACGCACGACCCCGGCATGTATCCGAAGCGGCTGCTGCTGGAGGAAGCCAGGCGGATGGAGATCGCGGTGCTGGGGCTCGACGTCAACCGCAGCTCTGGCCAGTACCGTGCCGAACGGCTGGAAATGGACGAGGAAGAGCTGCGGCTGCCGGAACACTTCGCGATGGGGGCACCGTCGGCGACGGACGGGCTGCCGCACGTCGACGGCTGGGGCATCCGGTTGTCCCTGGCAGACGTGAAGGGCATTTCGGAGGCCGAGATTGAGCGGATCGTCGCGGGCGCACCGTTTGTTTCGCTCAGCGACTTCTGGGCAAGGGCCCGGGTGAGTGAGCCCGTCGTCGAGCGACTCATCCTCGCCGGGGCCTTCGACCGGATCTACGGCATCGGAGGAAGCACCTCCGTCGCCCGGCACGGCCGGGTGACCAGACGCGACCTGCTGCTCGCGCTCGCCGACCTGCACCGGGCGAGCAGGGCCGACGAACGGGTCGCGGCGCGCGCGAAGGGGCGCAGACGTCAGGTGTCGACGGACGACCCGGCCGACCTCGCCCGCGCCCAGAGCTGTCAGGTCGACCGTCGCGCGCTGGCCGTGCAGGTCGCGCTCGACTTCGAGGAGGACGGCGACGAACCGACCTCCGACGTCAGGGTCACCGGGCTGCCCGAAATGGACGACGAAGAACGACTCAAGGCCGAATTGGAGATCCTCGGGCTCGACGCCAGCCAGCACATCATGGGCCGCTACCTGCCGCTGCTGCGCGCGCTCGGTGCATCCAGTTCCCGGGTCCTGTTGCAGCACCGCAACCAGGCCGACGTGTTGGTCGCAGGAGTAAAGGTCGCGACGCAGACCCCACCGGTGCGTTCTGGGCGGCGTGTGATCTTCCTGACTCTCGATGACTCGACCGGCCCCGTCGACACCACCTTCTTCGAGGACGTGCAGGGGCCGTACGCATCCACCGTGTTCTCATCCTGGATGCTGCTGGTCCGGGGCAAGATCCGGCGTACCGGGCCGCGGGGTATCTCGATCCGCGCCACCGGAGCCTGGGATCTGGGCATCTTGGATGAGGCGTGGCGGGCCGCCCTAAACCAGGGTGCTACCGAGGATGAGGCCGTCGCGGACGTAACCGCGATCCTCGACGATGTGCCAGAAGGCTATTGTCTGGTCGGTGCCTGGAAGGAGCCGAGTCGGTCCGTTCAGGATCCTGCTGCCGAGCCGGAGGAGGGGGAGCCCGCACCCGAGGGTTTCGAGCCGCCACCAGACCCGCAGAACCACACCCGTGCAGGCGGAATGGGGCAGCGGCGAGTGCTGGTGCATGCCAGCGGTTTCAAACAGTCGCCCTACTCCGACATCAAGCCCGCTGGCACCGGAGCTGCGGAAGCACCGCGCAAGCTGTGGCACTCCAGCCCCGGGAGCGCAGGGAGGTGAGGCCGTGACGGTGATCGCACACGTGGACATGGACGCCTTCTACGCGTCGGTCGAGATGGCGCGCCACCCTGAACTGCGGGAAGTGCCCATGTTCGTCGGCGGTTCCAGCAGGGGGGTGGTGTTGTCGGCGAACTATCCGGCCAGACGGTTCGGGATCACCGCGGGCATGCCTTCGAGCAGGGCGCGGCGGTTGTGTCCCCAGGCGGCGGTGGTGACTCCGGATTTCGACCATTACTCAGCCGTCTCGGTGGGGGTCGCTGAGATCTTCGACACCATGACCGACCGGGTGGAGATGGCTTCCATCGACGAGGCGTTCATCGATCTGACCACGGCGCTGCGGCGCCTGGGCGGCGACCCGGTCGTGGTCGGGGAGGAGCTCCGGGCCCAGGTGATGGACGAGCAGGGCATCGCCTGCTCGGTCGGCATCGGCCCCAGCAAGTTCATCGCCAAGCTCGCCTCCAAGCAGGCCAAGCCCGACGGGCTCGTCAGGGTGCAGGAGGAGGAAGTCATCGCCTTCCTGCATCCGCTTCCGGTGGAGGCGATCTGGGGGGTGGGGGAGGCGACCGCCGGTAGGCTGCACCGGTTGGGTCTCACGACGGTTCGAGACCTCGCCAACACATCGAGACCTACGTTGCAGCGGGCACTCGGCGACGGGCAGGGTGCGCTGCTGTTCGACCTCGCCTGGGGTCGCGACGACCGTTCGGTGCTCGCGAAGGAGCCCTCAGAGCACAGTGTCGGATCGCAGGAGACCTTCAGCCGCGACACCGATGATCCGGCATTGGTGGTCACCGAGATCCTGCGGATGGCAGACCGCACTGCCGGCCGGATGCGGGCGCAGGAGATGGTCGGTAAGACCGTGACCCTTTCGGTAAGGTTCGCCGACTTCACGACGATCACCCGCACCGGGACGCTGAAGGCCTACACCGACCGCACCAACGACATCTACGCCGAGGCGCTCAGGCTGTTCGAGAAGCTTGGGCTGCAACGAGCCCGGATCCGACGGGTCGGGGTCCGGGCCGAGAAGCTGGTGCCGAAGTCGCAGACGTATCGGCAGCCCGTGCTGGATGAGCCGTCCCATGGTTGGGAGGACGCTGAGGAGGCGATCGACGCGGCGGTGCTTCGGTTCGGCCCGCAGGCGGTGCAGCGGGCTCGGTTGACGCGGCGTGGCGAGATGCTCACCGCTGCGGGGTGAAGCCACGTCAGCCTGACCGGATCTGGGGAGGGACCGATGGGAGGTGTCGGTGGCCTTGGTCGTCACCAGCAGTTTTCGCGGTTACCAGTGATATGTCTGGATACCTGCCGTATTTCGCTGGTGACGCGGCATTTCGTTGGTGTCGGGGACTTAGCGCTGGTATCGGGGACTTAGCGATGGTGTCGGGGACTTAGCGCTGGTAACGCCAGCGGGCCCAGACCGGCGAATCAGGTTCAGTTATCGCCGTCCTGGCGCCGACGCCAGCGTTCCTCCAACTTCTCCATGAAATCGCTGCCCGACGAGGGTGGCGGGTTCGGCTTCGGCGGGGCCGGGTGGGGCTTGCTCGGCTGGCCACCGTCGTCGCCGACCCTTCGCCACGAGTTGATGCCCAAGAGTGCGGCGGCCAACATGATGAGGAAGCCCACGACGCTGACCACCGGATGCACGGTCACGCCAGCCACGAGCACCACGACGCCGATGACGAAGCACAACCCGGCGAGCGCGGCTCGCCTGCGGTGCACGCGCACCTCGGTAGATCCGCTCAGTTTCTCGGCTAGACCAGGGTCGTCGGCCATAAGGGACGCCTCAAGCTGCTCCAGCAGCTTGCGCTCCTGCTCAGAAAGGGCCATCTCAACTCCCTCGGGTGCTTGTTGAGCCCATTCTATGCGCCCAGTCAATCGGATGTGGCATGGGTCCCCTTACGTGGCGATCGGGTGAAGACGGACGGCGGGACGAAGGTTACCCGGAGGCGCCGCCCCCACGGGGCCACACCCCACAGGGTGCCACGCAGGGCCCGGACCTGTCCGGCTAGTCCACCGGTCACCGCCCCTTCGCGTGAGTAGCGACTGAGCTCCACTGTGTGGGCGATCCCTGCCAGTGTCTCTGCAGCCTCGTCGGGAAGATCCTCGGAAAGCGCCAAGGCCCCGGGGACGGGGGACCCTCCGGGCCACGTCATGCCGTGGTCGCGCAGGGTGGCCAGCGTCTCGTTCCAGGCGCCGTCGGCGGCCTCAGCCGACGACACCCCACCGCGCAGGCGCACGCGTCGCTGGCCCAACCGCACCAGGGCAGGCGCGAAGGCGAGCCCGATCAGCAACACGATTCCAAGGCCGATCCCGAGCCCGGCGCCGCCTCCCCCGGAGGATGTGGCAGGGGCGGTGGGGGTTGCCGTCGGGCTGGGTGGGGCGACCGTCGGTTGCGACGACGCCGGAGGCACAGACGGAGAGGGTTCCTGGGACGGCTCGGCGGAAGGCTGGGCGGCCGGGTCGGTGTATCCGGGATTGCCCGCGAAAGCGGGAGTCGGTTCGAACGGCACCCAGCCGAGGCCGTCGAGGAACAGTTCCGGCCACGCGTGCGCGTCGTGCGAGGTCACCTCGAAGCTGCCGTCCTCCAGCGAATCGCCGGGCGTGAATCCGACCGCCATCCGGGCGGGAATGCCCTGGATCCGGGCCATCGTGACCATGGCCGTGGCGAAGTGGATGCAGTAACCGGACCGGTCGGACAGTAGGAAGGCGTCGATGACGGAACTGCCGGCCGAACTCGGCGCGTCCAGCGAGTAGGTGAACTCGTCGGAGCGCAGGAACGACTGGATCGCGAGCGCCTGCTGCCCCGCGGTCACCGCGTCCCCGACGACATCGGCGGTGAGGGTGGCGACCTCAGGAGAGAGTTCCGAGGGCACCTCCGACAATACGGGGTCGAGCCCGCTTCCGGCCTCCGCTGCCTCGATCTGTTCCCTCGACGGGTTGGGCATGACCGCCTGGGCCGTGTAACTGAGGTTGCGGGTCTGCTCGGTGCGGTCTTCGCCTGCCGCCACGACGGTCAGGGTCGCAGGATCATACGACCATAGCCCGGCCGCATCGATGTCGGTGACGGCGAACGGCACCGGCAGGTACTCGGAAGGCACGTCGGCCATCTGTGTCTCCACCGTCACTTCGGTGCCGGGAGGGGCATCGAGGTCACGCAGCCCGAACCTGTTCAACTGCATGGGCACCAACCGGGCACCGTCGGCCGTGACGCTCGAAAGCGCGACGGTGCGGAGGTAGGTCGGCTCACCGGTGCTCGGCCGGTACGTCAACACCGGTGTGTCGGCTGGACGTCGCAGGTCCTGGTCGAGCCGCACCAGTGGGTCGCTGAGTTGGATCGGCCCGTCCGTGCCCGAGTTCCACGGCTGCTTGGGGCCAAGGGGGACCAGCGGGCTGACCAACAGTGAGACCGCCACGGCGATGGAGGCCAACCCGAGACCGGTCATGACCCTCGAAATATGGAACGGGCTCTGCCGCGAGGCCCGGCCGGTGGTCGGGCCCACCCCCGCGACGCTCAGGAGCACGATCGTGTAGGCGCCGATCACGGGGACGAGGTCGAAGAGGGGTAGGTCGTCGCGCAGGATCACGGCGGAGATCCCGAACGACAACGAGAGCGGCGCGATCGACCAGCCCGGTTGTTCCAGGACGTTGACAAGCAGTTCGACCACGATGATGAGCAGCGTGACCAGGAGCAGGCAGAGCCAGATTGTCCCGGGTGTCGCGGTCAGCGGTGCGGCCTGCGACCGGATGGCTTCTATCCCGTCGAGCGTCAGCGTCCTGAGTGACCCGGCCGGGTCGCCCGGCCCGGCGAGGGTCAGCCCCCGCCAGAGGAGGACCCCGAGCAGGGCGATCACCTGCGCCACCAGGGTCAGGACGCGGGGAGCGCGCATCCGGGCGAGGATCAGCCCGATCAGCGCCGCGGCCGCGAGCAGTGGCACGCTTTCGATGCTGTAGGCCAAGGGCTCGATGAGTGGGGCCAGCGGAAGCAGCGAGAGCCAGACGGCCACTGCGATCAGCAGGCTGGAGAACGGATGGTGTGTGAATTTCATGCGTTCACCCGGCCCCAGGCCTCGGGCACGGTTTCGCCCTGTGCGTAGGTGGCAACCGTCCAGCCGTGTTTGGCGAGCAGGAGGCAGGCGTCCTCGTGTTCGGCGGACGGTGTTCCCCAGGTCGGGGCGTCCGGCACGAGCGCGATCTTGCTGCGGGCCGACGCGCCGGCCGCGCTCAGCGCGGCCGCATCTGCCGCCGACAGTAGGCCGGTGACCGCTACCACCGAGGCAGCCGACGAGACGGCTTCCGGATCGTTGAAGGCCTCACCCAGCCAGGTGTGTTCGGAGGAAGCCAGGTCCGTGAGGGCGTTGAGCATCGCCTGCCTCGCGAGCGGGCCGACGGCATGGCCGGACTCGAAGACGGTGCCAGATGGAGCAACGATCGAGAGCCGGTACCGGCCTACCAGCAGCAACCTCGCGACGGAGGCCACCGCCGAGACGGCCCACTCGAGTGAACCGCGCGGGCCGTGATCGGCGTGCGCCGAGAGACGGGTGTCGACGATGAGGGTGCTCGACGGGTCCCAGGGGTGTTCCTCGAGTCGCACCATCAGGTCGTCGCGCTTGGCGGACATTTTCCAGTGCACCCTGCGCATGTCGTCGCCGTGCCGGTGTTCGCGGACCAGCACGTCATCGGCGCCTGCCTGTCCGATCCGTTGCGGGGTGGCGTCGCCTGCGGCCCCCAACCCGGCTCCTGAGGGAAGTTCGTTCAGTTCCCACACCTTCGGTGTGACCCGCAGCGTGGAATCCGAACCGGCGGACGTGACGGTGCGGCTCGCCATGGCGAGCGGATCGGTGGCCTTGGCCGTCAGCGGCCCGATCTGGAAACGGCCGCGCGAGTCGGCGACCACGCTGTAGCTGACCCCCTGCTGCCAACGGCCGAAGCCTCGGGCGATCACGAAGGAGGCACCGCCGCCCACCGCCTGATCGGCGGCGTCGCTGATCCGCAGTGGGCTTGCCTGCGCCGGAGCGTCGTTGACTGCCCGCAGCACGACGCGGGAGGTTTCACCGACTGGCATGGTCGAAGGCTCGAGCGAGCGCTGATGCCGCAACCGTGGCGGTACGAGCACCAGGTAGAGGAACGAAAGCAGCGGCAGCACCGTGATCGCCAACGCGAGAGCCAGCAGGTCGATCTCACCGATGGCGGCGGCCGCCACTGCCGCCACACCACCGATGATGAGTAGCGCTATGCCTCGGCCCGTAAGCCGTGCACCTCCCCGCAACGTGCCCTACCCCCGCGCCGGGGTCGGGACCGACGCAACGATCGAGGCGATGATGCCGGCCGGTTCCCGGTGCGCGACCTGGGCCTCCACCGTGGGCAGCACCCGGTGCGCGAGCACCTCGACGGCGAGCGAGCCGACGTCCTCGGGGATCACGTAGTCGCGCCCCGCGAGTGCGGCTACGACCCTTGATGCACGCATCAGGTGCAGCGATGCTCGGGGGCTGGCGCCCAGACGCAGATCGGGATGGGTCCTGGTGGCCTCGGAGATGGCCACTATGTAGTCGTTGATCACCGGGGCCACATAGACGGCGCGGATGGCCTTGATCGCGGCCTCGACCGTGGCCGCGTCGGTCACCGGTTGGACCGTGTTCAACTGGTCGCCACCGGCCTGTGCGGTCAGCATCGCCACCTCGGACTGCCTGGCCGGGTACCCCATCGTGATCCTGGCCATGAAGCGGTCACGCTGTGCCTCAGGGAGGGGATAGGTGCCTTCCATCTCGATCGGGTTCTGCGTTGCGATCACCATGAACGGGCGGGAGAGCCGGTAGGTGTGCCCATCTGCCGAAACCTGGTTCTCCGCCATGGCCTCCAGCAATGCGGACTGGGTCTTCGGTGAGGCCCGGTTGATCTCGTCGCCCAGGACGATGTGGGCGAAGATGCCGCCCTGTTTGAACTCGAACTCGCGGGTCGACTGATTGAAGACGGACACGCCGGTCACGTCGCTCGGCAACAGGTCAGGGGTGAACTGGATGCGTTTGACCTCGCCCGCGATCACCCGCCCGAGCGCCCTGGCCAACACCGTCTTGCCTACACCCGGCACGTCCTCGATGAGCAGGTGCCCCTCTGCAAGCAGAACGGTCACCGCCATCCGGATCTGTGTCGGTTTGCCGACGATGACGCGGCCCATCTCTTCTGACATGCGGTTGGCGAGCTGGGACACCTCTGGCAGTGAGGGGGTGGCGTGTTGGATCACCTGGGCTCCTTGGATCTTGGGAGATGTGCGGCGACGCCAAGCCTACAAGTGGGCCGAACCCGTGTTCGGACCGCGCCCAATTGCATTGCCGGGGCCCCGGCCTGGCCGAATGGGTGGAGCGTGTCGCGAGAGGGGCGAAAATGGCTGGTGAGTGGAGTGAAGTGGGGTAATGTGGTGCTCGGTGGGGCAAAGTGGGTGACTGAGGGAGGAAGGAGGTGCCTGATCAATGTTCCTGGGGACATATCAGCCGAAGCTGGACGAGAAGGGCCGCCTGATCCTTCCGGCCAAGTTCCGCGAGGCACTTGCCGAGGGTCTGGTCGTGACGAAGACCCAGGACCGGGCGCTGGCCGTCTACCCGAGAGCGACCTTCGAGGCGAAGATGACCTCTCTGCTCAGTGCACCGAGCACGGTCAAAGAGGTCCGCGACTATCAGCGCATGCTGATGGCGGGCGCCAGCGATGAGATTCCGGACCGGCAGGGCAGGGTGACGATCCCGGCGAACCTGCGCTCGTACGCCGGTCTGGACCGCGACGTCGTGGTTATCGGGGCGGGCGACCGCGCCGAGATCTGGGACGCCGCAGCGTGGGAGAAGTATTCCGAGAGCAGCGAAGAGGGCTTCTCGGAGATGGACAACGAGTTCACGGCTCTCGCGGGGCTGTGAACTCCACCCGGTGATACCCGGCCGGCCCGGCCCTGACTTCACTTCCCCGATGTCAGGTCCGATCCGGAAGGGAATCTCCGGGTGACAAGCGGTGATAGAGAACAAGAAGGGTCGAAATCAGTGACGCAGGGGTTTGCCGACGTTCACGATCCGGTCATGCTCGACCGGATCGTCGAACTGTTGCGCCCGGCTCTCTCCCGACCGGGCGCGATCTTCGTCGACGCCACGTTGGGGCTGGCCGGTCACTCCATCGCGATCCTGAAAGCATGCCCGGAGGCCAGGCTGATCGGTATCGACCGTGACCCTGACGCTCACCGGGTCGCCGAGCAGCGGCTCGGGCCACTCATGGAGCGAGCGAGGCTCGTGCATGCCGTCTATGACGAACTGCCAGACGTGCTGGACGACCTCGGGATCGCCAGCGTCGAGGCGGTCCTGCTCGACCTGGGCCTCTCATCGCTGCAGATCGACCGCACGGAGCGTGGCTTCGCATACCGTGTCGACGCGCCGCTGGACATGAGGATGAATCCGACCGGGGGACCGACCGCCGCCGATGTCCTGAACACCTATCCGGTCAGGGAACTGGCGAATCTTCTCAAGTGGTACGGCGAAGAGCGCTTCGCCGACCGGATTGCCAGGGCGATCGTCTCGGCCCGCGAAATAGCGCCGTTCGAGAACTCCGCCCGGCTCGTCGAAGTCATCTCAGCAGCCATCCCGGCGGCTGCACGGCACACCGGGGGCCACCCGGCCAAGCGCACCTTCCAGGCGCTGCGGATCGAGGTCAACCGGGAGCTGGCGGCACTTGAGGGCGTCCTGCCCGCCGCGCTCGATGCGCTGAGCATGGGTGGCCGGATAGCGGTTCTCAGCTACCATTCCCTCGAGGACCGCCCAGTGAAGCGCGCCCTTACCCGCGCGGCCAGCGACCGGGCTCCCCGAGACCTGCCCGTCGTACCGGACGACCTCAAGGCCTCGTTCCGGCTCCTGACAAGGGGAGCCGAACGGCCAGACGAGCAGGAGATCGCCACAAACCCGCGGGCCGCATCTGCGCGCCTGCGCGCCGCCGAACGGATCAAGGAGGCCGCATGAGCGCCGTACCCGTCACGACGACCGAGGCGCAGACCAGGAAGCCGCCACGGCTGACGCTGGTCCCGAGCCCCAAGGCGTCGCTGTCCACCTTCGGGTTCATCGTCTTCGTGGGCGTGCTCATCGCCGTCGGGCTCGCCGCCGTGTTGATCGTTACGACTTCGGTCGGGACCCAGTCCAACGAACTCTCCGACCTGCGGCGGGAGGCCACGCAACTCGGCTACAAGTCGGCGGCGCTCGAGTCCGAGCTGCAGCAGGTCTCCAGCGCCAGCGCGCTGGCCCTGCGAGCCACGGGGCTCGGCATGGTGCCCAACCCGTATCCGGCATTCATCAACCTGTCCGACGGCACCGTCACCGGGGTCCCGACCCCGGTCGTGGGTGACGAGCTGCCGTTCCTGACCGGTGCGATACCGACGGCGACGCCCTCCGCGGATGCGGCGGCCGCGGTCGCCGCACCGGCAGACCCGGCGGCCGAGGAGGCACTGCCGGATGACCTCTCGGCCGCGGCGCCGGGGCAAGGCCAGCCGTGACCCGGCAGGAGCCGCCCCGGCAGCCCACATCGCGGGGACCGTCCGGCCCACGCTCGTCATCAGGCTCCGCGTCGACGAAACGCCCCGCCGCGCGGCCAGGACCGGGTTCAACCCAGGGGAAGCCGGGAGCACCGGGGACACCTCGCAGGTACAAGCGCACCATCCCGCTCCCCATGGGGCGCATGAGCGTCCGGATCCGGGTGTTCACGCTGGTGGTGGCCCTGCTGCTCGGCACCGCCGGCGTGCGCGCCGTCCAGTTGCAGGGCTTCGACTCGCAGGCCTATGCGGCCAAGGCCGCGGAGAAGATGCAGTCCACAAAGGAACTGCCCGCGACGCGTGGCGATATCACCGACCGTTTCGGTGTCGTGATGGCCACGACGGAGCCGGCGATGCTGGTCTCGATCGACCCGATGATCATCCGGACCAACGGCGCCGACGAACGCTATCCCATGTCGAAGAGGAAGCAGGCGGAGGCCGCGGCTGCTCCCGAGGCCGTCGCCGATCTGTTGGTCAAACACCTCGGTGGGAAGAAGGAGACCTACCTCGCGCTCATCGCCGACGCGGATTCAGAGAAGACCGGCAAGCAATCCAGGTACGCGGTCGTTGCGCGCCGGGTCAGCGCCAACACCTTCACCGAACTCCAGGCGGACCTGAAACTCGGTTTCGACGGCGATGGAAAGCGGCCCTGGTACGGCGTCTACGGCACCAGCGACCCGGTACGGGCCTACCCGAACCGCACCGTCGCCTCCAACGTGATCGGCTTCGTCAACGCCGAGGGAGAGGGCGCCTCCGGCCTTGAGTATGCGCTTGACGACGAATTGACCGGCACGCCCGGCAAGCAGGTCTACGATGCCTCCACTTACGGGCGAATCCCACTGGGCACCTCGATCATGGAACCCGCGGTCGACGGCGTCTCGTACCAGACCACGATCGACTCCGACCTGCAGTGGATGGCGGAGCAGGCGTTGGCCCAAGGCATGACGAATGCGGGTGCCAGCACCGGCAAGTTGATCGTGATGAACGTCAACACCGGTGAGGTACTCGCATTAGCCAATGGGCCCAGCTTCGATTCGGCCGACACCAGCAAGGCCGCCGCCGACGACCTGGGCAACCGGGCGGTAACCGAGGCCTACGAACCCGGTTCGGTGCAGAAGGTCCTGACTATGGCCGCGCTTGCGGACCAGGGGCTCGTCACCCCCGACACCGAGGTGGTCGTTCCGCCCAGCATCGCTTCCGGTGGCGGATCGGTCCGAGACTCGTTCTCCCACGGCACCATCCAACTGACGGCCCGCGGAATCATCGCGAAGTCGTCCAACATCGGCACCATCGAACTGGCCAGGCAGTTGGACAAGGCTGAATTGAACAAGTACCTGTCCTCATTCGGGCTGGGGGCCAAGACCGGCATCGGTCTGCCCGGCGAGTCTTCCGGGCAGTTGCCCGGCCCGGACATGGCCGACTACACCCGCGACCAGATCGCATTCGGGCAGGGCCTCAGCGTCAACGCCGTCCAGATGGCCGCGGCGGTCGCGGCTGTGGTCAACGGCGGCACCTACCACCAGCCGACCATCCTGAAGTCGGCCACCAGGGCAGACGGCACCGAGGTGGAACTACCGACACCGGTCTCGCGCCGGGTGATCTCGGAGGAGGCGTCGAGTTCGGTCGTCGAGATGATGGAGTCGGTGGTCACCCTGAGCGAGAAGCGCGCCATCGACGGCTACCGCTCCATCGGCAAGTCGGGAACCGCGCAGCGTTTCGATCCCGAGTGCAAGTGCTACAACGGCTACACCTCCTCCTATGTCGGCGTTGCGCCGGCGGAGGATCCGCAGATTCTTGTCTACGTGGTCCTCGACGAACCCACCAACGGTAACCTCGGTAGTCAGCTGGCCCTTCCCGTCGTCAACGACGTCCTGCGGCTGGCACTTCCCCGTTACAACGTGGCCCCGTCCACAACCGAGGCACCCGATCTGCCGCTAACGTTCGAGTAATGGAATCTCCGCTTCGACCCAGCAGCCTGCCCCCGGCGACCCTCGGATCCCTGGTGGCGGGGCTCGGTCTCGTGGGCGACACTGACAGCCGGGTTGCCGTCTCGGGTATCACCCTCGACTCCCGCAGCGTCGAACCGGGTTGGCTCTACGTCGCGCTGCCCGGGAGCCGGGCGCACGGCGCCGCGTTCTCGGAGGCGGCCGTCGAAGCCGGGGCGGCTGCCATCCTGACTGACGATGCCGGGCGCGAACTCATCGGCGCTTCGCTGGTGCCGGTCGTGGCGGCCCTCGACGTCCGCTCCGCGATGGCCACTGTGTCGGCCCGCCTCTTCGGGGAGCCGGGCAGGCAGATGACGATGCTCGGCGTCACCGGCACCAATGGCAAGACGACCACCGTCGCGTTACTGCAGAGCGGGCTGATGGCGGCCGACGTGCACACCGGCACCATTGGCACGATCGGGTTCAGGCTCGACGCTGAAGAACTGCGCTCCTCGCGCACCACCGTCACCACACCCGAGTCGCCCGACCTCCAGTCTCTGCTGGCCGTGATGCAGCGACGCGGCGCCGGGGCGGTGGCACTAGAGGTCAGTTCGCACGCGCTCGCGCTCGGCCGGGTCGACGCGATCGGTTTCGATGTGGTCGGGTTCCTCAACCTGGGCCGTGACCACCTCGACTTCCACAAGTCGATGGAGGACTACTTCGAGGCCAAGGCGCGCTTGTTCGAACCGGGCCGCTCCGCCGTCAGCGTGATCTGGGTAGATGACCAGCACGGGGCCGAGTTGGCGGGCCGGGTGCTCGCGCACGGGCGGTCCAGGCTCGTCACGGTCGGTACCGCCCCCGGCGTCGACTACCGGCCGTCCGGTTACCGGGCCGACGGCGCGTTCGGCGGCCGTGCTGTGGTGGCACGTGGCGGAGAGTCGCTGGAACTGCGGATCGGTATGCCGGGCGAATACAACATGGTCGACGCCGTCGTCGCCCTGGCGATGCTTGAGGCCGTGGGCGTGCCGACTGACGCCGCGCTGCGGGGGCTGGCCGTTGCCCAGGTGCCTGGCCGCATGCAGCGGGTCCACCTCGGTGACGACGCACCGACGGTCGTGGTCGACTTCGCCCACACCCCGCAGGCGGTGGAGGCCGCCGTCGGATCACTCTCCGACGTCGGCCCCGTCATCTCGGTTCTAGGCTGCGGGGGCGACCGGGACCCAGAGAAGCGCGAAGGCATGGGCGCGGCCGCCGCGCGGGGCAGCAGGGTAACGATCATCACCGACGACAACCCCCGCACCGAGGACCCGGCCGCGATCCGCGCGCAGACCCTTGCGGGCGCCCGTGGCGTGGGTGGCGCGGAGGTCGTCGAGGTCGCCGGGCGGCGTGCCGCCATCGAAGAGGCCCTCCGTCGGGCCACATCCGATTCCGTCGTGGCGATCCTCGGTAAGGGGCACGAGCGCGGTCAGATTCTCGCCGACCGCACGGTCGACTTCGACGACGTCGAGGAGGCGACGCTGGCCTGGCGTCGGCTCAGGGAAGAAGGGGACAAGAATGCGCGTTCGTAGGATCAGCGAACTGATCGAGCTGATGCAGCCTGCGGCGATTGAGCTCGTCGGGGACGACGCCGACGTCGGCCCGGACGTGGTCATCGACAACCGTGACGCGACGCCCGGTGCCTTGTTCATCGCGTTGCCAGGTGAACGCGTCGACGGGCACTCTTTCGCACCCGCCGCGGTCGCGGCCGGGGCGGCGGGCGTGGTCGGCATGCACCTGACGGACGCCGACGTCCCACACATCCTCGCCGCAGACTCGGTGGACGCCCTCAGCTGGCTCGCCAGGGGAGTGGTAGCGGAGGCCCGCGCACGCGGGATGCTCAGCATCGGGATCACCGGCAGTTCGGGCAAGACCAGCACGAAGGACCTGATGGCGCAGGTCTTCGAGGCCGTCGGCCCGACCGTGGCACCCAAGGGGTCGCAGAACAACGAGATCGGCGTCCCTCTGACCGCGTGCCGGGTCGCCGACGACACGGCCTACCTGGTCTCCGAGATGGGGTCGCGCGGCGTGGGCCACATCGCGTGGTTGACCTCGTTGATCGGTCTGGACATCGGGGTGTGCCTCAACATCGGGCGGGCCCACGTCGGCGAGTTCGGCGACATGGAGACCACGGCCGAGGCCAAGTCCGAGATCGTCGCCGCCGTGGGAGAACATGGTTGGGCCGTGCTCAACGCCGACGACGCCCTGGTGGCAGGGATGGCGGACGCGACCCGCGCCCGCATCGCCTGGTTCGGCGAACACGAACCCGTGGGGGGCGATCTGCGGGTCACCGCCCGTGATGTCGTCCTCAACCCGCTCAGCCAGGCGTCCTTCACCCTGGTCGTCTCCGATGGGGAAGGCGAACGCACCGCCGCCGTCAAGCTCGGGGTCATCGGACGCCACCAGGTCGCCAACGCGCTCGCCGCCGCCGCCGCGGCGCTGGCCGCCGGGCTCGACCTCGGCCTCGTTGCGGAGGCCCTTTCGGGAGCAACCAGCCGGTCGCGCTGGCGGATGGAGCTGACGCGCAGCCCTGGCGGGGTACTGGTGCTCAATGACGCCTACAACGCAAACCCCGACTCGATGTCGGCCGGGCTGCGCACTGCGGTGGAACTTGCCATCGGGAGCCGAATCGAGCACCCCGACGCCCGCGTGATCGCCGTCCTCGGCGACATGCTCGAACTCGGCTCCGCCTCTGCTCAGCTGCACCGGGAGGTCGGCGTGCTCGCCGCCGAACTCGGGGTCGACGAGGTCGTCGCGGTGGGCTCGTTCGCCGACGAGATCGTCGCCGGGGCCACCTCTTCTGGACATGCGGCACGAGCGGCGAATCGGGATGAGGTCGCCTCGTCGCTTAGTCTGGGGCCCGGTGACGTCGTCCTGATCAAGGGATCCCGCGGCGTCGGCCTTGAAATTGTTGCGGCCGAACTGGTTGCACGGGACGGAGAGACGTCGTGATCAACATCCTGCTGGCAGGCGGGCTGTCGCTGGTACTTGCGCTGGTCGGCACCCCGATGCTGATCAAGTTCTTGACCAAGCGGCACTACGGCCAGTTCATCCGGGAAGACGGCCCGACTGCCCACTACGTGAAGCGCGGCACCCCGACCATGGGCGGCCTCGTCATCATCGGTGCTGTGGTGCTCTCCTACCTACTCACGCACCTGGTCCGCTGGCAGACCCCTTCGCTGTCCGGGATCCTGGTGCTCGGACTCGCGGTGGCGATGGGCTTCCTGGGGTTCCTGGACGACTGGGCCAAGATCTCCAAAGAGCGCAGTCTGGGGCTGACCCCCAGGGGAAAGCTGATCGGCCAGGTGCTGATCGGTGCCGTCTTCGGCCTCGTGGCACTGAACTTCCCTGACGCACGGGGGGTCACGCCCGCCTCACCCGCCATCTCTTTCCTGCGAGACATTTCGTGGCTCACACTGCCGCTTATCCTGGCCGTGGTCCTGATCGTGTTCCTCGTCTCAGCCTGGTCCAACGCCGTCAACCTCACCGACGGCCTCGACGGCCTGGCCTCCGGAAGCGCGACCCTGGTCTTCGCCGCCTACACCATCGTCAACATCTGGCAATACAACCAGTGGTGCGGTCGCCTGTCCACGACCGGGCCCCGCTGTTATGAGGTGCGCGACCCGAACGACCTTGCGATGGTCGCCATCGCGTTCGCCGGGGCCTGTTTCGGGTTCCTCTGGTGGAACGCCAAGCCTGCCAAGATCTTCATGGGGGACACCGGGTCGATGGCCATCGGCGCCGCCCTGGCTGGGCTGTCGATCATGACCCGCACAGAACTGCTGCTGGTCATCCTCGGGCTCCTGTTCGTCATCGAGGTCGGCTCCGTCGCGTTGCAGGTCGGCTACTTCAAGGCCACGAAGGGCAAACGGATCTTCAAGATGTCGCCGATCCACCACCACTTCGAACTGCTCGGCTGGCAGGAGGTCACGGTGGTGATCCGCTTCTGGATCATCTGCGGGCTCTGCGTCGCCCTCGGGCTCGGCATCTTCTACGCGGAATGGGTGACTGGGCAGTGACGAAGCAGTGGATGGCGGCCGCGAACCGGCTCTCGGACTGGCCTTCTGCAAACGTGGTTGTCGCGGGCCTCGGGATCTCTGGGTTCGCAGCCGCGGACGGACTGATGTCGCTGGGTGCCAGGATCACGGTGCTCGACGAGTCGGAGGCATATGCCGACAAGGCACTGCTCCTCGAACACCTTGACGTGACGGTACGGCTGGGCTCAGGCGCCACGGCGCAACTGCCGCCCGGCACTGACCTGGTGGTCACCTCGCCCGGCTGGCGGCCCTCGGCGCCTCTCCTGCGGCAGGCCGCCGCCGAGGGGGTGCCTGTCTGGGGGGAGACCGAACTGGCGTGGCGGATGATGCAGCCGGATCGGGTGATCCCGTGGCTCGGGATCACCGGCACCAACGGCAAGACCACCACCACCCAGATGGTCGAGTCGATGCTGATCGCAGATGGACGCAAGGCGGCAGCGGTCGGCAACATCGGCCGCCCGATCATCGAGGCCATCCTCGACGACGTCGACTACGACGTGTTCGCGGTGGAATTGTCCAGCTTCCAGCTGCACTGGATGAACAACGTGCACCTGCACTCGGCCGTGGTGCTGAACCTCCATCCTGACCACCTCGAATGGTACGAGGGGGACGCAGCGATGGAGCGCTACGCCGCCGACAAGGCGAAGATCTACCAGGGAGTAACCAACTCCTGCATCTACAACGTCGCCGAACCGGTGACCGAGAAGATGGTCGAGAAGGCCGACGTGGTCGAGGGGGCAAGGGCCATCGGCTTCACCACCGGCATCCCCGGCCTCTCGATGCTCGGTGTCGTCGACGACCTGATCGTCGACCGCGCGTTCGTGCCTCAACGTCGCGACTCGGCGCTCGAACTGGCGAAGGTGTCAGACGTGCACCCCTTCGCGCCGCACAACCTTGCCAATGCGGTCGCAGCCGCGGCGCTCACCCGGAGCTACGGCGTGGCCGCCGGGTCCGTCTCGGCGGGACTCAGGCGGCTTCAGTTGGCCGGGCACCGCATCGAGAAGGTCGCCGAGGCCGGCGGCATCACCTGGGTAGACGACTCAAAAGCCACGAACCCGCACGCCGCGAACTCCGCAATGCAGGCCTACGATTCGTTCGTGTGGATCGCCGGGGGTCAGGCAAAGGGCACCACATTCGACGATCTGGTCCTCGCGCACCGTGAAAAGCTCCGTGGTGCCGTCGTGATCGGGGTCGACCGGCAACTGATCGCGGAAACGCTTGCGCGACACGCGCCCGATGTCCCGGTCACTGTGCTCGACAGCACCGACACTGAGGTGATGAACGAGGTCGTCGGGCTCGCGGGCTCGATGGCACGACCTGGCGACACGGTTCTGCTGTCACCCGGCTGTGCGAGCCTCGACATGTGGGACGGATACGCTGCCCGCGGAGACAGCTTCGCCGGTGCCGTCAAGAGGTACCTGGCAAGGTAGAAAGGGGCATCGCACATGGCGACCGACACGGCTTCCCCGGCACGGGGGACCATCCGGTCCCAGTGGCGGACTCTCGCCGATTCGCCCATGACCCCGTACTGGGCGATCGTCTTCAGCGTCGCTGTGCTCGTCAGTCTGGGGTCGATGATGGTGCTGTCGGCCTCGTCCGTGCTCGCGCTGGACAGGGGCGTCGACCCCTACTTCTACGTCATCCGGCAGTTGAGGTTCCTCGCGGTCGGGACGATCTGTGCCATCATCGTCAGCCGTCTGAAGCCGGACGTGCTGCGGCGATTGGGTTGGCTCGCCTGGGGTGCCACGGTCCTCCTCCTCCTCCTGGTGGTGCTGATCGGCGAGAGCGTCGACGGAAACCAGAACTGGGTCTCGATCGCCGGGATACAGTTCCAACCGTCGGAGTTCGCGAAGCTGGCGCTCATCCTGTGGAGCGGCGCGGTGCTCCACAGCAAGCGCGGCAGGCTGGATGAACCCTTGAGGGTCCTGCTGCCCGTAGTCCTGCTTGGCGGGGTGATCATCCTGCTGGTGCTGGCCGGTCGGGACCTCGGAACCGGCATCATCCTCGGCCTGATCATGGTGCTCATCTTGTGGTTCGTCGGCACCCCGCTGCGGATCATGGCGCCCATCGGGGCACTGATCGCGGGCGGTGCAGCGCTGCTGGTCTACGGCTCGGGCAACCGGATGAGCAGGATCGCCATCTTCCTCGACCCGCAGTCCAACACGGACCTCTCGTCGCAGCCCATGTCGGCGCTCTATGCCCTGGCCAGCGGCGGATGGTGGGGGCTGGGGCTCGGGGCGAGTCGGCAGAAGTACGGCGGTCTGAAGACGGGCGCACACACCGACTACATCTTCGCGGTGATCGGTGAGGAACTCGGATTGTTCGGCGTGTTGCTGGTGATCGCGTTGTTCGCGATGCTCGGGTGGGCGGGGCTGGCCGTCGCGATGCGCTCGGACAAGCTATTCAACAAGATCGTGGCGGCGGGGATCACGGGCTGGTTCCTCACGCAGGCCGTGATCAACATCTTTGTCGTGATGCACCTTCTGCCGGTGCTGGGTGTGCCGTTGCCGTTCATTTCCTACGGCGGTTCCGCGTTGCTGGCCACGTTGATGGGCACCGGGGTACTGTTGGCGCTCGCACGTGATACGCCTGCTGCACGGGCGCATCTGGCTGCCAGGAGGAGCCGGCGGCGGCCACGGATGACCAGCGTCATGGCAGCCACCAGGGAGGACTGAAGATGACCAGCGTCGTACTCGCCGGCGGAGGCACCGCCGGGCACACCTCGCCACTGATCGCCACCGCTCAGGCCATCGCGCAGCGTGGGTCGGCCGAGTTGGTCTGCATCGGCACGGCCAAAGGGCTCGAGACGAGGGTGATCCCCGAGGCCGGGCTGAAGCTCGAACTGATCGACCCGGTCCCGCTACCGCGCACCCTGAATCTCGATCTACTGAAGCTTCCCTTCACCCTTACCCGGTCGGTTCGGCAGGCCCGGGCGGTGTTGAAGCGGGCGCAGGCAGACGTCCTGGTCGGGTTCGGTGGCTATGTATCGATCCCGGCCTACCTGGCTGCCAGGACCATGCGGGTGCCCGTCGTGGTGCATGAGGCGAACAAGCTGCCCGGTATCGCCAACAAGGTCGGCGCGAGGTTCGCCAGCTACGTCGGCACGACCTTTCCTGAGACGGTCATGCGTGGCGGGGCACTCATCGGAATGCCGATGCGTCGCGCCATCACCCATCCCGAGATGTCGCCGGACGAGGCCCGCCGCCAATTGGGCCTCGACCCCGACCGCCCGACACTGTTGGTCAGCGGTGGGTCCCAGGGCGCGGTCAGCATCAACAGGGCGGTCGAGCAGGCCCGCCCGGGCATCCTGGCCGCAGGGGTCCAGATCCTGCACGTTCTCGGACCCAAGAACTTCACAGACGCCGATGTGGTCATCGCGCATGCCGACGGGGCACGGTACGTGCCGGTCGCATTCGTCTCAGACATGGCGGTGGCCTACACCGCAGCCGATCTGATGCTCGGCAGGGCCGGCGCGGGCACGGTGATGGAGACCGCCGTCAGCGGGCTTCCGGTGATCTTCGTGCCTCTGCCCTGGGGCAACGGGGAACAGGGCAGGAACGCCGCCGAGTTGATCGCCGCCGACGCCGGATGGCTCGTCGAGGATGGCGATCTGGACGGCGATAAACTGGCCGAACTGGTGCGCGACGCGCTCGGGGATCCCGCGCGGTTGGTCCGGATGTCGGCCACTGCGCGGGGGATGTACCCCTCGGACGCCGCGGATGTGCTTGCGGACGCGGTTCTCGCGGCCGCTCAGAAAGGGAAGATGAATGCTCCTCGAACCGATTGAGGTAGTCCCCGCCGATCAGGTCGGCCCCATCCACTTCATCGCGGCAGGCGGTTCCGGGATGAGCGGGGTCGCCCGCCTGTATGCCGAGCTCGGGGTGGCGACGTCCGGCTCCGACCAGTCCGATTCCCGCGCGCTGCAGGGCCTGGCCCGATCCGGCGTCCGCACCTTCGTCGGTCACTCGGCCGAGCAGATCGGAGATGCCAGAACCGTCGTGATCTCTTCGGCGATCAGGGAGAACAACGTCGAGTTGGTGGAGGCCCGTCGTCGTGGGCTGCGGGTTTGGCACCGCTCCGCCGCGCTCGCTGCGCTGATGCTCGGCAAACGGGGCATCGCAGTGGCGGGCACACACGGCAAGACCACCACGACCGCAATGACCGCCGTGATGCTGAGCGAGGCCGGAGAAGATCCGTCCTACGTGATCGGTGGGCCGTTGTCGACCACCGGTGTCTCGTCGTCGATCGGCTCCGGGGATGCGTTCGTGGTGGAGGCCGACGAGTCGGATGCGTCGTTTCTGCAGTACCCGACCGAGATCGCGGTAATCACCAATATCGAGGCCGACCACCTCGTCAACTGGGGTACCCCATCGGCTTACGCCGCCGGGTTCCACAGTTTCGCGACCCTGCCGCACGTGCGCCATGTCGTGATCAACGTCGACGACCACGGCTCGCGGGCATTGGCCGAGGAACTGATCGCTGACGGGCAGGACGTCGTCACCTATGGCGAGGCCGAGGATGCAGACGTGCGTTTCACCGATGTCCTGGCACACGGCGGCGGGGTCGAGGCGACCCTGACCTTCAGGGACGAATCGGGCCCGATCATCCTGCAGGTGCCGGGCAACCACAACCTGGCCAACGCATGCGCCGCGTACGCGGTGGGTCGGCTGCTCGGTCTGACCCATGCCAGGGCCGTTGAGGCACTCGGCCGCTTTGAGGGCACGCTGCGTCGTTTTCAGCTGATCACCGACACTGCGGGCATCCGTGTCTACGACGACTACGCACACCACCCGACGGAGATCCGGGCGGCGCTGACCGCGGCCAGGCGGGCGACGGCGGCAGGCAACGAGGCGACAGGGCTGCCCGGCCGACTGATCGCCTGCTTCCAGCCGCACCTGTACACCCGCACCGTCGACTTCGCCGACGAGTTCGGTGAGGTGATGACGTTGGCCGATGTCGCCGTCATCAACGATGTGTGCGGGGCCCGCGAGGATCCGATTCCCGGCGTGACCGGCGAGCTGGTGGTCGACGCGGCGAAGAGGCACGGCGCCCGCGAGGTGGTCTACGTCAAGGAGAAGTACGACCTGCCAGCGGCACTCAACGACATGGCCCGCCCTGGCGACCTGATCATCACACTCGGCTGCGGTGATGTCACGATCGTCGGACCGCTGCTGGCTAAGCTCCTGAAGGAGCGCCCGGACGCCGCCAGGTGAGCCAGCCTCTGCCCCCGGGGGCGTTCGCCCGGGCACTGAAAGACAAGCGCGAGAGGCAGCGCCGACGACGACTGTGGACCGCAGGTATCGCCAGTGGCCTGGTGCTCACCATCGGGGTGCTGATCTACCTGTTCTGGTTCTCGCCCGTGTTCGCCACCCGGGAGGTGCAGGTCACGGGTGCGAAACTCCTGACGGCGGACGAGGTGCGCACCGCGGCCGACGTCGAACTCGGCGTTCCTGTGCTGCGACAGGACGGGGACGCGATCGCGGAGCGGGTGCGGACGCTCCCTGAGGTGCGCGACGTCAGCGTCGTGACGGCGCTGCCCGGTTCGGTGATCGTCAACGTCGAGGAGCGAACCCTGCTCTACCAGTTGGTGGGGAGCGGGTCCGTGCAGTGGGTCGACGCCGAGGGTGTGGTGTTCGGATCCTCGCCGCAAGCGAGCGACGGCGTCATCCAGGTTTCGTCAAGCGATCCGAACGACCGCCTACGCGCCGACATCGCCACCGTGGTCACGCACCTACCAGACGCTGTGAGAGGCGACGTCGTCGAGTTCACCGCGCCGTCGGTGGACCGGATCTCGTTCAAGCTGACGGACGGTCGACAGGTGATCTGGGGCAGTGCCGAGGAATCGGAGCTGAAGTCGGAGGTGTTGGCGGCTCTGCTGTCGGTCGAGGCCAGCGTCTACGACGTCTCTGCTCCGAGAAGCCCGATAACCAAGAAGTGAGTCCGGGCACCACGGATGCACCCCAATTCGGCGCCGAGACACCCCAGCAAGGCTAAACGGCGAACCCTCCATAAACCCTGAAGTGCAGCTTTAGGTCAATCCGGCCCGAAACACGCGGCCGGTTGGACTAGGGCTTGAAAGCTCACATAACCTTGCGGCCATGGCTAGCGCATCACAGAACTACCTCGCGGTAATCAAGGTCGTCGGAGTCGGCGGCGGCGGCGTCAACGCGGTCAACCGCATGATTGAAGCCGGGCTCCGCGGCGTCGAGTTCATCGCCGTCAACACGGATGCGCAGGCGCTCCTCATGAGCGACGCCGACGTCAAGCTCGACATCGGCCGTGAACTGACCCGCGGTCTCGGCGCCGGGGCGGACCCGTCGAAGGGCCGTCAGGCCGCAGAGGACCATTCCGACGAGATCGAAGAGGCACTCAAGGGCGCCGACATGGTGTTCGTCACCGCGGGTGAGGGCGGTGGCACGGGCACCGGCGGCGCACCTGTCGTCGCAAAGATCGCCCGTTCGCTCGGCGCGTTGACGATCGGTGTCGTCACCCGCCCGTTCTCCTTCGAGGGGCGTCGCCGCTCCACTCAGGCCGAATCTGGCATCGAGTCGTTGAGGGAAGAGGTTGACACCCTCATCGTCATCCCCAACGACAAGCTCCTCCAGATGACCGACCATCAGGTCGCCATCCTCGAGGCGTTCAAGCAGGCTGACCAGGTGCTGATGCAGGGTGTCTCGGGCATCACCGACCTGATCACCACCCCCGGTCTCATCAACCTCGACTTCGCAGACGTCAAGTCCATCATGAGTCAGGCCGGCTCCGCCCTCATGGGCATCGGTTCGGCGCGAGGCGAGGACCGCGCGCGCGCCGCCGCGGAGATGGCCATCTCCTCCCCGCTGCTTGAGGCCAGCATCGACGGCGCCCACGGGGTTCTCCTTTCGATTGCCGGTGGCTCCGACCTGGGCCTCTTCGAGGTCTCGGCAGCCGCTGAACTGATCGAGGAGGCGGCGCACGACGAGGCCAACATCATCTTCGGCACCGTGATCGACGACGCGCTCGGAGACGAGGTCCGCGTGACGGTGATCGCGGCCGGGTTCGACGGCGGTCAGCCGCAGAAGCGGCAGCTGCGTCCGGCGGAGTCCCGCCCGCTGGCGCAGCCCAGGCAGGCGATGAACTCCTCAGTGCCTCAGGCCAGCCCGATGCCGACCCTGCGCCCCGCCCCTGCGCCTGCACCGGCGCCCCGGCCTGCTCCCCGGTTCGACGACGACGACCTGGATGTTCCCGACTTCATGAAGTGATGCGGCGCGTCGCATTTTCCTAAGTCGGTCGGGCGGGTTAACCTTCCACTGATACCAATTAAGGAGGCATCGTGGGCGTTCGCAAGCTTGCTGCGTGGATGGGGCTCGTCGAGGACGGTCGCTACGACAACGAATCGTTCGACGCTGACAGCGAACTCACCAGCGATGTCTACGTCGATGAGGAGCCTGTCCGCGAGGCTCCTCCGGTGGCGCAGCTTCCCGCCCGCCGACCTCCTCAGATCGTCCCTGTCGCTGAGAAGGAGGTTGCCGACTTGAGCCGCATCGTCTCTGTGCGTCCCCGCTCGTACAACGAAGCGAGGGTCATCGGTGAGAACTTCCGCGACGGGATCCCCGTCATCATGAACCTGTCGGATATGGAAGACGGTGAGGACAAGCGCCTCGTCGACTTCGCGGCCGGGCTGATCTTCGGGATGCGGGGCAATATCGAACGGGTCAGTTCGAAGGTGTTCCTGCTTTGTCCAGAGCACCTGGTGGTCGGCCCGGAGGACAAGGAACGCATCGCGACCGGCGGGTTCTTCAACCAGAGCTGAGTCGCCTGCGCGCCTTGGGGTGGGTGCTTTTTCTGGCGTACTCCGGGGCGGCTAGGCTATCCATGACCACCGGTCACCCACTCAGTAACAGTTAACTTGGAGCAAACATGAGCTTGACCCTCGATGAGGTCCGTCAGATCCGCTTCCGTATGACGCGTCGCGGCGAGTCCGGTTACCAGGTCGGAGACGTCGATTCCTTCATCGACAAGGTGGAGTTGACCTTCGACGAGTTCGATAAGGAACGCGAGCGGCTGCACCGTGAGCTCGACTCGGCATCGGGCACGGCCGTGCAGCCGGAGGGCACCGACGACCAGGAGTTGCGCAGCACCGTAGAAGGCAAAGACCGTGAGATTGAACAGCTCAAGGCCGAGATCGAGCGGCTGAGCGGCGTCATCGGATCGTCCGGCAATGCTTCGGCGGCGCAGGAAGCCGCCGAGGGTCGTATCCGTGAGCTTTCCGCCGAGAACGATTCGCTGCGCAACCAGCTTGAGCAGGTCCGCACCGAGTTCGACCGGGTTCGCACCGAGCACGTTACCTCCGGGGCGGCCTCAGGAACCGAGCACCTGGTCGTCACCGCCAGCGCGGAGGCGGCCCCGGCCGTCACAAGGTTGCTTCAGATGGCGACCGATCAGGCGACAACGCTTGTCGACGAGGCACAGACCGAGGCAGAGCGCAAGATCTACGAAGCCGAAGAGCGCGCCACCGAGATCAAGACGGATGCCCGCACCAAGGCCGACCGTGTCGAGTCCGAGGCGAGGATCAACGCGGAACAGGCCACTCGCGAGGCAGACGAGCGGGCCGCTGCGCTCGACGCGGAAACCGCGGAACGTCGACGTGATCTGTTCGCCGACCTGGAGCGCGAGCAGAGCGAACTCACCGACAAGGTGGATGCGCTGCGCGACTTCGAGAGCTCCTACCGCCAAAACCTCACCGGCTCACTTCAGCGTCTCCTCGGCTCGCTCAATGAGGACCGCCCAGAACCGCTCGGCGTGCCCGAGTTGGCGCAGAAGCGCTCCGAAACCCCTCGACTTGATGCGCTGGCGAACGCGGATCAGTCGTAGCCGAGGCGGAAATCCATTGGAGAGTCGGCGCTTCGGCGCCGACTTTTCTCTTGTCCCAGATCTGGTCTTGCATTGGCCCGTTTCTGGTGTAGCCTTCGGCGAACAGTCCGGACCCGAGAAAGAAACAAGTCATGTCGACGCCCAAGAATGCCGACCAGCCTACGGTCGTCCTCCCTGTCCTCGATGGGGAGGATCCGTGGACCGACGAGGAGGTTGCCGAACAGCGCGCCGACCTCCAAGATGAACTCTCGCGCGTCGAGCGCCGGATCGCCGTCACCGAGGCGGAGTTGGAGTCCCTTCTGAAGGGGGGGCACCGACGGCGCAGGCCGCGATCCCGCAGACGTCGGGTCGAGCAACTTCGAGCGCGACCAGGAAGTCTCCCTCGCCGCGAACGTGCGCGAGATGGCCGAACAGCTCAGGCTCGCCATCACCCGCTTCGACGAGGGCGGCTACGGCCTTTGTGAGGTCTGCGGCCAGCCGATCGGCAAGGGCCGCCTCCAGGTGTTCCCACGGGCCACTTTGTGCGTCTCGTGCAAGCAACGAGAGGAACGACGCTGAGTTTCCGACACCGCGGTGTCGGCCTGATCGCCTGCGGTATCGCAATCCTGGGCATCGGCCTCGACCAACTGGTCAAGTGGGCCTCCGTCGCATACCTGACCCCGGGCCAGCCCGTCGAGGTTCTCGGCCCGCTCCTCAAGCTCAACCTGATCCGGAACCCCGGCGCCGCGTTCGGGATGGGGGCCAACGCGACTGTCGTCTTCTCCAGTTTCGCGATCATCGCGCTGCTCGCATGCCTCGGTTATGCGTTGCCCCGCATTACGCGGCTTTGGCATTCGATCGCCCTCGGCCTGCTGATGGCCGGAATTACTGGCAATTTGATCGACCGGATCCTCCAGCCGCCCGCTCCGCTGCACGGTCACGTCGTGGACATGTTCCAACTGCCCAACTTCGCTATCTTCAACGTGGCCGACATGTGCATCACGTTCGCGGCCGTGATCATCGTGATCATGAGCTTCGTGGGCGACAGGCGACCGGAGGGGCAGAGTTGAGCCTCTTCATCGTGCCCGACGCCCTGGCAGGGGAACGGGTCGACGTGGCAGCGGCCCGCGTGTCGGGTTACAGCCGGTCAAGGGTGGAGTCGCTGATCGACTCGGGTTCGCTCTTCCTTGGCGGCGTCGTCGTGGTGAAGGGGTCGCAGCGCGTCACTGGTGGCGAGCTCCTCGAACTGGTCGAGGAGTCGGCCCCTGAGCGTGTCGAGCCCAAACTGGCCGACGGCGTCGGCATCGTCTTCGAGGACGCGGACATCGTCGTGGTCGACAAACCGGTCGGAGTAGCGGCCCATCCGAGCCTCGGGTGGGATGGCCCGTCCATAACCGAGCATCTCGCGGCGGCGGGGGTGGCGGTGTCGACTTCGGGGGCCGCCGAGCGGCAGGGGATCGTCAGCCGACTTGACGTCGGCACGAGCGGGCTGATGGTTGTCGCCAAGTCAGAGGCCGCCTACTCGGTGCTCAAACAGGCCTTCCGCGACCGCGTGGTGGAAAAGACCTACCACGCGCTCGTCCAAGGCCACCCCGACCCGTTCGTCGGCACCATCGAGGCGCCGATCGGGCGACACCCCAGCGCGGATTGGAAGATGGCCATCGTCGACGGTGGCAGACACTCTGTGACGCACTACGAGACGCTCGAGGCGCACCGGGCCGCGACGCTGCTGGAGGTCCACCTCGAAACCGGTCGCACGCACCAGATCCGGGTGCACATGGCTGCGATCGGTCATCCCTGCGTCGGTGATCCGCTCTACGGCGCCGACCCCGGGCTTTCGGCCGAACTGGGGCTGGTGCGGCAGTGGCTGCACGCGGTCGGGCTGGGGTTCACGCACCCTACCCGCGGGGAGTTCGTCCACTTCGAATCTCCCTACCCGGCAGATCTCGCGCACGCGCTCGGGATGGTCAGGGCCGGGTAACCCGACCTCTATGGGGTAGGCGCGCGCGTTCGGGTAGGCTATGGCCGTGCGTAGAGCAAAGATCGTTTGTACACTCGGCCCGTCGGCCGAGACAGTTGACCGCCTCGTCGAACTCGTGAACGCCGGCATGAATGTCGCGCGACTCAACATGAGCCACGGCGACTACAACGAGCATGGCACCCGCCTCAGGAATGTGCGTGCCGCCTCGGAACTCACCGGCAAGACCATCGGCGTGTTCGCCGACCTACAGGGTCCGAAGATCCGTCTCGGCAGGTTCGCCGACGATGCCAAGATCCACCTCGAGCGTGGCGACCGGTTCACCATCACGGTCGACGACATCATGGGGGACCAGGAGCGTTGCTCCACCACCTACAAGGGCCTGCCGGGCGACGTGAATGTCGGCGACCAGATCCTCATCGACGACGGCAAAGTCGGGATGCGTGCGCTTGAGGTGACCGAGACCGATGTCGTGTGTGAGGTCACCGTCCCCGGCCCGGTGTCGAACAACAAGGGCATCAACCTGCCCGGTGTCGCTGTCTCGGTGCCCGCCCTGTCCGACAAGGACGAGCGTGACCTGCGCTGGGCGCTCGGCCAGGACGTCGACATGATCGCCCTTTCGTTCGTGCGTTCCGGCGACGACATCAAGCGGGTCCACGAGATCATGGATGAGGTTGGCCGTCGCCTACCTGTCATCGCGAAGCTTGAGAAGCCGCAGGCCATCGCTAACCTGCAGGAAATCATCGATGCGTTCGACGCGTTCATGGTCGCCCGTGGCGACCTGGGTGTCGAGCTGCCCCTCGAAGAGGTGCCGCTGGTCCAGAAGCGCATCATCCGCGCCGCCCGCAAGTGGGCGAAGCCGGTCATTGTCGCGACTCAGATGCTTGAGTCGATGATCACGAACCCGCGCCCCACGCGCGCCGAAGCCTCCGACGTGGCAAACGCCATCCTCGACGGCGCCGATGCGGTGATGCTGTCGGGCGAGACCTCCGTCGGAGATTTCCCGGTCGAGACCGTAGCCACCATGGCGCGCATCGTCGAGAAGACCGAGCGCGAGGGCCACGCCGAGATCCACATCATCGACTGGGACCCGCACACCACCGGTGGCATCCTCGCCAAGGCGGCAACCGAGGTCGCCGAGCGGGTCGGTGCGCGCTACCTGGTGGCGTTCACCAAGTCCGGTGACACGGGTCGTCGGCTCGCACGTCTGCGGTCCCCGATCCCCATGCTGGTGTTCTCTCCCGAGAAGTCGACCAGGCAGACGCTCACCGTCACGTGGGGCGTCGACACGCAGATCACGCCGGAGTTCACCCAGCAGGAGGACATGGTCGAAGCCGTCGACCGCGAGCTCCGTGACAAGGGCATGATCGAGGTCGGAGAGCGCATCGTCATCGTGTCCGGCTCCCCGATGGGCGTGCCTGGCAAGACCAACAACCTGCGCGTGCACAAGGTCAAGGACACCCTCGAGGATCAGTGACCTGAATCAGGAAGGCCGGGGCCCATTGGGTCCCGGCCTTCTTTCGTGCCCGAGAGGGGAGTCGAACCCCTAAGGCCTTTCGGCCAGACGGGTTTGAGCCGTCCGCGTATACCATTCCGCCACCCGGGCAGGGCAGGGATCATTCTAGCCATAAAACCGGGTTGCGCGCTCAGTGGGCAAACTCGCCTGTGAACGGTAGTATTCACGGGGGTTGACCAGCGAAGCTCGCCTCCCGGGGCGAGGGAAAGGTGCCAAATAACATGAACAAGAAACCAACCGTGCTCGTTGCCGAGGATGAGGCGCTGATCCGCCTCGACCTGGTCGAGTTGTTGACAGAAGAGGGATATGACGTGGTCGGCGAGGCCTCGGACGGCGAAGAGGCTGTCAAGCTCGCCAGGGAACTCGTCCCCGATCTGGTCATCCTGGATGTCAAGATGCCCAAGATGGACGGCATCAGCGCCGCCGAGATCATCGCGGAGGAGCGCATCGCACCTATCGTGATGCTCACCGCTTTCAGCCAGCGCGATCTGGTCGAGCGGGCCCGTGACGCGGGGGCGATGGCCTACGTCGTCAAGCCGTTCGGCGCGTCCGACGTGGTGCCCGCGATCGAGATCGCAATGGGACGTTTCCAGGAGATCACCGCGATCGAGGATGAGCTGGCCAATCTTGAAGACCGGTTCGAGAGCCGCAAGATCATCGACCAGGCAAAGGGCATCCTCCAGACCGACCTCGGCCTGACCGAGCCGGAGGCGTTCCGCTGGATTCAGAAGACTGCGATGGACATGCGCAAGTCGATGCGCGACGTCGCCGAGGGCGTCATCTCCCACAAGAAGAAGTAGTCGGCCCGCCCGACCCGGGGGCTTCCCCGTTCGGGTGGAGCGCTCGGGTTGAGTTGGCGTTGAGCACTAGTCCGGGTTCGATGCCCGAATTGGCCATTTGGAGCGCTCCTGGCCCATCGAACCCCGGATAGTCCATCTTTCCACTTCCGTGGACGCCGCGCGGGCGTGAAAATGGGGCTGGGTGCCCGTGACGCCGGTGACACACTTTGGGACTGGAACCCGTCGGATAGTCTGGCGTTGGGCCTTGACCCTTCGGGTCGCGCACTGTTGCTACGAGCACGCCGGTTAGAGTTCAGCTTTTTACCTGACTTGGCCCCCTGGGCACCCGTTGTTGAGTGATTCGCTGCTGTTCAACGGAAGGGAGGGTGCGGCGATGATGGAGCCTGAGGAGTTCTCGGATGAGGATCATGAGCAGATCCTGGAGCGGGTGGCTGCTGTCGATGTTGGTAAGGCTTCGGGGATGGTGTGCCTACGGGTACCTGACCCGGTCAAACAGAAACGATCCAATCGCGTGTGGGAGGTGCCTGCCACGACCAACGCGGTGATCGAGATGTGTGACCGGTTGGTCCAGGAGCAGGTCATGAAGGTCACTTTGGAGGCCACCAGCGATTACTGGCGGATCTGGTTCTATCTGCTGGAGGCTGCCGGGTTGGATGTGCAGCTGGTCAGGGCCCATGACGTCAAACAGGCTCCTGGGCGTCCGAAGACCGACAAGTTGGACGCGGTGTGGTTAGCGAAGCTGACCGAGCGGGGAATGCTGAGGCCCTCGTTCGTGCCTCCTACTGAGATTCGGGTGCTGCGGGACTACTCCCGGATGCGGGTCGATCTGACCCATGAACGCACCCGCCACTATGCCCGGTTGGAGAAGTTGCTCGAGGATGCTCTGATCAAGGTATCGGCCGTGGCCAGTTCGATGGACACGCTCTCGGTACGCGACATGATTGAAGCGTTGATCGCTGGCGAGCGGGACCCGAAGGTGCTGGCTGGTTTGGCCAGGGGCCGGATGAAGGTCAAGCATGCTGAACTGGTCGAAGCTCTCACCGGCCGGTTCGATACCCATCATGGTGAACTTGCCCGGATCCTGCTCAACCAGATCGATTCCCTGACCCGTCAGATCGACCAGATCACCGGCCGGCTGACCGAGTTGATCGATCAGATCCCGGCAGCGCAGGGAACCGATCGAGATGGCGTCACCGGCCCGGGCATCGGCACCGGACCCGATGCCGTGGTCTCGCCTGCTGTTGAGCGTCTCAGCAAGATCCCTGGTATCGCCACTCGTAGCGCCCAGACCATCATCGCTGAGATCGGCCTCGACATGAGCCGGTTCCCCACTCCAGCCCATCTGGTGTCCTGGGCGAAACTGTCGCCTCGTACCATCCAATCCGGAGCGAAACGAACCAACGGTCGCACCGGCAAAGGTAACCCGTACCTCAAAGGGGTCCTCGGTGAAGCAGCCAGCTCGGCAGGTAGAACCCACACCTTCTACGGCCAACGGTACCGCCGTATTGTGAAACGCCGCGGCAAACTCAAAGCCCTGGTAGCGGTCGCCCGTTCGATCCTGGTCTCTATCTGGCACCTCCTGGCCAACCCCGAAACCCCGTACCAAGAACTCGGAGCAGACCACTACGCCACCCGCGTGGACGGTAACCGAAAGGTCCGAAACCACGTCAGAGACCTCCAAGCACTCGGCTACCAAGTCTCCCTACAACCCATGGCCTGACCCCTAACAACCCTCACACCCCGGAACCCACCCCCGGGGCGCAAGACCCTGCCCACCCCCAAGTCATTTTCCGGTTAGTGCTCA